>NZ_CP054836.1:0-317708 GCF_013358405.1 Oricola thermophila
GAGGGGGACCGCTACTCGATGAGCTACCGCTACATGATTTCGCGGCTGGCGATCATGATGGGTGGCCGTGTCGCCGAAGAGCTGAAGTTCGGCAAGGAAAACATCACATCCGGGGCATCGTCGGACATCGAGCAGGCCACCAAGCTGGCTCGAGCCATGGTCACGCAATGGGGGTTCTCCGACAAGCTCGGCCTCGTCGCCTATGGCGAGAACCAGCAGGAAGTGTTCCTCGGCCACTCGGTGGCCCAGCAGAAGAATGTTTCGGAGGATACCGCCCAGATTATCGACATGGAGGTCCGCCGCCTGATCGACGAGGCCTACGAGACGGCACGCAGAATCCTTACCGAGAAGAAAAAGGACTGGATCGCGCTGGCGGAAGGCCTGCTCGAATACGAGACGCTGTCCGGCGACGAGATCAAGGCGCTTCTGGCCGGCGAGAAGCCGTCACGCGACCTGGGTGACGACACGCCGCCGTCGCGCGGATCGGCCGTCCCTAAGGCCGGATCGAAGGAAAAGGCCGACAAGAACAAGGGCGACGAACCCGACACCGGGGGCATGGAACCGCAACCGCAGGGTTAACCGTGTCGTTGGAACAGATGTGAAAGGCCGCTTCGGCGGCCTTTTTTCATGAATCGGCGTGGTGTATACCGAACGGTCAAATGGCCAGGCGAAAAACAGCAACCGAAAAGCAGAGCGGAGCGACGATGACTCGCAAATATTTCGGCACGGACGGAATTCGCGGAACGGCCAATATCCATCCCATGACGCCCGAGATTGCCATGCGAGTCGGCATGGCTGTGGGCGTTGCCTTCAATCGGGGCGGCCATCGCCATCGAGCCGTTATCGGAAAGGATACGCGACTTTCCGGCTACATGCTGGAAAATGCGCTGGTTGCCGGCTTTACGGCGGCGGGCGTCGACGTGTTCCTGCTCGGGCCGGTGCCGACGCCGGCCGTTGCGATGCTGACCCGATCATTGCGCGCCGATATCGGCGTGATGATCTCCGCTTCGCACAATCCTTTCGAGGACAACGGTATCAAGCTATTTGGCCCGGACGGTTACAAGTTGTCCGACGGGCTGGAAAAGAAGATTGAGGACCTGATTGACCAGGACCTGACCGACCGTTTGGCAAAGGCGGCCAAGGTGGGACGCGCCCAGCGCGTGGAGGGCGATCTCTACCGCTATATCGAATTCGCCAAGCGGACCTTTCCCAAGGACATGACGCTTTCCGGCTTGCGCGTCGTCGTCGACTGCGCCAACGGCGCCGCCTACAAGGCAGCGCCTGCTGCGTTGTGGGAACTGGGTGCCGAGGTCGTCACGATCAACGACAAGCCCGACGGGCTCAACATCAACTCCGAATGTGGCTCGACCAATCCGATCGGATTGTCGAAGAAGGTGCACGAGGTGCGCGCCGACCTCGGTATCGCGCTCGATGGCGATGCGGACCGGGTGCTGATCGTGGACGAGAAGGGCAAGGTAGTCGATGGCGACCAGCTGATGGCGCTGATCGCGGATGGATGGCATTCGGACGGACGCCTGGCTGGTGGCGGCATTGTTGCTACGGTGATGTCGAATCTCGGCCTCGAACGTTTCCTGGAGGACCGGGGACTTAGCTTGGCGCGCACGAAGGTGGGCGACCGCTACGTCGTGGAACACATGCGCGAGCACGGATTCAATATCGGCGGCGAACAATCCGGCCACATCGTCCTGTCCGAGTATTCGACGACCGGTGACGGGCTTGTTTCGGCACTCCAGGTGCTGGCCTATATCCAGGGTGCCGGGAAGCCCGCGAGCGAGGTCTGCCGAAAGTTCGAGCCGGTGCCGCAAGTGCTGAAGAATGTGCGGTTCCGCGGTGGCAAGCCGCTGGAGGATGCCGACGTCAGGTCGGCCATCGACGAGGGCACCAACCGTCTAGGGGGGACGGGCCGCTTGGTGATTCGTCCCTCGGGCACCGAGCCGGTGATCCGCGTCATGGCGGAGGGGGATGACCGAGGCCTGGTCGAGCAGGTGGTCGATGACATCGTGAACGCGATTGCCGGGTTGAGAACGGCGGCCTGACCGGGCCCACTACCGAAATTCGGCGCGGCGCCTCGGGGGCGCCGTTTTTGTTTTGCCGACCGTCATGGTTAGCAAACATGGTAAAAATTCTCGGTTAATTGCAATTTAACCAATCCATCCGACTATTCCGCCGAGGTTTTGGAGACATTCTGTCCCGAATTTTCCCGGGCTGTTGGAAGGACAAGTTTATGAAGTCTGCAGCGAAACACCTGCTCGCCGGTACTGCTATTGCATTCGCAGGCGGCACACCGGCCCTGGCGGCTGACATATACGAGCCGACCGTCATCGAAGCGCCGGAATATGTACCCGCAGCGGTAGCCTCATGGTACCTGCGCGGCGATATCGGCATGAGCAACCAGAAGCTCGACAGCGGACTCTACAACATATTGTTCGAAGACGCCGCCGTGCACGAGTTTCTCGATCCGGGCGAATTTTCGTCCGCTCCGACGTTCCAGGTAGGCATCGGCTACGAATTCAACGACTGGCTGCGCAGCGATCTCACGGCGCAATATCGCGGCAAGGCGGATTTTGCCGCGCTTGATCGTTACGACGAAACCGGCGACGGCACATTCGACGGCACCGATGAGTATACCGCCAAAAAATCCGAACTGTTGCTGATGGCGAACGCCTATGTCGACCTTGGCACCGTCAAGGGCATTACGCCTTATGTCGGCGCGGGCGTCGGTGCGTCGCGCAACACGATCTCGAACTACAGGGACATCAATGTTCCCACCGGTGGCGTAGCCTATGCATCAACGCATTCGGAATGGCATTTCGCCTGGGCGCTGCATGCCGGTATCGGGTACGAGGTCAATGACCGGCTGACGCTGGATCTCGGTTACAGCTACCTGCATCTCGGCAACGCTCAAAGCGGCGACGTGATCTCCTATGACGGCACCAACAACGAATTCAACCCGTCGACATTCAATGACATCGGATCGCACGATGTCAGGCTGGGGTTCCGCTACAAGTTCGGAAGCTGATGGCGACGTGATCACTTCCGGTATTCCGGAAAATACAAGTTGTTCTCAAATGAATGCAGCCGCCCGCACCATCCGGGCGGCTTTTCATTTGCCCTGCAAAGTACAATCAAGACAAGTATTTGTATTCCCCTCAGTCACGCTTAACGCCCGCTTAACTTGCATGGTTAACACTGCGTTTCATTGGTGCGGCGGCGGGTATTCCCGTCACAAAATGCGGGGTTGATCATCATGAACGGATCAGTTTTCTTCAAATCCATCCTCCTGGCGGGTGCCGCAGGCATGCTTGCAATGCCCAATACGGCGATTGCGGCCGACTACGACATGGTTGTTCCCCTCAATTCGGCTCAATACGCGCCTGCGGCCATTGGTGCCGGGTGGTATCTCCGCGGGGACGTGAGCTATGCCGCCAATGAATCGGTCTACGATGTCAATCTCCTTGGTACCGGTGTCGAGAACAACCGCTTCGGTGGCAGTATCGGACTCGGCTATCGTTTCGCGGACATGCTGCGGGCCGACATCAACCTGAGCTATGTCGCGGATGACAGTCTCGTCTACGACGACGGGGTCGACTACATCTCGGCGGAAAGCCGGACGTGGGGTGCCATGGCCAACGGCTATATCGATCTCGGCACCGTCGGCGGGTTCACGCCGTATGTCGGTGCGGGCGCGGGCCTTCTTTTCTCCGACCAGGAGCTAAGGGTGAACTCGCCATCACTGGGGGTCGATTTCACGGCTACGGACAATCACTACGATTTCGCCTATAGCCTCAATGCCGGCTTCGCATACGATCTTGGCGCCAATACCCAACTCGATGTCGGGTACCAGTTCCTAAGTGCGCCGGGGATGGAATACGTGGATCTTGCCACCGGCACCATCCACGAGGGCGTGGACTTCCACCAGGTGCGAGTCGGGCTCCGCTACGAATTCCAGTAGGGCGGACATTCCGTCGCATACTGTGTCTGCCTTTTTCCTTGCGGCAGCGGGGGCTTTCGGATAAGCCCCCGCGTGGGACACCTCTCCCCAACGAGAGGCTACTATCTGGAAGGGTAGACTTATGACGACCAACATCCCCACGCCGGACGTGCGTCCGGCTAATCCCCGTTTTTCTTCCGGTCCGTGTGCGAAGCGTCCAGGTTGGGCGCCCGAAGGACTCGACACGTCGACGCTCGGCCGTTCTCACCGCTCGAAGCCCGGAAAGGCCATGCTCGCCGACGCGATCGCGCTGACGCGGGAAGTTCTGAAGGTGCCCGAGACACATCGCATCGGCATCGTCCCGGCCTCCGATACCGGTGCCGTCGAGATGGCCATGTGGTCGCTTCTGGGCGAGCGCGGCGTCGACATGGTGGCATGGGAGTCCTTTGGCGCCGGCTGGGTCACGGATGTGGTCAAGCAGCTGAAGCTTGAAGACGTCCGCCGCATCGAGGCGGATTACGGCGAACTGCCCGATCTCTCGACCATCGATTTCGACCGCGACGTCGTGTTCACCTGGAACGGCACCACCTCGGGCGTGCGCGTGCCGAACGGCGACTTCATCCCGACCGATCGCAAGGGGCTCACGATCTGCGACGCGACGTCGGCGGCCTTTGCCCAGGAGCTCGATTTCGACAAGCTCGACGTCACAACCTTCTCCTGGCAGAAGGTGCTTGGCGGCGAGGGCGGCCATGGCGTCATCATCCTCTCGCCACGCGCCGTGGAACGGCTCGAGAGTTACACGCCGGCCTGGCCGTTGCCGAAAATCTTCCGCATGACCAAGGGCGGAAAGCTGATCGAGGGCATTTTCAGGGGCGAGACGATCAACACGCCATCCATGCTGTGCGTGGCGGACTATATCGACGCGCTGAACTGGGCGAAGGGGCTTGGCGGCCTCGATGCGCTGAAAGCGCGGGCCGATGCCAATTTCAAGGCGATCCAGAACCATGTCGATGCCAGCACGTGGCTTGAAAACCTGGCGAAAGACCCGGCAACCCGTTCGAATACGTCGGTGTGCCTGAAGATCGTGGATCCGGCTGTAACGGCACTTTCCGCCGAGGACCAGGCGACGTTTGCGAAGGCAATCGTTTCCGCGCTCGACAAGGCCGGCGTCGCCTTCGACATCGGTGCGTATCGCGATGCACCGTCGGGTCTGAGAATATGGGCCGGTGCGACCGTCGAGACTTCCGATCTCGAGGCGTTGATGCCGTGGCTCGACTGGGCCTTCGAAACCCAGAAGGCGGCTCTCAAGGCTGCTGCCTGATCCCGTTTCGGGCGGTCGCGGCCGCCCCTTCCTCCCTCTCATCAAAATTCATCCAAGGAGGCCATTCATGGCACCGCGCGTACTCGTATCGGACAAGCTGTCCGAAACTGCCGTCCAGATTTTCCGCGATCGCGGAATCGACGTCGATTTCATGCCCGAAGTCGGCAAGGACAAGGAAAAGCTGCTCGAAATCATCGGCAACTATGACGGCCTGGCCATCCGTTCGGCTACCAAGGTGACCGAGAAACTCATCGAGGCGGCCGACAGGCTCAAGGTCGTGGGCCGTGCCGGTATCGGCGTCGACAATGTCGACATTCCCGCCGCCTCCCGGCGCGGCATCATCGTGATGAACACGCCGTTCGGCAACTCGATCACCACCGCCGAGCATGCAATCGCGATGATCTTTGCCGTCGCCCGCCAGTTGCCGGAGGCACATGCCTCCACCAGCGCGGGCAAGTGGGAGAAGTCCAAGTTCATGGGCGTCGAGATTACCGGCAAGACGCTCGGACTGATCGGTTGCGGCAATATCGGCTCGATCGTCGCGCAACGTGCGATCGGCCTGAAGATGAACGTGATCGCCTATGATCCGTTCCTGTCGCCCGAGCGAGCGACGGAACTGGGCGTGGAAAAGGTGGAACTCGACGACCTGTTCGCCCGCGCGGACTTCATTTCGCTGCACACGCCGCTGACCGACAAGACCCGCAACATCATCGACGCGGCGGCAATCGCCAAGATGAAGGACGGCGTGCGCATCATCAATTGCGCACGTGGCGGCCTGATCAGGGAGGCCGATCTCGTCGAGGCCCTGAAATCCGGCAAGGTCGCCGGAGCAGGAATCGACGTGTTCGAGACCGAACCGGCCACCAAGAACGATCTGTTCCATCTTCCGAATGTGGTATGCACGCCGCATCTCGGCGCCTCGACCATGGAAGCGCAGGAGAATGTCGCGATCCACATCGCGGAACAGATGTCCGACTATCTGCTGAAGGGGGCGGTCGCCAACGCGATCAACATGCCGTCTATAACGGCCGAGGAGGCGCCGCGGCTCAAACCATTCGTCAAGCTGGCCGAAGTGCTTGGCGCGTTCGTCGGACAAGTGACGGAAAGCGCGATCAAGGAGGTCGAAATCCTCTATGACGGCATCACCGCGGACATGAACACCAAGGCGCTCACCTCCGCGGCGCTGGCGGGGCTGATCCGGCCGCAGGTGTCCGACGTCAACATGGTGTCTGCGCCGGTGATGGTGAAGGAACGCGGCATCATCGTATCCGAGGTCAAGCGGGACAAGAGCGGCGTGTTCGACGGCTACATCAAGCTGACGGTGAAGACTGCCAACAACACTCGCTCGGTCGCGGGCACCGTGTTCTCGGACGGAAAGCCGCGCTTCATCCAGATCAAGGGCATCAATCTCGATGCCGAGATCGGCAGGCACATGGTCTACACCACCAACAACGACGCGCCGGGCATCATCGGCCTGCTGGGCACGACTTTCGGCAAGCATGGCGTCAACATCGCCAACTTCCAACTCGGACGAAACCGGCCCGGCGGCGACGCGATCGCGCTGCTGTATGTCGACGAGCCGGTCAGCGAGACAGTGCTCGACGAGGTCCGTGCGTTTCCGGAAATACTGTCCGCGAAGCCGCTGGTCTTTGACGTCTGACGTCTCCGGCTTCCGCTTTGCCGGAAAAAGTGATCGCCGCCGGCTTCGGCCGGCGGCCTTTTCATGCTATCATGCAGCTTCCAATCCGGTTGCTGCCCGGACGCGCCACATCCACGGACAACCTTGTTACCGAAAGCGCGGTCCGACGTCAGCGGCCGGATTTGCTTGCGCGGCTCGCGCCTCTTTCCGCCAGCCCGATTCCTCCGATCACCAATGCCAGGGCGACGCCGTGGAACAGGTGCAATCTTTCTCCGAGTACAAGTATTGCCAGGACCGTTCCGAAAACCGGAACGAGATTGATGAACAGGCCGGCGCGGTTCGGGCCGATCATGTCGACACCCCTCATGTAGAAAACCTGCGAGAGGATCGACGGGAAGATTGCCGTATACGCAGCCGCTGCGAGGCCCGCCGCGTCGGGTATGTAGCCGGCGCCGGACAACTGCTCCCATAGCGCGAACGGCCACGATGCGATCATGGCGGCGAAGGTCATGGCAATCATGGTCGAGCGCCAGTCGAGTGCCGGCTTGTAGCGTAGCGCCACCGTGTATGCGCCATATGCAGCGACCGCGATCAGCGTTATTGCGTCGCCGCGATTGATCCGCAGTGCCGCGAGGCGTTCCAGGTCGCCGCCGGATACGACGACGGCCACGCCGGCGATCGACAGGATGAATCCCAAAATCTGGAGACCTGCGACGCGCGTCCTGAACAGCAGGAAATTCGTGATGAAGACGAAGAGCGGGATACCTGCCTGCTCAATGGTGATGTTGACCGCAGAGGTATATTGCGCCGCCGAATAGAGGGCCATGTTGAACAGCGAAAATCCGATGGCGCCGAGGCCAAGCAAGGTCGGCGCATGAGCACGTACGAGCGGCCAGTCGCGGCGGAAGGTCCGGCAACCGATGGCGAGGATGATCATGAAAGCAGCCGTCCAGCGTACCGCGTTCAGAGTCATTGGCGGAATGTGGCCGACTGCGAACTTGCCGGCGACGGCATTGCCGCCCCAGAACAGCGCTGTCGCTGTCAGCAGGAGATAGGCAATGCGGCTCGCGGAAGGAGATGGCATGGATCGATCCGTTTCGGGGCGGGACGGCACCAGCTAGCCGATCGGAGTGCGAAGGTAAACACGCGAGTCCGTGACGCAGGGGACACGGCAATCCCGCGGCGTCAGGTTTTTTGGCGAATTGCCTATCGCGCTTTCGTCGCCAACAGTCTAGAACGCCGCGGGTTTGACAAAATTATCCGGGAATGAAGCGAAATGACCAATGTTGTGGTGATCGGCAGCCAGTGGGGCGACGAGGGCAAGGGCAAGATTGTCGATTGGCTCTCCGAACGTGCCGACGTGGTGGTGCGGTTCCAGGGCGGGCACAATGCCGGCCACACGCTGGTCATCGACGGCGTCAGCTACAAGCTTTCGCTGCTGCCTTCGGGCGTGGTGCGCGAGGGCAAGTTCTCCGTCATCGGCAACGGCGTGGTGTTCGATCCGCATGCCTTTGTTGCCGAGCTGAAGCGGCTCGAAGAACAGGGCGTAACGGTCGGTCCGGATCGACTTCGCATCGCCGAGAACACCGCGCTGATTCTGTCGGTGCACCGTGAGCTCGACGGCATTCGCGAGGACGCGGCGTCGAATTCTGGTACCAAGATCGGAACGACGCGGCGGGGTATCGGGCCGGCATACGAGGACAAGGTGGGGCGCCGCGCCATTCGCGCGATGGACCTGAAGAACATGGACACACTGCCAGCCAAGGTTGACCGGCTGCTGACGCATCACAACGCGTTGCGTCGCGGTCTCGGCCGGGAAGAGGTGGCACACGACGCACTGATGGAGGAATTGCGGTCGGTCGCCGACACGATCATCCCCTATGTCGATCGTGTGTGGAAAATCCTCGACGACTACCGAAGGCGCGGTGCACGGATCCTGTTCGAGGGGGCGCAGGGCACGCTGCTCGACATCGATCACGGCACCTATCCCTTCGTGACGTCCTCGAACACGACCGCGGGGCAGGCGGCGACCGGCTCGGGCATAGGGCCGGGCAGCGTCGGTTACATACTCGGCATTACAAAGGCCTACACGACGCGCGTCGGGGAAGGGCCGTTTCCGACCGAGCAGGAAAACGAAATCGGTCAGTTTCTTGGAGAACGCGGCCACGAGTTCGGCACGGTGACGGGGCGCAGACGGCGTTGCGGCTGGTTCGATGCGGTGTTGGTGCGCCAGGCGGTGGCGATCAACGGCATCAACGGAATCGCGCTGACGAAGCTGGACGTGCTTGATGGCCTCGACGAAATCAAGATCTGCGTCGGCTACAGGCTGGACGGCGAGGAGATCGACTACCTGCCCGCCAGCCAGGGTGCGCAGGCCAGGGTCGAGCCGATCTACGAGACGGTGGAAGGCTGGAAGGCGACGACAGCGGGCGCACGGACCTGGAACGACCTGCCGGCACAGGCGGTCAAATATGTCCGCCATATCGAGGAACTGATCGGCGCGCCGGTGGCGCTGCTGTCCACAAGTCCCGAACGCGACGACACGATACTTGTGACTGATCCGTTTCAAGACTAGTTTAGCGCGCGAAGTACACAACGGATTGAATATATGGCAGATTTCGAGGCCGTCCTGAAAAAGACACTTGGCGGGATGAAAAATCCCACGCCGGAAATGCGTGCCAAGGTCTATGAACGCGCCCGTGCGACGATTTCCCGTCAGATCGAGGCACTGGAAAAACGGCCGCCGGAGGCCGTGATCCAGCGCCAGTTCGACAAGCTCGAGGCCGCAATATCCGTTATAGAGGCGGAATATGCGCCACCACCGCCGCCGCCGGAGGCGCCGGCCGCGGACACGGATGCCGATCTGGAACACCTCTTCGAGGCCGGCGTCATACCCGCCGGCGCGACCGAGGCGGCTGAACCGGCACCTGAAGCTGCGCCCGAACCGGAAGCGCCGTCGCGGGAAGAGCCGGCAAGGGAGGATGTGGCCGTCGAGCAGCCGGCGATGGCGGAAGCGCCGGAAGCCGCGCCCGCCGAGACCGAGGAAGATCCGCTTGCGGCATTCCTGGCCCAGCAGGAGCAATCGGCCGCCGAGCGGGCGGAGGATTCATTCGAGACGCAGGCCGATACGCGCGGGCACGGAATGGACAGGCCGGAGATCGTGTCCGCAGGCCGGAGCCGCCTTCCGTGGATCGTCGCTGCCGTCGCGATACTGCTGATCGCCGGTGCGGCAGCATTTGCCGGGCGCGGCGCGATCATGGACCTGTTCGGTTCGTCGGAGACGATGACCACCGAGAACGGCGTCCCGGTGCGCGAGGCACCGAGCACGACGGTAACCGCCGATGACACCGACACATCAGGTACGGACGACACGAGCGGCGGCGAGGATATCGCCGCTGTAGAGGCGCCGCCGAAATTCACGCAGCGGCTGATGCCCGATGGCAGCGAGGTCGATGCAGGACCGGCGGATCCGGCCGAAACGAACGGCGAAGGCACGAGCGTTGCTGCCCAGTCCGATGCCGGTACGGATCCGCAACCGGGCGACGCCGGCGCGGCGGCGCAGGCGGACACGGACGACCAGGCGTTGCTGCCGGTCGGCCAGCGCGCGATCTTCTACCAGGAGCGCACGGGATCGCAGGCAGGTACCGCCGAGGCGGGGGCGGCGATCTGGTCGGTGGTCCAGGAATCGCCCGGAGGCGACCTGCCGCCGGAACCGGCGATACGCGCAGAAGCATCGATTCCCGAGCTCGGGCTGACCATGGAAATGACGATCAGGCGCAATGCCGACGAGACATTCCCGGCGAGCCACGTCATCGAACTCCTGTTCCGGGTGCCCGACACGTTCGAGGGGCGCGGCATTGCCGATGTCCAGCGGATCACCTTCAAGGGAACCGAACAGGATCCGGGCAACGCGCTGATCGGCGTCGCGGCAGCTCTCGACACGAACATCTTCCTGATCGCGCTTACCGATGCCCCGACCGCGATCGAGACCAACCTCAACCTGATGCGGCGCGAGGAATGGATCGATATCCCGATGCAATATATCAGCGGCCGCCGCGCCCTGATCACGCTGGAGAAGGGCATCCCCGGGGAGCAGGTGTTCAACGAGGTGCTGTCCGCGTGGGAGAAGGCGGGCACCGCGGAAGCGCAAGACCAGTAAATTCCCGCGTAACAGAAAAGCCGGGCTTGGCCCGGCTTTTTTCTTGCTACGGCGGCGCGTGTGCGTCAGGCGACCTGACGCAATGCCTTGGCCTTCTCGGCCGCGGCTGCCTTGACCGCATCCTGAACCTTCTCGAAGGCTCGCACCTCGATCTGGCGAACGCGCTCACGCGAGATATCGAACTCGCCTGACAGCTGTTCCAACGTCAGCGGATCCTCGGAAAGCCGCCGCGCCTCGAAGATTCGGCGCTCGCGCTCGTTGAGCACGTTCATTGCCTCGTGAAGGAGTGCGGAACGCTGTTCGCGCTCGTCTTCCTCGATGAGCAACTCTTCCTGGCTTTCGCTCTCGTCGACCAGCCAGTCCTGCCACTGCCCGCTTTCGCCGTCGGTCGCCCGGATGGGCGCGTTGAGCGAGGCATCGCCGGCCATGCGCTGGTTCATCGACAGGACCTCCTCCTCGGAGACCTGCAGCTCGGTTGCGATCTTCTTGACCTGGTCCGGGTTGAGATCGGCGTCGCCTAGCGCGCGAATCTTGTTCTTCGCCTTGCGAAGGTTGAAGAAGAGCCGCTTCTGGTTGGCGGTGGTGCCCATCTTGACAAGGCTCCACGACCGCAGAATATATTCCTGTATGGCGGCCTTGATCCACCACATAGCGTAGGTGGCCAGCCGGAACCCGCGCTCCGGTTCGAAGCGTTTCACTGCCTGCATGAGGCCGACATTGCCCTCGGAAATCACTTCGCCGATCGGGAGGCCGTAACCGCGATAGCCCATCGCGATCTTGGCGACGAGGCGAAGGTGGCTGGTCACGAGCTTGTGCGCTGCGTCCGGGTCGCCATGCTCCTGATATCGCTTGGCGAGCATGTACTCTTCCTGCGGCTGCAGCATCGGGAAACGGCGGATTTCCTCGAGATAACGCGTCAACCCGCCTTCGCCGCCGTAAAGGCTAGGGAGATTAGTCCGGGCCATGTATCAAGCACCCCTTTTCTGAACTAGGTTCCCGCGTTATTGCGGCAAACACTTGGCGCGTCCGTCATTTTGACCGAACGCAAATGGGAGAAAGCGGCGCGCATCCTCCCATGTCGTGCAGGTAGGCACGAAAAGAGGCGTTTTCAAGACCCGGCGAAGTGGCGGCGAAAGCCTCCGACGAGCTCGGCCATGTCGGCAGGAAGCGGTGTATCGAAGGCCATGAGCTGACCGGTCGCCGGATGCTCGAAAGACAGGTGGGCGGCATGCAGGGCCTGTCGATCAAAAGCGGAAACAACGGTGCGCAGGGGTTCGGGAAGGACATTGGCCTTGGTGGCAAACTGCCTGCCATAATCCCGATCGCCTACAAGCGGATGGCCGAGATGCGCCATGTGGACACGGATCTGATGGGTGCGGCCGGTTTCCAGCCGGCATTCGACAAGACTTGCGAGGGGAGCCGCGCCGGTCGGGTCCCCATATCGTTCGGAGACCCGGAAATGGGTGATAGCATGACGTGCATCCGGCTGTCCCTCGGGGACGACGGCCTGCTTCATGCGGTCGCGCGGGGAGCGACCGAGGAATGTCCGTATCGTGCCGGTCATCCTGTCGGGAGCGCCCCAGACCAGGGCCAGATAGCTGCGGCGCATTCCGCCCGTGCGACCGTGGTCGGCGAACTGGGCGGCAAGACCGTGGTGGGCACGGTCGTTCTTGGCCACGACCATGACCCCGCTGGTATCCTTGTCGAGCCGGTGGACGATGCCCGGTCGCCTGATGCCGCCGATACCTGACAGGCTGTCTCCGCAGTGCGCAATCAGCGCGTTGACCAGCGTACCGGACTGATTGCCCGCGCCCGGGTGGACCACGAGACCGGCCGGCTTGTCGATGACGATGACATCGTCATCCTCGTACAGGACGGTCAGGGGGATCGCCTCTGCCTCGGGTTCGGCCGGTCGGGGCTCGGGCCGGACGAGTTCGATCCTGTCGCCAGGCCTCAGCTTGCGCCGGGCCTCGGTCACTACCTCGCCATTCAGGCTAACCTGGCCCTGCTCGATCAACTGCTTGATGCGGCTGCGCGAGAGGTCGTGCGGCGTGACACCGGCGAGCCACTGGTCAAGGCGAGCGCCCGCAGCCTCATCGCCTGCGGTAAAGGCTTCCAATTCGCCGCCCGCTTCGTTATGGCCCTTCGTCATGACAGTTCCCACAGACGATTTCGACGAGGACAAGCCGCTCGATCCCGCGATGGAACGCGTGCGGCGCAAGCTTGCCCGGCTGATGGTGGTCTCCATCGGCATCATGCTGGTCGGCCTTATGGCCGTGCTTGGCGCCGTTGTCTACAAGTCGGCGGGCTCGGGAGCGCCGCGCGGGATATCGGAGGCCGTGATCGACCTGCCGGACGGATTCGCAGTGAACGATACCGCGGTATCGGACACGCGCATTCTATTTTTCGGAACTTTGCCGAATGGCGGAGACCGCGTGCTTGTCTATGATTCGCAGTCCGGCGCCCTGATTGCCGATCACGAAGTGCAATAATTCGCCGTCGCGCGCCAAAATTGCATAAACCTTTGGCATTTCCCCTCCGACAGCCAAAAAAAATGCAGCTTTCCCTTTACAAGGGGCAGGCAGTTTCGCTTTCATGCCGCCTGACAAGGAAAACGCGCGCAGATCGCACGGGTTTCCGGCAGAAATCAGGGAGATGTCATGAGCCAAAACCGCGGTGCGGCTGTACGTTACGAAGGTGTGCAGAAGAGTTATGATGGTGAAACGCTGGTCGTCAAGAACCTCAATCTCGACATAGCGCGCGGCGAATTCCTGACTATGCTTGGCCCGTCCGGATCGGGCAAAACGACATGCCTGATGATGCTTGCCGGTTTCGAGCCGGCGACCCATGGCGAAATCTTCCTCAACGATCATCCGATCAACAACGTTCCGCCGCACAAGCGCGGCATCGGCATGGTGTTCCAGAACTATGCGCTGTTTCCGCACATGTCGGTGGCAGAGAACCTGGCGTTTCCGCTGCAGGTTCGCGGCATGGGCAAGGCCGAGCAGGAAGAAAAGGTCAAGCGTGCGCTCGACATGGTCGAACTCGGCGAATTCGGTTCGCGCCGGCCGGCGCAGCTGTCCGGCGGGCAACAGCAGCGCGTCGCCGTCGCGCGCGCGCTCGTGTTCGATCCGGAACTCGTGCTGATGGACGAGCCGCTGGGCGCACTCGACAAGCAGCTGCGCGAGCAGATGCAGTACGAGATCAAGCACATTCACGAGAATCTCGGCGTCACGATCGTCTACGTCACGCACGACCAGACTGAAGCCCTGACGATGTCGGACCGCGTGGCGGTGTTCAACGACGGCATAATCCAGCAGCTTTCTTCGCCGGACGTGCTGTACGAAAGCCCGCAGAACTCCTTCGTCGCCCAGTTCATCGGCGAGAACAACAAGCTGACGGGCGAAGTCGTCGAGGTGAAAGGCGACCGGTGCAAGGTACGCCTCGCTGACGGAACCGTCCTGCAGGCGGACAAGGTGAATGTCGAGGGGGTCGGTGACAGGACAACGATTTCCCTGCGTCCGGAGCGCATCGAGGTCGTGCCGACGGACCAGCACGAGAACCAGGTCGAGGGCGTCATCGAGGAACTCATCTATCTCGGGGACCACATCCGCGTGCGCATGAACATCTGCGGAAACGACGAATTCATCGTCAAGGTGCGCAACCGCGGCGAGCGGTGGGATTTGCAGGAAGGACAGAAGCGCAGAATCGGCTGGGCCGCTTCCGATTGCAAGGCGCTGGACGCTGTAGCTTGAGCGAGAAATTTGCCGGGGCATGCAGTTCCGGCAAGCAGGTTGCGACGGATGATCCGTCCGGCCTTTATCGAAAGGGAGAATAGAATGAAACTGAGAACCGTGCTCCTGGCGTCCGCCGCCAGTATGGCCTTTACTGGCCAGGTCGTATCCGAGGATCTGCCGCCATGCGACAACTGCGTCGACAGCATGACGCTCGTGTCATGGGGCGGTGCCTACCAGGCTTCGCAGGTCAAGGCATATTCCGAGCCGTATATCGCCATGACCGGTGTCAACGTGGTCTGGGACGAAAGCTCCAACGAGGCTGTGGCCAAGCTGCGCGCCATGAACGAGGCCGGCAACGTGACCTGGGACCTGGTGGATGTTGTCGCAGCCGACGCGATCCGTCTTTGCGACGAGGGTCTCGCCGCGCCAATCGACCATTCTGCCGTCTTGGCCGAGGCCCCTGACGGCACCCCCGCTGCGGAAGACTTCGGCGACATGATCGTGTCGGAGTGCTTTATCCCGCAGATCGTCTACTCAACCACCGCCGCCTATCGCGCGGATGTCGCGGAGTGGAATGGCAAGGAACCGGACAGCATCTGCGCCATGTTCGATTTGGAGAACTTCCCGGGCAAGCGCTCGCTCGAGAAGCGCCCGATCAACAACATGGAATGGGCCCTGCTTTGCGACGGTGTTGCCAAGGAAGACGTCTATGATGTTCTGGAAACCGACGAAGGCGTCGAGCAGGCGCTGGCCAAGCTCGGCACCATCAAGGACCAGGTCATCTGGTGGTCCGCGGCCGCTGAGCCGCCGCAGCTATTGGCCGACGGGGAAGTCGTTCTCGCATCGTCCTACAATGGCCGTTTCTTCTCCGCCATCGAGGAGCAGGGACAGCCGTTCAAGATGCTCTGGGACGCCCAGGTGTTCGATCTCGACGGCTGGATCGTCCCAGCCGATCTGCCGGAAGACCGGCTGAACCGTGTCATGCACTTCCTGAAGTTCGCGACTGACACCCAGCGTCTCGCCGACCAGGCCAAGTACATTTCCTACGGTCCGGCCCGCGCTTCGTCGGCGCCGCTCGTCGGCAAGCATGCCGAACTCGGTATTGACATGGCACCGCACATGCCGACCGATCCGGCCAACGCGAAAAACACCTTCCTCTACAATTACGAGTGGTGGGCCGACAATCGCGACGATCTGGACGCCAAGTTCCAGGCTTGGCTGGCGCAGTAAGCGCTAACCGGCAATCCACGGGATGCGGCGGTTTGCCGCCGCATCCTACAAAGAGGCGGAAATGAAGGTATTCCATGAGTAGCACACCGACAGCCACTAGGTCCCATAGCGATTTCCCCGATGACGGTGTCGTGCGTGCTGCTGACGGTACCCCTTTGAAACAAAGGCTAGCCAAGGCCCTGCGGCGCGAGAAGCTGCGCTCTTTCCTGCTGATCGCGCCGTTGCTGTTGTTCATCTTGCTGTCCTTCATCGCGCCGATAGCGGACATGCTTTTCCGGTCGGTGGAAAACAATATTGTGCAGGACACGATCCCGCGCACGGTCGAGGCGCTGAAGGCATGGGACCCGGCAGGCAACGAGTTGCCCAATGAACCGGTCTTTGCGGCGCTGCATGACGATCTGGCGATTGCGGTGGAAAAGCGCGTTCACACGCGGCTCGGATCACGGCTCAACTACGAGAAATCCGGCATGTCGGGCCTGTTCCGCAAGACCGGGCGGGCGATCAAGCGCATGGACGAGGGCGACTACAAGGCCCAGTTCATCGATGCCGACGAAGACTGGGGCGACGTCGAAACTTGGCGCGTCATCAAACGGTTCAGCCCAGCCTACACTCCCGGGTACTTTCTCAACGCGGTGGATGCGGAACAAACCTCCGAGGGAATCCGTATGAAACCGGCCAACGAGCGCGTCTATCTGATGCTGTTCAACCGGACGATGGTGATGTCGCTGATGATTACCGTCTCCTGCCTGATTCTGGGTTTCCCGGTCGCCTATCTTCTGGCCCACCTTTCGCTCAAGGCGTCGAACATGTTGATGATCCTGGTGTTGCTGCCGTTCTGGACATCGCTGCTGGTGCGGACCTCGGCGTGGAAGGTGCTGCTTCAGCAGCAGGGCGTGATCAACGACTTCCTAGTGTGGACGGGCATTATCGACGATGCCAACAGGCTCGTAATGATCAACAACCAGACCGGCACGATCATCGCGATGACGCATATCCTGCTGCCTTTCATGATCCTGCCGCTGTTCTCTGTGATGAAGACGATCTCGCCGTCCTATGTGCGCGCCGCAAAAAGCCTCGGCGCAAACGACTGGACGGCGTTCTGGAAGGTCTATTTCCCGCAGACCGTACCGGGCATTGGCGCCGGCGCGATCCTCGTCTTCATCCTGTCAATCGGCTACTACATCACGCCGGAACTGGTCGGGGGCACGAGTGGCATCTTCATCTCGAACCGCATTGCCTACCATATCTCGTCATCGCTGAACTGGGGGCTGGCGGCCGCGCTCGGAGCAATCCTGCTCTGCCTCGTCCTGATATTGTTCTACGTCTACGACAAGATTGTCGGTATCGATAACGTGAAACTGGGTTAGGAAGAAAATCATGTCGGCACTTCCCCCCTATTCATCCGCGGCCCAGATTGCCTGGTACTACGCGTTTCGCGTCATTTGCGGGCTGATCTTCTTTTTTCTGATCTTTCCGATCATGGTGATCGCGCCACTGTCGTTCAACGCGGAGAACTTCTTCACCTTTACTCCGAAGATGCTGGCGCTCGATCCGGAGGGCTACTCGCTCAAGCACTACCAGGACTTCTTCACCAATCCGGACTGGCAGCAGGCGCTCTGGAACTCGGTGACGATCGCGCCAGTGGCGACGATCCTGGCGACCGGCTTTGGCACGCTTGCCGCTATTGGGCTTTCGCAAAGCCACGTGCCGTTCAAGTCGGCGATCATGGCGATCCTGATCTCGCCGATGATCGTGCCGCTGATCATATCGGCGGCGGGCATGTATTTCTTCTATTCGCGCATCGGTCTGCAGGGCACGTATTGGGGCGTCGTACTGGCCCATGCGGCGCTCGGAACGCCCTTCGTCATCATCACAGTGACGGCGACGCTGGTTGGCTTCGATAGGTCGTTGACGCGGGCTGCCGCCTCGATGGGCGCCGATCCCGTCACCACCTTCTTCAAGGTGCAGATGCCGCTGATCATTCCCGGTGTGGTGTCGGGCGCATTGTTCGCCTTCATCACCTCCTTCGATGAAGTGGTCGTCGTGCTGTTCCTCGGCTCCGCCTCCCAGAAAACGCTGCCATGGCAGATGTTCACGGGCCTGCGCGAGCAGATATCGCCGACCATCCTGGCCGTGGCGACTCTCATGGTGGCTATCTCGATCGTGCTGCTGACGGTTCTGGAATTGCTGCGGCGGCGGTCTGAACGGCTTCGTGGCCTGACTCCGGGCTAGGCCAGGGCGGCGGATGTCGCTTTCCGAATACCCGATGTCCGCGGCAGTCACGGATTCCCGCTTGCGGTCGCCATAGTTGTTCCAGCCGGTTTCACTTCCCGGTTCGGCCAACGTCCGAGGCAATCGTGCCTCGGGCCATCAGGCCCAATGAAGCGGATAATCCACACATGAAAGCCAGAAACAGCACGGAGGACATGCTGCATGTCTTCCAATGGACAAACGGCGACAAGGAATGGTCGCCCTTTTCCGATGCAGGGATGGACAGGCGGCAGAACGCCATGCGGCGGCACATGGCCGGTCACGACATCGACGTCGCCATTTTCACCTCCTATCACGGCATCTGTTACTATTCCGGCTTCCTCTACTGCTCCTTCGGGCGCAAATACGCCTTCGTGCTGACGGACAGCAGCGCGACGACGGTGACGGCCGGCATCGATGGCGGACAGCCCTGGCGGCGCACCCATGGCGACAACATCATCTATTCGGACTGGCGTCGCGACAATTTCTTCACCGCGCTGAAATCGCTGATTCCGTCGGGCGCCAAGCGGATCGGAATAGAGTTCGATCACGTCTCGCTCGACTACCGGCAGTTGCTCGGCGAGGCCTTTCCCGGGGTCGAATTCGTTGACGTGGCAGCGGCCTCGATGTGGATGCGAGCGATCAAGTCGGACGAGGAGCATGCGCTGATCCGCGAAGGCGCGCGCATCTGCAATGTCGGCGCGCGGGCGGTGATGGACGCCGTCGCGGAGGGCGTGCCGGAATACGAGGTGGCGCTGGCCTCGACGCAGGCGATGGTGCGCGAAATCGCTGCGAGCTTCCCCTTTGTCGAGCTGATGGATACCTGGACGTGGTTCCAGTCGGGGATCATGACCGACGGTGCCCATAACCCGGTCACCAACAAGCGCGTGGCGCGCGGTGACATATGCTCGCTCAACTGCTTCCCGATGATTTTCGGCTACTACACGGCGATCGAGCGGACCCTGTTCTGCGAGGAGGCGTCGGATGCCCATCTCGATCTTTGGGAGAAGAACTGCGCGGTGATGAAGGCGGGGTCCGACATGATGGGTCCGGGCAGGAAATGTTCTGAGATCGCGCTGGCGCTCAACGAGATGTATCGTGGCTGGGATCTCCTAAAGTACCGCTCCTTCGGCTATGGGCACTCGTTCGGCGTTCTCTCGCACTACTACGGCCGAGAGGCGGGGGTGGAGTTGCGCGAGGATGTCGACACGGTGCTGGAGCCGGGCATGGTGGTATCGATGGAGCCGATGATCATGATCCCGGAAGGCATGGCGGGCGCCGGCGGTTATCGCGAGCACGACATCTTCATCATCACCGAGAACGGGGCAGAGAACATCACCAACTTCCCCTTTGGGCCGGAGGCGATGATCATTCGCCGCTAGAACGCGAAACGCCCGGGCCAAGGGCCCGGGCGTCCCATTCGGGATTGTCCTCTTCCCGTCAGGCCGCGCATTCCAGCAAAAGGGTGCCGGATGCGGTGTTCGAGATCGGGATGTGGTAGTTGCGCGTGATTTCGTTGACCTCATCGCCCAAGGCGCCGCGCATCATCATCCACATCAGGAACTCCGTGCCCTGGGCGCCGGCCTTCTCGACCAGTTCCATCCGGGTAATCTTGGTCAGTTCCTCGGGATTGTGGACGATGTTCTCCAGACAGTACTGATCGAACTCCTTGTTGATGAAGCCGGCCCGCTGGCCGTCGAGCTGGTGCGACAGGCCGCCGGTACCCAGCACGACGATCTTCGCGTCCTCGGGGAACGAAAGCAGGGTCTTGCGCAGGGCCTTGCCGAAGTCGAGCGCTCGCTTCAGCGTCGGGATCGGATGCTGCACGGTGTTGGCCGAAATCGGCACGGCCCGCGGCATGTCAGGATTGTTGGGCGCGCCGGGCCAGAAGAGCTGCATCGGTACGACGAAACCGTGATCAACGGCCAGTTCCTGACACGAGGTTATGTCGAACTCATCGGCGACCATTGACTCGATGATGTGCCAGGAAAGTTCGGGCGCACCGGGGAATGGATCAAGGGACGGCAGGCCCCAGCCCTCGTCCTCGTTGCGGTACTCGTGCGCCGCGCCGATCGCGAAGGTCGGCATCCGGTCGAGGAAGAAGCCAAGGCCGTGGTCGTTGTAGATGTTGATTACATAGTCCGGCTTGTGCTCCCGGATCCATGCATGAATTTTCGGATAGCCGTCAAAGAAGGGTTTCCAGTACGGATCGTCGTAGAGTTCCTTCTGGATCGCATTGCCCACGGCGGGAATGTGGGATGTCGTGATGCCACCGAGAATTGTCGCCATGATCCTTCCTCCTCACGCCTGGCTGGCGAGGAATTGCTTGAATTCCTCGGTCGTCCGACCTGTCTGTATTGCGCCGACGTCCTGCACGGACAGATTGAAGATGCCGGCCAGCTTGGCGAGATAGTAGATGTTGCCGCCGGCCTCGATCATTGCCAGAATGTCGCGGTCGCGAACGGCCTTCTTCTGCTCTTCGTTGAGGCCGTATTTTTCCATGTAGGCCTCTTCGTCGGCCTTGAACGCCTCCCGGTTTTCGGCCTGGTTGAACGAGTAGCACATCTTGTTCAGCGCATAGCCTTTCATGGCCTGCTTGCCGTCGAAGATCGTCGTTCCCGGGATGTCTATGTGGTAGTCAAAACCTGGTTGGTCCATGCCATTTTCCTCCTGTGTCTTCTCGATGAATACACGGACGCGAAAATGGGCGGGGTTGACCTGAATCAAACATGCGGTGCACGCGCATGAGATTGAATGGTGCGCGCACAAAACTTATATTTGTTTCCGTCAATTGCCTTCCATACTTCCGGGAAAACCGCCTTCAGACTGAAGCGGCCCGGATGCTGTAAACATCCAGGCCGTCAAAGGAATTATGTTGCTGTCGGCGAGAACCGGGCGACGTCTGTATACCTAGCTCCAGTAAAGGCGCATCGGGTTGTCAACGAGTAGCGCCTTCTGTTGATCCGGCGTCGGTGCGATGCGCGGAATGAAGTCCACCAGCTTGCCGTCGTCCGGCATGTGCGACTTCATGTTCGGGTGTGGCCAGTCGGTACCCCAGATGACGCGGTCTGGGAACTTCTCGACGAGCTTGCGCCCGAAAGGCACCACATCGGAATAATCCGGTCCCTGGACCGTCAGGCGCTCGGGGCATGTTGCCTTGACCCACATGTTCTCGTTGTTCTCCAGCAATGCGATGAAGCGCTGGAAATCCGGGTGATCAGCACCCTTGGTGACATCCGGACGGCCCATGTGGTCGACAACGATGGTCGTCGGCAACTGCTTCAGGAACGGAATGAGTTCTTCCAGATCCTGCGCCTCGAAGTAGACGACGATATGCCAGCCGAGCTGCTCGATCTTTTCCGCAATCGACAGGAAGACCTCCTTCGGCGTCGCGTCCACGAGGCGTTTCACGAAGTTGAAGCGCACGCCGCGCACGCCGGCGTCATTCATGGTCCTGAGCTCGTCCATCCCGATATCGGGAGCGACGGATGCGACACCACGGGCCTTGTCGCCGGCCGCCCGGAGGGCGTCGATCAGCGCGCGGTTGTCGTTGCCATGGCAGGTCGCCTGGACGATGACATTGCGTTCGAAGCCGAGAAAATCGCGCAATTCGAACAGCTTTTCCTTGGGGGCATCGCATGGTGTGTACTTGCGCTGCGGTGCATAGGGAAACGTGTCTGCCGGGCCGAAGACGTGGCAATGGGCATCGACGGCGCCCGCTGGCGGCACGAATGTCGGCTTTGACGGATTGGGATGAAACGGAAGGTAGTCTGCGTCCATGGAACCCGTATCTTTCCTTTTCGTTGCGGTGCATTGATGTACCGCATATTGCCTTGGCATCGTCCAGTCTGGCTGCCCGGCAAATTGCGCCAATCCTCCAGATATTCCCATTTCAATCAGTTCGCTTAATATAAAATATTGCTATAGCGGTGCGTTATATGGAGGTATCCGCCACGTCATGAGGCTTACACCGCCCAACTTCCGTCACCTCCGGGTATTCCGGGAAGTTGCCCTCTGCCGCAGCGTCAGCGTTGCGGCGGAGCGGGCGCATCTGTCGCAGCCGGCAGTCACTCAGGCCGTGGCAAAGCTGGAAAAGGAACTGAAAGTTCCGTTGTTCGAACGCCGTCGCGACGGGATGTATGTGACCGAGATCGGCGCGGTATTCCTGCGGCGCGTGGAGAGTGCGCTCGACCATCTCATGACGGGCACCCGCGAGGCGGCCCGTCTTGGCGCGCGCGAGAAGGGGCGCGGCTTCGTTGATTTCGACCGGCTTCTGACGGCAGCCCAGTTGCGCGCCCTGGTCGCGGTGTCTGAGGCCAAGAATTTCTCCATGGCGGCGCGCAACATCGGGATATCGCAGCCTTCCATACACCGCGCGGCCCGCAATCTCGAAAGGCTCTCCGGCCTGAAGCTTTTCGAGAGTGCACATGAGGGTATCTCGCTCACGCCGGCCGCGCACGTGCTTGCGCAGCGCACCAAGCTCGCTCTCGCTGAATTGCAACAGGGCTTTGACGAGATCGATGATTACCTCGGACAGGATTCGACCCACATTGTGGTTGGCGCGCTGCCTCTTGCGCGCACTCATCTGCTTCCGACCGCGATAGACCTCATGGTGCGCAATTCAGAACGGGTACAGATCAGGGCAGTGGATGGCCGCTATGACGAGCTTCTTCATGGGGTGCGTCAGGGCGATCTGGATTTCCTGGTTGGTGCGCTGCGCCATCCGGCCCCGGTGGACGACATCATACAGGAACCTCTGTTCGACGATCCGCTGGCGATCGTCGCCGGGCCGCAACATCCACTGGCGAGAAAATCGTCCGTTACCCTCGAGGACATGCTGGAATATCCTTGGGTCGCGCCACCGAAATCGACGCCGGCGGGCAGCTATCTCTACGACACGCTGCGTATCGGACAGCTGCCCCGAACGCCGGTACGAGTGGTGTCGTCGTCGCTGGTTCTCCTGCGGGGATTGCTGACTACCGGCAACTACATCACCATTATCTCGCTGAACCAAATCCGCCATGAATATGAGCAGGGGGTGCTTGTGCCTCTGCCCATAGAACTGGCCGACAGCGCACGGACGATCGGGTTGACCTACCGTCGCGACTGGCGACCGACACGCACACAGCGGCAATTTCTCTCATACATTAGGACTGTCAGCGGCATGGCCTATGGTGATCCTTCGGCGCTATCGAATAATTCAATAGCGACCGATGCGATTGAATAGGCAAATGCTTCCCGCCGGTGGTAAGCAGCGCCCAAACCTTTCCCTTCGGGACAGGTCGCGCGTGCATGCGCGCATCAAGCACAGAACGGTTGGAGGTCTCGCATGAGGATTTGCGTTGCAGGCGCCTATGGCGCCTTCGGATTGAAACACCTGGATGCCCTGGCCAATATCGAGGGAGTCGAGGTCACCTCGGTGATGGGGCCGACCCGCGAGAAGATCGACGCTCTTGCCGCGGAGAGAGGGATCGGTCATGCGGCCACGGATCTTGCGGAGTGCCTCGCGCGGGACGATGTCGATGCGGTCATTCTGGCCACGCCGACGCAGCTGCATGCCGACCAGGCCGTGGCCTGCATGGAAGCCGGCAAGCACGTGCTGGTCGAGATACCGATGGCCGACAGCCTGGCGGACAGCCAGCGCGTCGTCGCGAAGCAAAAGGAAACCGGGCTTGTCGCCATGGCGGGGCAGGTACGCCGCTTCAACCCTTCGCACCAGTGGATCCATAACAAGATCAAGGCTGGCGAGTTGAAGGTCCAGCAGATGGATGTCCAGACCTATTTCTTCCGGCGTTCCAACATGAACGCCAAGGGCGAGCCGCGCAGCTGGACCGATCATCTGCTCTGGCATCATGCCTGCCATACCGTGGACCTGTTCCAGTACCAGACCGGCGAGAACTGCTCCGAAGTTTTCGGCCTGCAGGGGCCGATCCATCCCGAGCTTGGCATCGCGATGGACATGTCCATCGGCATGAAGGTTCCGTCGGGGGCGATTTGCACGCTTTCCCTGTCCTTCAACAATGACGGACCATTCGGAACCTTTTTCCGCTATATCTGTGACAACGGCACCTATATCGCCCGCTATGACGACCTGTTTGATGGATACGAAAAACCGGTCGATCTTTCCGGGGTCGCCGTGTCGAACAACGGCATCGAGTTGATCGACCGCGAATTCGTATCGGCGATCAAGGATGGTCGCGAGCCGAATTCGAGCGTCGGCCAAGTGCTGCCGGCGATGGAAACGCTCGATCGGATCGAACGTTCCTTCCGCTGATATCTCCGCCTTGTTTCTCAAATGCCCGGTGCCTCAGGCCCCGGGCATTTTTTTTGCATTGCGGGAAATTGATATTAATCAATGATCTTCTATATAAGCTGTACCATATATTCGATACAAAGAATATATAATGGGAAATTGGAGGCACATCATGGCGCATGTCATCGTGCTTGGTGCCGGATTGGGCGGCACTATCATGGCATACGAGGTCCGCGAACAGCTTTCGCGTGATCACAAGGTTTCGGTTATCTCCAAGGGGTCGCACTATTCATTTGTCCCTTCCAACCCGTGGGTTGCGGTGGGGTGGCGGGAGAGGGATGCAATCGAGGTCGATTTGACCGAAATAATGGCACGCCGCGGCATCGAACTTCACCCGCAGGGCGCCAGGAGGGTGCATCCCGACGACAAGCGCATCGAGCTCAACGACGGAACGTTCGTCGACTACGACTACCTGGTCATCGCGACCGGCCCCGACCTCGCCTTCGACGAGATCGAGGGGCTGGGACCGGACGGCCACACCCAATCGGTCTGCCTCGCCGATCACGCGGTCCAGACGAAGGAGGCGTTCGACAGGCTGAAGGCCAACCCGGGACCGGTGATCATCGGCGCCGTCCAGGGGGCGTCCTGCTTCGGGCCGGCATACGAGTTCGCGTTCATCCTCGACAAGGCGCTGCGCGACGCCAAGATCCGCGACAAGGTGCCGATGACCTTCGTCACGCCGGAACCCTATATCGGCCATCTCGGCCTCGACGGGGTCGGCGACACCAAGGGCCTGCTCGAAAGCGAGATGCGCGAACACCACATCAAGTGGATCACCAATGCCAAGGTGGACAAGGTCGAGAGCGGCAGGATGCACGTCTCGGAAATCGCCGAGGACGGCTCGGTGCGCAAGCAGCACGAGCTGCCGTTCGAATTCTCGATGATGCTGCCGGCCTTCCGCGGCGTGGAGGCGGTTCGCGACATCGAGGGACTGACCAATCCGCGCGGCTTCGTCATCGTGGACGAGCACCAGCAGAACCCGAAATATCCCGAGATATTCTCGGTCGGCGTCTGCGTCGCGATTCCACCGATCGGCCCGACACCGGTCCCGGTCGGCGTGCCCAAGACAGGGTTCATGATCGAATCCATGGTGACTGCCACGGCACACAATATCGGCAAGCTCGTGCGCGGGGAGAAGGCGGACGCCCAGGGCACGTGGAACGCGGTGTGCCTGGCCGATTTCGGCGACTCCGGCATCGCTTTCGTCGCAAAGCCGCAAATGCCGCCACGTAACGTGAACTGGTCATCCTCCGGCAAGTGGGTGCACCTCGCGAAAGTCGGATTCGAAAAGTACTTCCTGCACAAGATCAGGTCCGGCAAGTCGGAACCCGCATACGAGAAGCTCGCCATGCAGGCGCTCGGCATCGACAAGCTGAAGGAAGTCCGGTTCGACGACTAGGTCGTCCTGATCAATCAAACCGATAGCCGGCCGCGGCAGGAAGTGGCGGACGGCGCGAAAACGAGGAACGGGAAATGGAAATGTCTCTCGACAGAATGGTTCTCGCCTTTGCAGGCATCATGACGCTGCTTTCCGTGGTACTCACGGTCTATGTCTCGCAATATTTCCTGTGGTTTACCGCGTTCATCGGGGCGAACCTGTTGCAGTCGGCGTTCACCGGCTTCTGCCCCGCGGCGATGATCTTCAGGAAATTCGGCGTCAAGCCCGGCAAGGCGTTCTGATTTTGCTCTCCCCTGGCCGCCGCGAGGCGGCCAATTCATGTGGGCATGCTCCCGTGGCGTTTCCAGGTTCGCGCGCGACACCCGCCGGTCGTGCCGGCCTATCGGCCACGACTTTTCGGGAAATGGTGCGTGGTCGCGGGGCGGAGGCAGATGCGCGCTCAAGCGGAATCGGGGGGCGGCATGTTGGTCATCGGAGAGGCGGGCCTGCCGAGCTTGCGACAGGTGCTCCTGCCAAGTCCTTCCGGTCGAAAAACCCTACGTCATTTACGCAAGGGTGGCTTTCAAGCGGCTGAAATATATGCCTTTTTACGTAGAGGAATCCTTTCGGCTTCAAAATTCAACAATTGAAATTTTTCCAATAACATATATTCTCGATTCCGAATAAGTCACAAAAATACAACACATTCGATAACCATATACTGTTCGCGTGCTGGAAATGCGGACAAGCCGATTGCAAAATCTAGGCATAAAAGGTTAGGTCATGCCGACATAATCGTGAGGAGTGGGGTTTGTGGTGTACGGGACAAACGCAGGCATGAAGCGAAAAGGTATTGCAGGGAGGATAGCCGCACTCATGCTGGGCGTTGCAATTGCACAGCCCGCACATGCGATCTCCCTCAACGAGGCGGTTACGGTCGCCGTCGAATCCAATCCCGAGATCGGGCAGGCCATCGAGAATCGCGAGGCGATCGAGTTCGAGTTGCGCCAGGCGCGCGGCCTGTTCCTGCCCAGCATAGACCTTGAAGGTTCGGTCGGCGTGCGTCGTCTCGACAGCCCCGGTCGCCGCCTCGGCGGTATCGCGGACGACTCGCTCTATCCGACGGAGGTATCGGCGGTCGCAACCCAGACGCTCTTCAATGGCGGCGGGCGACGGGCCGAGCTGGATCGCCAGGCATCGCGGGTCGATAGTGCATCGTTCCGGATCATGGAGCGCAGCGAATATATCGGCCTCCAGGTCGTGCGCGAATATCTCGAGTATCTCGTGCAGGCGCGCATCGTCGAGGAGACGCGGCAGAACCTCCAGTTCCATCGCTCGATACAGTCCAGCATCGCATCCGGCGTTGCAGGCGGTACGCTCACCGAGGCCGACCGGCAGCAGGTGCGCGAGCGCGTTCTGGCCGCGGAAGCCCGACTGAAGGAAGCCGAAGAGGAACTCGCTTCGGCCAAGATCCGGTTCCTGACCCTTGTCGGCAAGCCGCTCGACAGCGCAAGCAAACCGCCATCCGTGGCACCACGCCTGCCAAGCTCGCTTGACCAGGCGATCGGCCTTGCGAGGAAAAACAACCCGCGCGTTCACATGGCCAGCGCCGATATCGATGCGGCCGACGCTCTTGTCGACGCGGCACGCGCCGACTTTCTCCCGGAAATCTCGCTCGAGGGCCGGGCTCGCTACGGCGACGACATCGACGGCTCCGACGGCTACACCAGCGATCTGCAGGCCCGCGTCGTCGCCCGCTGGAATCTCTACCGGGGCGGCATAGACAAGGCCAACGAGCAGGAGCAGATCCGCCGGGCCAGCGAGCAGCGTCTCGTGCTTCACCAGATCCATCGCGAGATCGAGGAGGCCGTGCGTTCTTCCTGGGAGCGTCGCGTCCGCCAGGCCAGCCTGGCTTCGACCCTCAGGCAGCAGGCCCAGGAGAATGCCCGGCTGGTCAGTTCCTACCGCGAACAATTCCGCGTCGGCCAGCGTTCGCTTCTCGACGTGCTGGACGCGCAGAATACCCGCTTCAACGTGGGCGTACTGGCGGCTACCGCCGAGTATGCGTCGCTGTTTGCCGAATACCGGCTCCTGGCAGCCACGGGCCAGCTCCTTTCCACGCTGGGGGTGACGCCGCCGAAGCAGGCGGATGCCTATGCGCGGACCGAGTTCGACGTACCGCCGACCGCGGCGACGGAAACCTATGCGCGGATGCCGTCCCGCCAGGTCAACGAACTGCCGATGGACCTGCTGGCTCCGGTGCGTAAATAGCGAGCGGTGACAAGTCTCGGCGATCGCAATCCCGGAACCCGTCCAGATGCCGAAGCAGGCGGCGGCTCGATCGTGGCCGAGTCCTTTGACGCCTGCTTCATATCGCTCGCGCGCTTTTTCGGCCGTCCGTCATCCCCGACCGTCCTCTTCTCGGGCATCCCGCTTCCGGACCGCGACATCGGCCCGGAGGACGTCGAGCGGGTTGCGGAACGCATCGGACTGCGCGTGGAGGAAATGGCGCCGGGCGCCGTCGCCGCAGGCAAGCTGCAATTTCCCGCAATCGCGGAATTCTCCGATGGCGGATTCCTGTTCCTGGATGGAGAGAACTGGCCGCAGGGACGCATAGACCCGACGGACCGGAAGGCAATGCGTGCCGCGATCCAGTGGCTGACGAAACGCGGCCTGCGCAGGGTCTACATGTTCTCCGTCGTCTATCTCAACACCGCCGAACGCCGGGAACTGGGCGGCTCGCAGGATATCGAACGGGGGCACTGGCTTTTCGGACCGATGCGCCATTTCTGGCGCGGCTATCTCTATATCGCGCTCGCGGCCCTGGTCATCAACGTGCTGGGCCTGGCCTCGCCGATCTTCATCATGAATGTCTATGACCGGGTATTGCCGAACAAGGCCACTTCGAGCCTGCTGGCCCTGGCCGTCGGCGTGGCGTTGGCGCTGCTCTTCGACCTGCTGCTGAAAACCGCGCGGTCGGCGATCATCGACCGGACCGGGCGCGCGATGGATCTCAAGATATCCTATTCGCTGTTCGACAAGGTGCTTCATACCAGCATGGCGGCAGCACCCAGTTCGACGGGCGAATATGCCAGTCGGGTCAGCCAGTTCGAGTTCGTGCGCGAGTTCTTCACCTCGAACACGATCGCGACGCTGATCGATGCGCTGTTCGTGTTCGTCTTTCTCGGCGTCATTTACCTGATCGCAGGGTGGCTGTTTCTTATTCCCCTTTGCGCTTTCGCCATCGCGATCGCGACCGGCTTCGTGGCCCAGTACCGTATCGGCCGTCGCGTCGCGCGGGCCGCCAACGAGTCTGCGCAGCGCCAGTCCCTCCTCGTCGAGACCATCTCGACCATGGAAACGGTCAAGTCGCTGCGCGCCGAGGTGCCGCTGATCCGGCGCTGGATCGAGTTGACGAAGAACTCGTCGCAGACGTCGGAGGAAATCAAGCAGCTTTCCTCCGGGGCGGCGAACTTCACGCAGTTCGTCCAGCAATCGGTGTCGATCTTCATCGTCATCGCGGGCGCTTTCGAATTCTCCAAGGGCAACATGTCGACCGGCGCGATCATCGCGGCCGTGATGCTGTCCGGCCGCACGGTGTCGCCGTTGTCGCAAATCGCGATGACCCTGGCCCGGCTTCGGCAGGCACTCCTGTCGCTGCGCATCCTCGACGGCATAATGAACCAGGAGGAGGACCGTCCAAGCACGGTCGGCTTCGTGAACCGTCCGGTCGTCGACGGAAGTTTCGCCTTCGACAACGTGACATTCCGCTATCCCGGCAGCGATGCGGATGTCCTGCGCAATGTCAGCTTTTCGGTAAAGAGCGGCGAGCGCGTGGGCATCATAGGCAAGATCGGGTCGGGCAAGACGACGATGGGCCGGCTGCTGTGCAACCTCTACGAGGCACAGGAAGGCCGGGTGCTCGTCAACGGCGTCGACATACGCCAGTACCATCAGGCCGAGATTCGCTCCGCTGTCGCCTATGCCGGACAGTCGGTGGACCTGTTCTCGGGCACGCTGAAGGAAAACCTCCAGCTGGCGCGTGCCGATGCGACGGACGAGGAGATCGTCGAGGCGGCCCGCAAGACCGGCGTCGACGAATTCGCCGCCCAGCATCCGCGCGGCTACGATCTTGCCGTCGGCGAACGCGGCAGCAACCTTTCCGGGGGCCAAAAGCAGGCGGTCGCCATCACCCGGCTGCTGCTTCGCAAGCCGAAGATCGTATTCCTCGACGAACCGTCTGGGGCCATGGACATGGCAACCGAAAAGCAACTGATCGGCAGCCTGGCGCGCTCGTTCGGACCGAACGTCACTCTCATCATATCGACGCATCGCTACAGCCTCCTGGAGCTCGTGGACCGTCTGATCGTGCTCGACCGCGGCACCGTCATTGCCGACGGGCCGAAGGAAAAGGTCCTGGCCGCGCTTGCCGCGCGCGCCAATGCGGCACGCGAGAAGCCGACGCAGGGAAGCGGCGGAAATGCGGGGGCGGGCAAGCCATGATCGGTGAACGTCCATCCGGCTCGGCACGCGCGATCGTGCTTATCGTCGTTGCCATGATCGCGAGCTTTGCGGTCTGGGCATCGCAGACCGAGATCGACGAGATTGCGCGTGGCGAGGGACGGGTCATTCCCGCCTCGCGCACGCAGACCATCCAGGCGACGGAAGCAGGGGTGGTCAAGGAGATCGCCGTCCAGATCGGCCAGGTGGTCAAGGAGGGACAGCTCATCATCCGCCTCGACGACACGACGACCGCCTCCGATCTTGGCGAGGTGGAAGCGCGGGCGCGGGCGCTGAAAGCCCGTGTCGCGCGGCTGGAAGTCGAGGAAGCGGGCAACTGGGATGACGGATATGCCTGTCCGGCGGACGTCGCCGAGACGGCGCCCAGCATTTGCGAGAACGAGGAACGATTGCTGGCCGCCCGGCGCGCCGGCTTCCGCAACACGGAAGGCGTGCTGCAGCAGCGGCTGCTGCAACGCCGCAAGGAACTCGACGAGGCCAATGCCAACTTGCAGCGCCTGCTCGGGAGCCTGGAAATCAGCAAGCGGGAACTGGCACTGATCGAGCCAATGGCCAAGAGGCGCCTCGTTGCCGAAACCGAGCTGATCCGCGCCCAGCGCGCGATCAACGAGGTGGAAGGCGAAATCGCCGCGCTCAACGAGATGATTCCGCGGCTGCAGGGGGCGATTTCGGAGGCCGAGCTCCAGCTCAAGGAACTCGAACTGCAATTCCGCCAGGAAGCGCTGACGCAGAAAACAGATGTCCTGGCGGAACTGTCGGTTCTCGAGGAATCGGCGCGCGGCGAGATGACCCGCGTCAGCCGGACCGATATCCGCTCCCCGGTCGACGGGGTCATCAACACCATGGAGATCAACACCATCGGCTCGTTCGTGCAGCCCGGAGCGGTGATCGCCGAAGTCGTGCCGACATCGGAAGAACTCCTGGTCGAGGCGCGCATCTCGCCGCGCGACGTCGCATTCGTGGTCCCCGGACAACCGGCGCTGGTCAAGATCACCGCGTTCGACTTCTCGATTTATGGCGGCCTCGAGGGGGAGGTGGTGAATGTCAGCCCGGACTCGATCGTCGACCAGAAGACCGGCGAACCCTATTTCGAGGTGAGGATCAAGACGGACAGCGCGCAATTGCGCAAGGACGAGAACGTCTTCAACATCACGCCGGGCATGATCTGCACCGTCGATATCATCACCGGCCGCAAGACGATTCTCCACTATCTCCTCAAGCCGATCAACAAGGCACGGCAGGAAGCCTTCACGGAGCGCTGAGCGATGAGCATTTCGCCCCGGACATATGGTATCGAGGACATCGAGGGACTAGTCGAGACGATCAATGGCGAGCCGTTCTTCCGCGCGGTTTCCGCCTCGGGCAAGCGACACGGGCTGAGACTCGAACGCGACTACTGGTCCATGCTCGAGGCGATCGCGCACGAGGAGAAGGTGTCGCTCGGCGACATCATCGGCGCTCTCGAGGAGAACACCCGGAACGCGGGAAACCTGACGTCGGCGGTGAGGGTGTTCGTCGCCCGCTGGCTCGATGGCAGGCTGCGCGGCTTGCGCGAACGCATGTCGCCGACCGCCGTGAACAGCCTCGTCAATGCATGCCCGTCACCCGCCTTCGTGCTTTCGGCAACCCGGCAGCTCCGGTTCCACAATCCCGCATTCCTGCGCTACATCCGCATGACGATGCCGAGCGAGGAAGTCGAGCAGGTGGAGCGGCGGCTGCGGCTGCAGATCGACATGAACATGGACGACTTGCTGAACGAACTGCGCGATGCGAAGCGGGCCTTCGTGACGATGGGTTTCGCCATCGGCATCAACGATCGTCGCGTGCGCGGCCGCCTCAATGCCGTTCTCGCCCCGAGCTGGAGCGAGGACATGATCATCGGTTACGTGATCACCTGACCGCCGGACGGCGGTTCCCCTCAGAGCGCGTCGGTCGGCAGGGCATCCCCGTCCGTGCCGGTCCAAAGGCCGGTCAGCTCGCCCGTCGCCGTACCGCTTTCGCCGGGCGCGATCGAGCCGAGGGTTATGCCGGCAGGCGCCGAGGCGACGTGCTCGCCGGACGGCTTGCCGTGAATCCATGACCGGTCGTCCGAAAAGGAATAGAGCGGCATGTAGTGGGACACGGCGACGTCGCGATAGACCTCGTCGCGGACGTTGTCGAGAATGTAGTGCCCCCTGTTCGTGCTGACCGCGAGCACGGCATGGTAGAGATCGCGCGCGGTGTCGCGGAGGACGACGAGGGACATCGACCGCGACGGCACGCCCATCTCGCGAAGCAGCGACATCTTCAGTATCGCGAAGTCCTCGCAGTCGCCGGCGCCGACGCGCATGGTCTCGGCGCCGGACGCCCAGTGATCGAGCGTGCCGTACACCCTGCTGTCGGGCGCGTAGGTGATCGAGCGGTTGACCAGCGCGTTGACCGCGCCAAGCCGGGCAAGGAAGCCGGCCCCGGACTTTTCGGCAATGGTCGCCCTTGCCGTCTCCAGCCTGGTCTCGCAGGCGAGGGTGCGGCATTGCGTGGACGCGGATACGGGGCCGGCGGAGCGAACGCGCTTCCAGTCGTCGCCCGGGCCGATCGGCGAGAAGGGGATCGCCACGGTGGCGAAGAAGCTGGAGGCCACCGAGCCGGTCGCCGTCGCGTCGATGCGCGGATTGCCCAGGGCCGAGCCGAGATGCGCCGAGAGGCGCTCTATGCCCCGGCGCGCCGCCGGGACGATGCCCGGAAGGCTCGCTGCCCGCGCCAGCGGAAAGGCCGTCGTCAGAAAGGCGGCGCGGCGTGCGAGAACGGCGGTGTCGCCGCCGTCGCCCGGCATCTTCGCGGCCGAAGCCGTGGCCGCCGCCGACGGTGCCGCGAATGCGGCCACGCCAAGCGCGGCGAGCGCGACGGTCGCGCCCCTGAATCTGTTCTTGCCCGGCATTTTTGCCATCCCTGTTTTCAGGGAAGGCTAGCGAAGGGCCGTTTCCATCGGCTGAAGAGACGCGGTAAATTCCGGCATAAGCCGGAGCGTTCAATTTTATCGACCGCGAAACTGGTGCATTTCGGCAAGAATTGCATAATATAATATGCGTCACAATTAACCAATCGGAAATAATTGCCGCATTCGCATATCTACGTATGCTTCAAGCTTAACAAAATATTGCAATCCGTCACGGGTTCCGGCTCTTCTGCGGCAACAGCGGAGGGCTAGAAAATGGCTGCGGAAGATATTCGTCCTGGCATGGGCGCCATCGAAGGCATTGGCACGGACAATGCGGGTTCAAACGACATTCGCGACGACGAAATCCTGATCGCGCAGGACACGACGACCGACCGGGTCGCCGAGGACGCGCCGGGCGAGGACATCCAGCCGGTCGATGCCGGCGAGGGCACGGGCGGCGGGGAACAGGTCGCACGGCAGTTCCCGGCCGAGATCCTTCCCGACGCGGATAACCAGGTCCGGCTTCCCGCCGGCGTCTCGCTTGAGAATGTCGAGCTGCGCGGTGCCGACCTCGTGCTGATACAGCCGGACGGTTCGGAGATCGTCATACCGAACGCGGCGCTCAACGTGCCGACCTTCTTTGTCGACAGCGCCCTGATCCCGCAGGAAGCCCTCATTGCCGCGCTCGAGGCGAACGACATCAACGTGGCGGCGGGACCGAACGGCACATTGGTCGCGACCGGCGGCAACGTCGACAGCTCCGGCGCCAATTTCAGTTCCCCGGTTCCGGGCATCGGCGATGCCGATCCGATCCTCGACCTGCTGCCGCCGACCGCGCTGCAGTTCCCGGAATACGAGAACGAGTTTCTCGGCCCCGACGTGAAGCCCATACTCGCCTTCGGCGACGGTTTCGTCGAGGAGGACGACCTGCTGCGCGAAAGCGGCCATCTCAGCGACGGCAACAACGAGGACGGGTCCAGCGGTGCGCATAGCCACAGCGGCACGCTCGTCAGCAACTGGGGCACGGGCGGTCCGGCGGGTGTCGATGCGCTCGCCTTCGTCAGGTCCGAACTGCCGACCGGGCTGACCTCGATGGGGGAACCGGTCACCTTCACGATCGTCGACAACGCCTCGCGCGGTGAAACCCTGACCGCCATGGCCGGCGGCCGGGTGGTGTTCACGCTCGACCTGATCGCGACCGAGACGGGCGGTTCATACGTCTTCACGCTCAATGACCAGCTCGACCATCCCGAAACCGATGATCCGTCCACGCCGGGGACAGAACTTGCCTTCGAGGACATCCTTGCGATGGGCTTCGGCATCAAGGCGACCAACGGCGTCGGCCTCAATGACCAGGACACGCTGAATATCGGCGTGCAGGACGACATCCCGGTCTTTCTCGGAGAGGGGGCAACCTATTACGTCGACGAGGATGACATTCAGACCCTCGATGACGACGAGACCGACTTCTACGGTGATGGCTATCACTTCCACGTGGAAGGTTCTCTGGGCACCAGCCCGCAGGACGGCGCGCACCGGGACGGCTCCTATACCGAGGATCCGGACGATTTCGATCACGGCCCCGCATACATCTTCGGCAGCCTGGCAGACCTGTTCAGCGTCGGCTCCGACGAATTCCCGGGCCGGGAGCAGAAAGGGGAGGGCTACGACGACTATCCCTACGAGATCCAAGCCACGTCGATCAGCGCGATCGTTTCGGGCGGTGGTGCCCGGTACTCGATGTCGGAAGAGGGCCTCGATGCGCTTCGGGCGCTCGGACTGACGTCCAAGGACGACGGCTCGACGCCGGAGAAGGAAAACCTGCTCGACTACAAGCTGGTGGAGAATCCGGACGGGTCATTCACGCTGTTCGGTTATGTTCCTGACGGCGCCGATGGCGGCCAGGACGATTTCTACGCGAATGTTGCCGTGATCGAAGAGGGCGTGTCCGGCCGGCTCGTATTCAAGCTTGACCTGGATTCCGACGGCAGCTTCGAGTTCCGTCTCTACGACCAGCTCGACCATTCCAATCCCGGTGTGGGCGAGACCGGTTTCCCGATCCAGGACCTGATTTCGCTCGACTTTTCGTCGATGCTGCGTGTTTCCGATTTTGATGGCGACACCATTTCCGCGCCTGATGGCGCATTCGTCATCAAGGTGCGCGACGACGTTCCGGAACTGTCCGGCGAGCGGCTGCGCTTTACCGCGGATGAAGACGATATCCAGACGGGCCTGTCGACCGGCAACCATCCGCAGGATGGCAATGGCGACGGCTCGTTTACCGGTTCGCCATCCAACAACCAGCCCGGCCCGGCGCACGTGTCCGGCTCGCTTGCGGGCGCCGTCGAATCCGGCGCCGACGAGAGTCTCACATTCGGACTTCTTCCGGAACAGGCAATCCGCCAGTTCATGCAGGCGCTCGGCCTGTCGTCAAAAGGTGTCGATCTCAGCTATGACCTGATCGACAACACGCTGTACGCCTTTGCCAATGCAAATGGCGAAATCGGCCAAGTCTACAATGAAGGCCAGGACCGCCCGGTCTTCACGCTGGAGATCTCCGAGAACGGCGACTTCGACTTCAACCTGTTCGACCAGCTCGATCACGATGCCCCCGGCGACGATTCCCGGGGTAGGGATCCGCTTTCGGACGAGAATTACGACCTTCAGGATGGTGTCCCGTTCATCGACGTCAGCAACCTTCCGCTGGGCTATCTTGTCACGGCAACCGATCATGACGGGGACACCGTGCTGCTTGGCAACTCGTTCACGATCAGGGTTCGAGACGATGTCCCGGAACTGGCCGACACGAAGCCGATCCACCTGACGGTCGACGAAGATGATATCGACACGAACCTGTCGACGGGCACCAGCCCCAATGACGGCACGGCCGACGGCTCCTATACCGACTCGCCCGACAACAACAATGAAGGCGCTGCGCATGTGTTCGGTTCGCTGGCTTCATTGGTGAGCAGCGGTGCCGACGAGGGGCTGTCATTCGGTTTCGCGAACAATGCCAGGACCTATCTGAACCAGCTTGGGCTGCGTTCGCAGGGCGAGCATCTGAGCTTCCGCGTGGTGGGCGATACGCTTTACGGCTTTGTTAACGCGGGTGGTCTTTCGCCTTTCGGTCCGAATGACCGTATCGTGTTCGAGCTGCGTATCGAGGAAAATGGCGATTTCGACTTCCAACTGTTCGACCAACTCGACCATGACGATGCGCAGGGCGAAAATTTCGACCTTCACGATCATGTCGATGGCGACCTGACCTCGATCAATTTCGGCGCCATCGTTACGGCGACCGACCATGACGGCGACAGCGTCTCGCTGGACGGCCTCGTCAAGGTCAATGTCACCGACGACGTGCCGGTGATCGTTGAAGGCGCCGAGGCGCTCGAGATCACGGTGGACGAGGACGATATCGACACTTCGGCTTCGCTCGGCACCGAGATCGAGGACGGCGATGGCGACGGCTCGTTCACGGGGCCGGAAGGCTCCGAGGTGGGCGGACCGGCCAATGCGACCTCGACGGGCACGCTGGCGAGCCTGGTCGCATCGGGCGCCGACGAGGAACTGACCTTCGGCTTCGTCGATACCGCCGAGATGCGGGCCTACCTGGAAGGCCTTGAGCTGACGTCGCATGGCGACCAGATCGGCTACGACCTTCGCGAGGACGGCCGTATCATCGGCTTCTACAACGCAACCGCAGCCGTTCCGGGCCAGACTTATGACGAGGTGGACGGCGACCGGATGGTGTTCGAGTTCGAACTGAACGATGACGGCACCTACACGTTCAAGCTGTACGACCAGATCGACCACGAGGCGGGCAACGGCGAGAACACGCTGACGATCGACTTCGGTGCGGTGCTGCAGGCGACCGACCATGACGGCGACAGCGTCTCGCTGGACGGCCTCGTCAAGGTCAATGTCACCGACGACGTGCCGGTGATCGTTGAAGGCGCCGAGGCGCTCGAGATCACGGTGGACGAGGACGATATCGACACTTCGGCTTCGCTCGGCACCGAGATCGAGGACGGCGATGGCGACGGCTCGTTCACGGGGCCGGAAGGCTCCGAGGTGGGCGGACCGGCCAATGCGACCTCGACGGGCACGCTGGCGAGCCTGGTCGCATCGGGCGCCGACGAGGAACTGACCTTCGGCTTCGTCGATACCGCCGAGATGCGGGCCTACCTGGAAGGCCTTGAGCTGACGTCGCATGGCGACCAGATCGGCTACGACCTTCGCGAGGACGGCCGTATCATCGGCTTCTACAACGCAACCGCAGCCGTTCCGGGCCAGACTTATGACGAGGTGGACGGCGACCGGATGGTGTTCGAGTTCGAACTGAACGATGACGGCACCTACACGTTCAAGCTGTACGACCAGATCGACCACGAGGCGGGCAACGGCGAGAACACGCTGACGATCGACTTCGGTGCGGTGCTGCAGGCGACCGACCATGACGGCGACAGCGTCTCGCTGGACGGCCTCGTCAAGGTCAATGTCACCGACGACGTGCCGGTGATCGTTGAAGGCGCCGAGGCGCTCGAGATCACGGTGGACGAGGACGATATCGACACTTCGGCTTCGCTCGGCACCGAGATCGAGGACGGCGATGGCGACGGCTCGTTCACGGGGCCGGAAGGCTCCGAGGTGGGCGGACCGGCCAATGCGACCTCGACGGGCACGCTGGCGAGCCTGGTCGCATCGGGCGCCGACGAGGAACTGACCTTCGGCTTCGTCGATACCGCCGAGATGCGGGCCTACCTGGAAGGCCTTGAGCTGACGTCGCATGGCGACCAGATCGGCTACGACCTTCGCGAGGACGGCCGTATCATCGGCTTCTACAACGCAACCGCAGCCGTTCCGGGCCAGACTTATGACGAGGTGGACGGCGACCGGATGGTGTTCGAGTTCGAACTGAACGATGACGGCACCTACACGTTCAAGCTGTACGACCAGATCGACCACGAGGCGGGCAACGGCGAGAACACGCTGACGATCGACTTCGGTGCGGTGCTGCAGGCGACCGACCATGACGGCGACAGCGTCTCGCTGGACGGCCTCGTCAAGGTCAATGTCACCGACGATGTGCCGGCGATCGTTGAAGGCGCAACCGAATCGCGAATCATCGACGAAGACGATATCAATGGCACGTTCTATGGCGGGCCCACGGGCACCAGCCCGAATGATGGCGACGAGATTGACGGATCGCTGACTGGCACGCCGAGCGATCCCTTTGGTCCTGCCTACATAACCGGGTCGCTTTCGCACCTGGTTTCCACGGGGGCCGATGAAGATCCGGTCTTCGGCTTCCAGGAGCCCGTCAGCGCGATCCGCAACGGACTGTCCGGTCTCGGACTGAAGTCTGCGGGCGAAGAACTGAGTTTTGACATCGGCGACGGGATCATCACCGCCTTCGTCAGCGCAAGCGGGTCGGGTGACATATCCTACGACAGCGGGACCGACCGTCCCGTGTTCCGGCTGACGCTGGACGAGAACGGCGAATACAAGTTCGAACTGTTCAGTCAGCTGGATCACCCCGAGGGCGACGGCGAGAATTCGATCGAGATCGATTTCGGTTCGATGCTGCAGGCCACGGATCATGATGGCGACAGTGTCGCCCTCGACGGCCTGGTTACAATAAGCGTTACCGATGACATACCGGTCATCACCGGTGTCACGCCGATCGCTTACGGTCCCGACCTGATCGTCAATGGCAGCTTCGAGGACGGCCACTCCACCGGCCCGGGCCAGTGGGAGATCTATGGCGGCATCACCGGCTGGAATGCCGGCTCGCCGAGCGTGCCGTTCGAGGTGCAGGGCAGCAATGCAGGCGGCACTGTTGCGCAGGACGGCGACGCGCTGATCGAGCTCGACGGCGACACGTCCGGCAACGGCAGCCCGCAGAACGGGGCGAATCCGTCTTCAAATACCAATGCGACCATCCAGCAGACGGTTGCTGGAACGGAAGCGGGTCAGACCTACCAGCTGACCTTCTGGTACGCGCCGCGCGGCGACGCCTCGGATTCGGCCGGCATGGAAGTCTTCTTCGGCGGCGAAAAGGTGTTCGACACCGATGACGGCTCCTATGCCTCCGGCGTGTGGCACCAGATCACCGTCGAGGTCACTGCCCCGATGGACGATGCGGTCCTCGCCTTCACGGCGACCGGCCAGCAGGACGAACTGGGCGCGCTGATCGACAATGTCAGCATGAAGGCCGTGCTTGGCGGAATCGACGACGAGAGCCAGGCAGGCGGCATCGAGGGCGGACCGGGCGACGACGCGTCCGGCAATATCCTTGCCGGCATGATCGAGTTCAACGCCGGCGCGGACGGATTCAAGTCCATCGCGTTCGATGAGGCAGTCATTGCCAGGGATGCACTCGGCAACGAGGTTGCGCTGCAGGCAATCTGGGTCGACGGAAATGGCGACGGCCAGATGCGGACCGTCACGACGTCCTGGACACCCGACGGTTCCGGCGGCGGCACGCTGACAGGCACCGCGGATGACATCGGCACGGTCTTCACCGCGACGGTGGATGCCTCCGGCAGCTACACGATCGAGATGAACGCGCCACTGGTGCATCCGTTCACCGACGAGGATTCGCAGAACGACGGCACGGAGACCGCCTACGAGGACAACCTGTCGCTCGAATTCGGCTTCACCGTCACCGACGGCGATGGCGACACGGCGACCGGTTCGCTTGTCGTTGATGTCGATGACGACACGCCGGTAGCGGTCGATGACGCGTTTGCCCAAGTGGGGGAGAACGCTTCCATCTCGGGTAACGTGCTGGCCGACAATGGTAACGGCGCGGATCGTTTCGGTGCTGACGGGGCGGATGTCCAGGCGGTTTCGCTGGTTGCCAACTCGGTGGCTTCAACGGATCCGAATGGTCCTGGCGAGCTGGTCTTCAATGCCGACGGCAATTTCACATATGAACCGGTAGACGGTGAGGAAGGCACGGTTACGTTCGACTACACCGTGACTGATGCGGACGGCGATGTGGCCACGGCAACGGCAACGATCACGCTAGCCGCCGACTCCGAGCCGACGATCGATGTCGGTGCCGCTTCCGCGGTGGACGAGGCAGCCCTTTCGGACGGCTCCGATCCTTCGAGCACGGCCGAAGAAACCTCCGGCAATTTTGCGATCACGACCGGCGGCGACACTATCCAGACGCTGGTGATCGACGGCCAGGACGTGACCAATGGCGGGACGGTCAACGGTGCGTATGGCGACCTGGTGGTCACCGGCACGCCGGGGACAGGCTACAGCTGGGTCTATACGCTTAACGGCAATACAACCGATCACCCGAACGGTTCGTCCACTGGAACGCCGGAAGGGGTTCATGACGACTTCGACGTGGTCGTGACCGATAGCGATGGCGACCCGGTCAACGATACGCTGGTCATCAACATCCTGGATGACGGGCCGACGGCGGCTGACGACGCAGTTCCTGATTCCATCACGGGACCGACCGTTTTGACCGGCCTGCTCGATAATGATGTGTTCGGTGCCGATGGTGTCGATACGGCAAACGAGGTGACGGTGACCAACGGCACGGGCGGCACGGTCGTCTACAACGGTGATGGCACATTCACCTTCACGCCGGCTGACGGCTTTAGTGGCGCGGCGAACTTCACCTACACCATCGTGGATGGCGACGGCGACGCCGACGAGGCAACCGTCACGCTGAACGTGATCGACCCGAACAAGGAGCCGGAAATCAAGAGCGCGGAAAACACCGTGGTCGACGAGGACGGTCTTGCCGGGGCGGTCGTTGACGGTTCGCCGCTGCGGACCGACGAGTTCGACAGCACCGAGAGCGCAACCGACACCGGCAACATCGTCGTCGACTTCAAGGCGGCTGCCGAGCTTCCGACAGGCTACGCCTCCGGCGGCGGCATCGAACTGCTCGACAGCGCGTCGCTCGACGGTCAGCTGGTTGCGCTGAATGGTAACGACGTCACCTTCGATCTCGTCGGCGGCAAGCTTGTCGGAACCGCGACCGGCGTCGCCGATCCGATCGTCACGATCGAAATGCTGCCGACCGGAACGCTTTCCGGCACCGAGGTGACGTTCCAGTACAAGGTCACGCTGCATCAGCCGGTCAAGCATCCGCTCAACAGCGAGGAGGATTCCGATCTCCTGAGCGGCGTCGAGTTCAAGGTCACCGACGCGTATAATGGCGACACCGCAACCGGTTCGTTCGACGTGACGGTGTGGGACGACATGCCGGTTGCGAACGATGATTCGGCGGAAATCGAGCTGCCAAGCAAGGACTTCAACATCGCGTTCGTGCTGGATTTCAGCGGCAGTATCAGCAATGGCGAATTGGCCACCGTGCTTTCCGCCGTGAAGTCTGCCGCCCAGGCATTCTTCAACAACACCGCCGGTGAAGTGAAGATGCAGTTCATCGCGTTCTCCAGTACGGCCCTGTCGACGGCAGTCTTCACGGACTACGCGTCGGTGGAGGCGCAGCTCGATGCCTGGGATGAAGCCAATGGTGGAGACCGTCCCTACAGTGGTCAAACCGACTTTACCGCGGCGATCGAAAAGACGATGGACGCCTTTGAACCGGATTCCGGTTCCGAGAACCGTGTGTTCTTCCTCAGCGACGGCAATCCGAACCAGCAGACGGGTACCGGCGGGCATTCGCTCGCAGACGATATCCGCGACGACTGGAATGATTTCGTTACCGACAACGGCATCGACGTTCAGACGATCGGCATCGGCAACGGCATCGATGAGGATCGCCTTGAGGATGTCGACGAGGCGGACGGCGACAACACCGTCATCCTCGTCACCGAGTTCGATGATCTCGTTGAGGAGTTGCTGACCTTGGCGGGCGCGCAGCCGATCGACGGCAATGTTCTCGCGAATGACGGAATTGGCGCCGATGGCGGCCATGTCCTGTCGATCACAATCGACGGCGTGACGTTCACCTATGACGCCGATGCCGACGAGATCATCAATGACGGTGGCCTTGCCACGGAAGCGGGGTCGGTGCTGACGGCGGACACGCCGCTCGGCGGATCGCTGGAGTTCAACTTTGCGACCGGTGACTGGGAGTTCACGGTCAACGGCTCGACAACGGTAGGTACGGAGAACATCTCCTATGTACTTGTTGACAATGACGGCGACCAGTCCGGCGCCAACCTGACGATCACGGTGAAGGAGAAACCGGTACCGGTCGCGGAGGACAATGTCGTCTCCGTGGACGAGAGCGGACCGGGAGCAGGTCTTGCCTATTCGATCGGCGAAACCAACCCGGCGGTTCTCTACAAGATCGACCTGGGCACGGGCGAAACCACTGAAGTTGCCGATTTGAGCGCTGACGGCGATGACAATTTCAATGTCGAAGCCATGGCGATCTCGCCGGGCGGCGGCGTGATCTATGCCGTTGCCAATAATGTCGGCAGCAAAGGTCCGGACCTGCTGGCGATCAACCCGGTCACCGGTGCGGTTACCATTCTCGACGGCAATATGGAGGGTGGCTCCGAGAACGTGCAGGGCATGCACTTCCATCCCGACGGCACGCTCTACTGGGTGTCGAACGACGATCTGTACCGGATCAATATTTCCGGAGGCGTCGAGTCGCCGACGGGCGCAACGCAGACATCCCTGGACAACAATATCGGTCAGGATGTCCTCGGCTTTGCAATCAACGCTGCGGGCGATGCCTTTGCGCTTGCCAAGAACGGGAACAGCATCAACCTGTACTCGGTCGACCTCGACAATGGCACCACGAGCCTGATCGGTGCCACCGGTCTGGGTGCGAGCGAAGTGCCGGAAGGGCTCTCGTTCGATGAAAACGGCAATCTGTGGGCGCTTGAACGGGTCAGCGGCGAAATGCACCAGATCGACACCGCGACCGGTGCATCGACGGGTGTTGTGTTCGCGCTGCCGAACAGCCTGCAGGGCCAGAACGGCTTCGAAGCCCTGACCATCGGTTCCGGCGGAACGTCAGCAACCCCGAACACGGTTTCGGGCAACGTCCTGGCCGATGACAACGGCAGCGGAGTCGACGACTTCGGCGGCGACGGCGCTGGCGGTATCGTGTCGATCACCGTCGACGGCCATACCTACGAGTTCGACGGCGTTAACATCACCATTCCAGGTGGCGCGCCGGGAACCGACGCTGGCGACGGCACCCTCGTGGTGACCACCGGCCTGGGCGGCAAGCTGACATTCCACTTCAGCGATGATGGTAGCGCGTCGGCGGGAGACTACGATTATGTCGCTCCGAACGTCGATGGCTACCAGTCCGAGATCTTCACCTACGTGATCGAGGACAGCACCGGAGACACCGACTCGGCAACGTTGACGATCAATATCGAGAACAACGAAACGCCGGTCGCGGTCAACGACATCGTTCGTACCAATATCGTCGACGGTTCGCCGATCGAAATCCCGACCCATGCGCTGACGTGGAACGACACGGATGCCGAAGGCGACATCCTCGGAATTGCCGGCGTCTCCAACCCGGTCAACGGGACGGCCTCCGTCGGTAGCGTGGTCTTCGATCCGACGGATCCGGTTCCGGTGACGATCCTGGATGCGGATTTCCGGAACAGCACCGACGGATTCGGCTACAATGATGGCGAGTTCGGCGGTTTGAACGATACAAGTTTCGCAGACGGATATCGTTCCGGTAAGGAACTTGTTGTCGAAGTCGGGGATATCATCAATTACTGGAGCCGAAACGAATATTCTGACCGGGACGGCGGATGGTCGCGTGTCTTCAATCTGGCCACTCCGGCAATCGTGACGATATCTTTCGATTACGATCTATTCCTGAGTGGCGGCACCGATAATGGTGAGTTTGCTCGGGTTCTGTTCTCTATCGGTGGGACGGAGTATACGGTCGCTCAGCTCGATGGTTCGAACGGCAATAGCGGCGCAAGCACCAATGGCCAGTACTCTATTGATGTGAACCTGTCCGCCGGTAACCACGAGATCGTTCTCGGTGCCTACATCAATGAGTTCGATACCAATGTGAACGGTGGCGACGAGTACGCTTACGCGACCTTCGATAACGTGAAGGTGACGACACCTGGCGGGATCGACGGCTCGGTGGACTACACGGTCACGGACGGCGTCTCGACAAGCGCCGCAGCGACGGTGGAAATCCATGGCGTCGAAGGCAGCCTGATCGAGGCCGAAACTGATCTCGGCGAAATCCTCGTCGGCGGTGCCGGTGACGACACGCTCATCGGCGGTGACGGCGACGACGTGCTTGTCGGCGGCGCCGGTTCGGACGAAATGACCGGTAACGACGGCGCCGACCTGTTCATCGTCAGCGGAGATGCACTTGATGTGGCGATCGAGGACATGATCCTTGACTACAACAAGGCAGAAGGCGACGTCGTCGACCTGTCGGCGCTGTTGCCGGATATCGACGAAGCCGATCTCAATCAGTATGTCCGTTACGATGCCGATGGCTCGGTCACGGGCACGGCCGGTGACCTCCAGGTCAATGCCGACGGTGCCGGCAGTGACTGGGTTACGGTCGCCAATGTCTCGAATACGCCGAGCGAAGTGACGATCCTGTTCAACGACGATGACGACGCCGCACCGGCGCCCATCATCTGACGAAGCGTTACCGGGGCGCCACAGGAAGAAATACTTTGTCTTTTCCTGTGGCGCGCCGGCCTTGCCCTTGGTAAGGTTGCAACAATTCGCGAGGGTCCGGTTTTCGGGCCCTTTCGTTCGATTTCGGATTATCTGGCTCCCGGGGGAGGAACATCATGAAGACGAAGCTCGGCATTCTGGCCTGCGCACTGGCCATCGCGGCGCCGGTGCACGCGGCGGATCTCGCAGGAGGGGCAACGGCCCATTGCGCCGTCGTACAGCCATCGTCGATCCTCGCGATCCAGAATGACAACGATCTCTACGCCGAGATCGGCCGGATGATGGAAGAGGCCGTCAACGTCGCCGATGATGCCTCGGCATGGGTCGATTCACGCCGCCAGGCCTTCACCTGGGCGTCGGAAGCCAAGGTCGCCTGCGGCAAGGCCTATGGCTACATGAAATACGACGTGCGAGACGAGGACACGATCAACAAGTGCGAGTGCTTCTACGAGCGCATGCACCAGTACATGTACTGACCGTCCTGCACATGCTATACCGCGCGGCGACCGGCGGGGCCGCCGCGAGCCGGTATCGACCCGGGCCGGCGAGCCGGCTGCAACCGACATGAAGCGATACATGCCCGCCATCACCTTGAGACAGTTCGCCACCGCCCTGACAATCCTTTTCCTGGCCGCGCTTTCCGCCTGCCAGTCGGCCGGCACGTCCGACGTGCTCGACATCGAGGGGGCGGCGAAGGCCATGGCCGTGGCGGTAACACCCGAGATCATCGGCGAGGGCGACGTGCAGATTGCGCTTGCCGCGCCGCTTTCCGGCGGGCAGGCCGGTATCGGAAAGGAAATCCGGCAGGGCGCCGAACTGGCACTGGCCGATCTCGGCGCGGGGAAGCTGTCGCTGGCAATCTACGACACGGCGGGCGAGGCCGGACGGGTGAAGGGCGCGGCGCAGGCGATCGCCGAGGCCGGCACGCCATTCGCGGCCGTGGCGGCAGACCCTTCGCTGCTCGGCGCCTTCGCTCCGCAGGGCACGCTGCCGCTGGCATTCGCCACCAACGAGATGGCGCGGCCCGGCGGCACGCTTGCCTTCCTGCCGTCGGCATCCGACAGTCTGGTCTATGGCGTGCGCACGGCGCTGGCGGCCAGGCAGGGCGAGGTGGTGCTTTTCGTGCCGGGCGAATGGCCCGGCTCGGTCGCACAGGCGCTGGCGCAACGCCTCGGCCGCCTTGCCACGGTGCACACGATTTCCTATCGCGCATCGCAGACTTCCGCGCAGATCGCCGAGCGTGCGCGCCCGCATCTCTCCAAGGCCGCAGTGATCGCTTTCGCAGGAAACGAGGCCAAGATCGCGCAGATCGTCAAGGCCCTTCCGCTGGCGCCTGGAATGCGTCCCGCGATCGTGGGCAACATGGACTGGACCGGCACGCTGGTGTCGGCGGAGTCGCTCAACGGAGCGCTCATGCCGGTGCCCGACAGCGGCGGCCGCGACCTCGTCGCCGGCCGCTACAAGGCGCGGTTCGGCACGGCGCCGACAGCGGACGCGCTCTATGCCTACGACTTCGTCGCGGTGGCGGCGGGAATCGTGCGTTCGCGCGGTGCCGAAGCGCTCAACCGGGCGACGCTCACGAATGATGCCGGCTTCCGCGGCGCGACCGGCGCGTTCCGTTTCCGCACCGACGGACGGGTGGAGCGACTCTATGCGGTCAAGGTGATCGACAACGGGAAGCTGAAGCCCTTGCAGGGACCTGCAGAAGGATTCTAGCCCGGTCCGGAACGAGGTGCCGGGAGGGCGCCCCGGGAACTTTGCATTTCGCGCATTGTGTGATCTGATTACGTTCGGGAATGCGCGCGCAATGCGCCAGGGGACATAGCGGTTGCGGCGATTGGATTGCCGGTGCCGGTGCAGGGGGGTGAATTGAAGCAGACAAACCCGGATTCCGTCGGGTGGACGCGGGCAAGCGCGGCCTTGCGCCATGTCCTTGTCGCCGGAGTTGTTGCCGCAGCGATACCGTCAGCCGGCACGGCGAAAGCCGCGTCGGGCCGGCTTCTCGAAAATATGCCGATGGTGCGCGCTTCCCTGACCGATCTGCTGGTGTCCGTCCCCTATGCGGATGCGATGGCCGACTGCGCATCACGCATTCTCGACACGCGCGTCATCGGTTGCGAACTGGTGCCGTCCACGCTCGCCATGCGGCATTCCTTCTGGATATGGCAGAGCGAGGACGGGTCGACCGTCAGCCGGATGCGTGCCGGAGGATACCGGATAAGGTCCGGGAACTGCCTCGGCAGCTTCTGCACGTGGGAAACCTGCCGCGTGACGGAATGGCCACGGCTCTCCTGCAGCGACGGCAGGACGCTGACCGCGAGCGTGCCCGAATCCTCCCGCTTCGTTCTGAGCGGAAACAGCTACGGACGCGTACGCTCGCTTCGGTGAAGCCGCCGGGCCTCAGCGGTGCCTGAAGTCGGGCTTCCGCTTCTCCACGAAGGCGGTCATGCCCTCCTTCTGGTCTTCGGTCGCGAAGAGGGGGTAGAAAACCCGGTGCTCGTAATGCAGGCCCTCCGACAGGGAAACCTCGAAGGAGCGGTTGACCGCTTCCTTGGCGGCGAAGACGGAGGGGCGCGAATAGCCCGCGATCGTTTCGGCGATCTTCATCACCTCGTCGAGCAGCGTGTCGGCGGGGAAGATGCGGGCGACCAGCTCGCAACGCTCGGCCTCTTCGGCATCCATCATCCGGCCGGTCAGGATCATGTCCATCGCCTTGGCCTTGCCGACCGCACGTGTCAGCCGCTGCGAGCCGCCCATGCCGGGAATGACACCGAGCCGGATCTCGGGCTGGCCGAACTTCGCCGTGTCCGATGCATAGATGGCGTCGCACATCATGGCCAGTTCGCAGCCTCCTCCCAGCGCGTAGCCGGAGACGGCGGCGAGTATCGGCGTGCGGCATGCGGAAATCGCACCGTAGCGACCGAAGAAGTCGCTCATCAGCATCTCTATGTAGCCCTTGTCGCGCATCTCCTTGATGTCGGCGCCCGCGGCGAAGGCCTTCTGCGAGCCGGTGATGACAATGCAGCCTATCTCTTGGTCCTCTGCGAGTTCCGCGACATGGGCGGACAGCGTTGTCAGAAGCTCCGTGTTCAGGGCGTTGAGCGCTTCGGGACGGTTCAGCGTCAGCAGCGCAACGCGGTCGCGCCTTTCCAGCAGGACGGTGTCGCTCATCGTTTATCCTTTCACTGCGCCGGACTTGAGGAATTCGATCATGCCGGAGAAATCCGTGCCGCCGTTCCCTGCGTCGACCATGGCCTGATACAATTGCGATGCATGCTGCCCGAGCGGCGTCGACGCACCGCTTTCACCGGCGGCCTGCTGCGACAGCAAGAGGTCCTTGAGCATCAGCGCTGCGGCGAAGCCCGGCTTGTAGCCATTGTCCGCGGGACTCTGCGGACCGACGCCGGGAACCGGGCAATAGGCGTTTACGGACCAGCAGGAACCGGACGAGGTGGAAACCACGTCGAACAGCGCCTGCTGCGACAGTCCGAGCTTCTCTGCCAGAGAGAAGGCCTCGCAGGCGCCGATCATCGAAATGCCCAGCAGCATGTTGTTGCAGATCTTGGCCGACTGGCCGGCGCCACCGTCGCCGCAATGAACGGCCTTCTGTCCCATGACCTCGAAAAGGGGACTGCCCTTCTCGAAGGCTTCGGCGCTGCCGCCGACCATGAAGGTCAGCGTGCCCGCCGCCGCTCCGCCGACACCGCCGGAGACCGGTGCGTCAAGGCACAGGATGCCCGCCTTGCCGGCAAGGTCATGCACCGCGCGGGCGGAGGCAACGTCGATGGTCGAGCAGTCGATCAGCAGGCTGCCCTCGTCCATGGAAGGGACGACCTCGGCGGCCACAGCCCTCGATATTTCCCCGTTCGGCAGCATGAGGATGACGATGTCGGCCCCGGTTGCCGCCTCGGCGTTGCTGCCGGCAATGGAAATGCCCTGGCCGGCGGCCGTCTTGCGCGCTGCCTCGACGGCGTCGAACCCGCTGACGTCATGGCCGGCCTTCTTCAGGTTGAGCGCCATCGGCGCGCCCATGTTTCCAAGGCCGATGAATCCGATCTTCGCCATTTTCCTCCCCTTTTCTTCCGTGTGTTTCCTATCGCGCCGCCCATTCCGCATCGCCGAGCGGGCCGAGCATCGATTCCACCATTTCCGGCGTGACATCCTCAAGCCGGTCGGGCTGCCATTGCGGGTTGCGGTCCTTGTCTATGACTGCTGCGCGCACACCCTCGAGGAAATCGTGACCCCCGAGTACGCGGTGCGAGAACCGATATTCCAGCGCGAGACACTCCTCGACCGACGAGAAGCCCTCGGCCCGACGCAGGGCCTCGAAGGTGGAAGCGACCGAAAGCGGCGCGGCGCGGCGCAGCGCCTTCAGCGTCGAGGCCGCCCAATCGCTGCCTTCCCCGGCCATCACTTGCAGCCGTCCGGCAATTGCGCGCGGATCGGGCTGGCCGAAGGCATCGTCGATCTCGGCGCGGGCGGCGGCAAGCGCACTTGCGGGCGGTTTCGTGGCAAATTCCGCGACGGCGGCGTCCGCCTCCCCGGTTTCGGCCAGTCTTGCGGCGAAGGCTTCCAGCCTGCCGCTCTCGATATAGCTGTCGGCGAAGCCCGCATATATCGCGTCGGCGGCGTCCATGCGGGTGCCGGTCATGCCGAGATAGTAGCCGATCCGGCCCGGCGCGCGGGAAAGGAGCCAGGTGCCGCCGACATCGGGCAGGAAGCCGATGCCGACCTCCGGCATCGCCAGAACCGTGCGTTCCGTGACAACCCGGTGCGAGCCGTGCGCGGAAACGCCGACCCCGCCGCCCATGGTGATGCCGTCCATGAGGGCAACATAGGGCTTGGGGTAGTTCGCTATTCCGGCATTCATCCGGTACTCCTCGGCCCAGAAGCGGCGTGCGGGCTCATAGTCGCCGGCCTTGCCGAGGGCGTGGATCTGCTGGATGTCGCCGCCGGCGCAGAAGGCCCTGTCGCCCGCGGCATCGATGACGACGAGCTTCACGGCGTCGTCGTCGCGCCATTCGAGCAGTGCCTTCTCTATGCCCAACGCCATGTCGTGGGTCAGGGCGTTGAGCGCGCGGGGGCGGTTGAGGCGCAGCCGGCCGGCGGCACCGTCGCGCCAAACGAGAAGATCGCCTTCGATCATCCCTTTGCCTCCTCGAGCAGCTGGCGCGCGATGATGACGCGCATGATCTCGTTGGATCCCTCGAGGATCTGGTGGACCCGCAAATCCCGCACGATCTTCTCGATGCCGTAATCGGCAAGGTAGCCGTAGCCGCCGTGGATCTGGAGCGCCTCGTTCGCGACACGGAAACCGGTGTCCGTGACGAAGCGCTTGGCCATGGCGCAGAACCGGGTGGCATCCGGCGCCTTGTTGTCGAGCTTCCAGGCGGCCTGGCGCAAAAACGTGCGCGCTGCCTGCAGTTCCGTTTCCATGTCGGCAAGCTTGAACTGCAGCGCCTGGAAATCGGCAAGCGTGCGGCCGAAGGCCCTGCGCTCGTGCATGTAGCGCGCCGCCTTGTCGAGTGCGCATTGCGCGGCTCCGAGCGAGCAGGCGGCGATGTTCAGGCGGCCGCCGTCAAGGCCCATCATGGCGTAGGCAAAGCCCTTGCCCTCTTCGCCGACGAGATTATCGGCCGGAACGGCGCAATCGTCGAACTGGACGATGGAAGTCGGCTGCGCCTTCCAGCCCATCTTCTTCTCGTTCGCGCCGAATGAAAGGCCCGGTGTGCCGTTCTCGACCAGGACCGTGGAAATTCCCCTCGGCCCTTCACCGCCGGTGCGCACCATGACGAGGTAGAGGTCGGAAACGCCACCTCCGGATATGAAGGCCTTCGATCCGTTGAGGACGTAGCCGGATTCCGTTTTCGCCGCGGTGGTGCGCAGGGCGGCGGCATCGGACCCCGAACCGGGTTCGGTGAGGCAGTAGGAGGCGATCGTCTCCATCGAGGTCAGTTTCGGAACCCAGCGGGCCCGCATCTCGGCGGAACCGAAACTGTCCACCATCCAGGCAACCATGTTGTGGATGGACAGGAAGGCGGCGACCGCGGGGCAGCCGTAGGACAATGCCTCGAAGATCAACGTGGCATCCAGTCGAGTCAGCGCGGAGCCGCCATGCTCCTCGCCGACATAGATGCCGGCCATGCCGAGCTCTGCCGTCTTGCGGATGACGTCGACCGGCAGGGTTCCGGTCTCGTCCCATTCGGCGGCACCGGGCGCGATATGCTCTTCCGCGAACGCCCGGGCCATGTCGAAGATGGCGCCCTGCTCCTCCTTCAGCGCGAAATCCATGACGTCTCCTAGTCCATCGTGGGGATTACGAAATCGGCACCTTGCCGGATGCCAGAGGGCCAGCGCGAGGTGATCGTCTTCGTCTTGGTATAGAAGCGGACCGAATCCGGGCCATGCTGGTTGAGATCGCCGAAGGCCGACCGTTTCCAGCCACCGAAAGTGTAGTAGGCGAGCGGGACCGGGATCGGCACATTCACGCCGACCATGCCGACCTGGACGCGCGAGGCGAAGTCACGGGCCGTGTCGCCGTCGCGGGTGAAGATGGCGACGCCGTTGCCGTATTCGTGGCTGGTCGGCAGATCGAGGGCTTCCTCATAGTCTTTCGCGCGCACGACCGAGAGGACCGGACCGAAGATCTCCTCCTTGTAGATGCGCATGTCCTTCGTGACGTGGTCGAACAGGCACCCGCCGACATAGAAGCCGTCCTCGTAGCCCTGCAGCTTGAAGTCGCGGCCGTCGACAGCGAGCGTGGCGCCCTCCTCGATGCCGAGATCGATGTAGGAACGAACCCGTTCCATGGCCTGTTTCGTGACAAGCGGGCCGTAATCGGCTGTCGGATCGGTGGACGGTCCAACCTTCAGGCTTTCGACGCGCGGAATCAGCTTTTCCATCAGCTTGTCCGCGGTTTTCTCGCCGACCGGAACGGCGACCGATATCGCCATGCAGCGTTCGCCCGCAGAACCGTAGCCGGCGCCGATCAGTGCATCGACTGCCTGATCCATGTCGGCATCGGGCATGATGATCATGTGGTTCTTGGCTCCGCCGAAGCACTGCACGCGCTTGCCGTTGGAGCAGCCGCGTCCATAGATGTATTCCGCAATCGGGGTGGATCCGACAAAGCCGATGGCCTGAATGTCCGGATGATCGAGGATCGCGTCGACCGCTTCCTTGTCGCCGTTGACGACATTGAAAATGCCTTCCGGAAGGCCGGCTTCGATAAAGAGTTCGGCGAGGCGCATCGGTACGCCGGGGTCTCGCTCGGAAGGTTTCAGGATGAATGCGTTGCCGCAGGCGATTGCCGGGGCGGCCTTCCAGAGCGGGATCATTGCCGGGAAGTTGAACGGGGTGATGCCGGCGACGACTCCGAGAGGCTGGCGGACCGAGTGCAGATCGATGCCCGGGCCGGCACCCTCGGTGAATTCCCCCTTCAGAAGATGCGGAATGCCAAGCGCGAATTCCACGACCTCGAGGCCGCGCTGGATATCTCCCTTGGCGTCGGGAATCGTCTTGCCGTGCTCCTTCGCCAGCAGTTCGGCCAGCGAGTCATACTCGCGGTGGACAAGTTCGAGGAACTTCATCAGTACGCGGGCGCGCCGCTGCGGATTGACCGCGGCCCAGGCCGGCTGGGCAGCCTTGGCGTTCTCGATCGCCGCTGCGACCTCGTCCTTGCCGGCAAGCGAAACCCTAGCCTGGATAGCGCCTGTCATGGGAAGGAATACGTCGGCCTCGCGGCCGCTGGTTCCGGCGACGGTCTTGCCGCCGATGAAATGACCGTAGGTATGCATGATTTCCTCCTGAGTTCGCCGCACGATAACGCCCCGGACGGGGTGGCGTAAATTGGCTTAAATGGGCTATCCGTTGTGCGAAAATGCACAATGATGTGATGACCGTGACATGAATTGGGACGACTATCGCTATTTTCTGGCGGTCGCGCGTAGTGGCAGCCTGAGCAGGGCGGGCCAGCAGCTGGGCGTCGACCATGCCACGGTATCGCGGCGCATCAAGGCGCTGGAGGAAGCGCTGGGCATCAAGTTGTTTCATCGCAGCCCCGGTGGATACTCGCTGACGCGTGACGGCGAAGCGCTGGTCGGCATGGCCGAGCGGATGGAAAGCGCGGCCGTGCAGGCCGAAGGGGCGTTTTCGGGAAGCGGGCGCGAAAGCCTTTCCGGACCAGTGCGGATCGGGGTGCCGGAGGGTGTTGCGGCCTATATTGTCGTAGAAGCGGCACAAGCGCTTTGCGAACGCTATCCAAAGCTTGAAATCCAGATGATCGCGTTGCCGCAGCGCTTTTCCCTGGCCAAGCGTGAGGCCGACTTCGCGATCTCCGTGTCGCGACCGCAATCGGGAAGGGTAAAGATACAGAAGATAGCCGACTATGACCTGCATCTATACGGGGCGAAAAGCTATCTAGCCGGGCACCCAACCGTGCGGCAGCTTTCCGACCTGCGACGGCTGCGGGGAATCGGGTACGTGCCGGACATGATTTTCGACAAGGAGTTGGACTACATTCCGTTGATCGATCCTGGCTTCCGGCCGCATCTGACGAGCACGTCGGTGCATGTGCAACTCGAAGCGGTGCTGAACGGGGCGGGCGTCGCCATCGTGCACGACTTCATGGCGGAACGGCATCCGGATCTCGTTCGGGTATTGCCGGAGGAAATATCGTTCACCCGAACCTTCTGGTCGGTCGTGCACGAGGATTATGCGGAAGTGGAGCGTATCAGGGTCTGCGTCAACGAGATCGTCGAACACATGCGCAAGCGGCTGCGAAACAGACCGGGACAGGCGGTTACGTCCATTTGACGTTGGCGACGAATATGTATCCGGCACCATAGACGGTCTTGATGATCTTGGGATTTTGCGGATCTTCTCCGAATTTGGTGCGCAGGCGCGAGATACGCACGTCGATCGAGCGATCGAAATGCCCGTCCGGATCGGTCGCTATCCTGTCCATGATCTGGGCGCGCGTGAACAGTCGGTTTGGTGCGCTGAGAAACACTTTCAGGACATCCATTTCGGCCTGGCTAAGCGGGATGGTGCGGTTGTCCGCAGCCTGAAGCGTGTAGCTTGAGAGGTCGACTGTCCAGCCATCGAAACGTGCTTTCGTCTTGTCGTTCGTCTGGGTGGCTGTCGGCGCGTTGCGGCGTGCGCGGCGCAAGACGGAGCGAATGCGGGCCACGATCTCTGCCGGCTCGAAGGGCTTGGCGATATAGTCGTCAGCACCCATCTCGAGGCCAACGATCTTGTCGGTCAGGCCGCGCCGGCCGGAAATGATGATCGTGCCAATCTCGGGGCAGGAATCGAGCCTTTTCACGAGATCGAGACCATTTTCCCCCGGAAGGCCGAGATCGACAAGGCAGATCTCCGGCCTGGTCTCGGCGAGCGACGCCTCGAATTCGGCAGCGGAGAAGAAATGCCGGGTGCGGAAACCGGAGTCGGACAGGATGGCGATCAGAATCTCACCGATTTCGGCGTCGTCCTCGATTATGGCGACAAGGGGCTGTTCACGTGACATTCGATGAGTCCTCTTGTCTCAATCCCGCGACGAAATTGGCGAATGCCTTGCGCGTAAACGGCTTTCGGAGGACCGGAAAGGTGTCCTTGGCGGCCTTCACGGCGGGATCGGCGGGGGGCAGCCCGGAAACGAGCAGGATCGGCAGCGCCGGATGTGCGGCGCGCAATGCACCGGCGAGTTCGAGTCCGTTCATTTTGCCCGGCATGACGATGTCCGATATCACCATGCGTATATCGTGCACCTGGTCGACCAGCCTTTTCGCCTCTTCGCCGGAACCCGCTTCCATGACCGAATAGCCGAGTTCTGCCACATGATCGCGCAGAAGCGTGCGCATTTCGGGGTCGTCATCGACCACAAGCACAAGCACACCATCCGCCGGCGGAACGTGCGGCATTGACGCCGCCGGCCCGTTCTCCTCGACTGGCGTCGCCTCAAATCCGTCGACGGGCACAAGCAAGCGCACCTCGGCACCGCCTTCGCTGCCGTTGCCGATGAGCAGCTTCCCGCCCGACCGGTCGGCGAAATTGCGCACCATCGAAAGGCCCAGCCCGCTTCCCTTGCCCTGCGGCTTGGTCGTGAAGAACGGCTCGTGGCCATGGCGCAGTGCTTCATCGCTGAAACCCGGCCCCGTATCGCGCACCCTTACCTGTATGTGACGGTCGGCGGCATCCAGGACTTCAAGGTCAATGGTGATCGTGCCGCCGCCATGCGCGCTCTCAACGGCGTCGCGCGCGTTGAACAGGATGTTGAGAACGGCATCCTGAAAGGCACCTTCGTCGAGGCACGCCTCGATCTTCCGGTCCGGCACATCGAGGACAACCTCGATGCTGTCGCTGGTCGAGGCGCGGAACAGGCGCACGAGTTCGCGCAGGATGGCGCTGACATTCGTGCTTTTCGCATCAAGGCGCTGGCGGAACAGGAAAGTCATGAGATTGTCGATTATGCGCGTGCCGCGGCGCGCGGCGCGCTCTGTCGAGCGGATCAACTCCTGCCGCCGGGTGTCGTCGATGTCCGCCTTGCCGATACGCGCCAGATTGACCAGCACGATCGTCAGGATGTTCGAGAAATCGTGGGCAAGGCCGCTTGTCAGCTGCGCGGTGGTTTCCATCCGCTTGGTGCGGACGAGCAGTTCGGTCGCGGCCTTCTCCTCCGTGCGGTCGATCGAGAGGACGAAGGTTCCCGGCACGTTTTCGTCCTCGTCGAATTCCGGCGTGAAGGTCGAACGGATGGAACGGACCTCGCCGTCGGAACCCTCGATCTCGTATTCGGCGACCGCGGTCCTGCCTGCCAGCGCCCGGTCGATTGCGGGCTTTACCCGGGCAAAAATGTTCGGCGGAAAGAAGTCCGTTACCGGCTTTCCGATCAAGGCATCGCGGTCCAACCCCATCACGTCGCGAAAGCGGTTGTTGGTAAAGCGGTAGACATAGCTCCGGTCGAGATAGGCGATATGAGCGGGCATGGCACTGGTGATGGTGCGCATGCGCGCTTCCGACGCTTCCAGCGCGTTCTTGGTCTCCTGCAGGGCGCGGTTGGCGGCCGCGAGCTGGCGGTTCGTTTCCGCGAGCTTGCCCGAATGCTGGAGCAGGCGGTCGGAAAGCAGGTCGCTTCGCGCCTTGAGGATGCCCTCCTGGCGGCGTGTCTCGGTTATGTCCGAATAAACCGTCACCCAGCCGCCCTGGGCAAGCGGATGCCCTTCGACCGAAATCATCCGGCCGTTCGGGCGCGTGCGCTCGAAGTAATGCGGCTGGAAGGCGCGGGCACGCTCAACGCGGACCCGTGTCAATTCCTCGGGATCGCCAGGACCGTATTCGCCACGTTTGGCGAGGAACAGGTTGATCTCGCGGAACGGGGCACCGTGATAGACGATCTCCTCGGGCAGCTCGAACATGTCGATGAAGCGCCGGTTCCACAGAACCAGTTCCATGTCCGCATTGAAAATGGACAGGCCCTGCTGAATGAGGTTCAGGCCGCTTTCGACAAGCGCCTGATTCTCCGGTCTCAGCAGATCTGCGGTGCTGGTGCGTTTCATCGCGCAATACCCTGTCCCGCGCCCGACACAGAATCAAGCACGTGCATCCGGCCATCGGCGCCGTGAAACATTTCGCAACATTCCTGAAATCATCGCGCAAAGATCGACCCGTATGCAGAGGATGGGAGATGGCGCCGGCACAAGGCGCCAGGAATCGGGAGGAAGTTCCACATGTTGCTCGATGTGGAGAACGTGTCGTTGTCCTTCGGGGGCATCCAGGCGCTCAAGGACGTGTCCTTCTCGGTCAAGGAAGCCGAGCTTTTCTCAATCATCGGACCGAATGGAGCCGGCAAGACGTCGATGCTCAACTGCATTTCGGGGCGATATATGCCGGATTCGGGCGATATCCGGTTCAAGGGGCGCAGCCTGAAGGGCCTGAAGGCCAATCACAGGCCGGATATCGGGATTGGCCGCACCTTCCAGAACCTGGCGCTGTTCGATCACATGACCGTGCTGGAAAACATCCTGGTGGGCCGGCATCACCTGATGAAGAACAACTTCCTCACAGGGATGCTCTACTGGATCGGTGGCGCCCAGCGGGAGGAACTCGAACATCGCCGCGCGGTCGAGGACATCATCGACTTCCTGGAGATCCAGCATATCCGCAACGCGGTGGCCGGCACGCTCTCCTACGGCCTGCGCAAGCGCGTGGAGCTGGCACGCGCGGTGGCCTTGCGACCGCATCTCGTTCTCCTCGACGAACCGATGGCCGGCATGAACATGGAAGAGAAGGAGGACATGGCCCGCTACATCGTCGATCTCAACGAGGAGTGGGGAATGACGGTGGTGATGATCGAACATGACATGGGTGTCGTCATGGACATCTCGCATCGCGTGATGGTGCTCGACTTCGGCGCGAAGGTTGTCGACGGCCTGCCGGAGGAAGTCATGGAGAACGAGCATGTGAAGCAGGCCTATCTCGGCGCGGATCTGGGCGAGGCTGCATGATGGCGGGACGGAGCGTTACAAAGGCCGACAGGCATCTCGACACCTTGCCGAAACTGCTTGCCCACAACGCGCGTGAGTTCCCGGACGAAACTGCGCTTCGCGAAAAGACTTTCGGCATCTGGGTCAGCCAGACGTGGTCGCAATACCAGGACAACGTCCGACGCATCGCGCTCGGCCTTACGTCTCTCGGTTTCAGGAAAGGCGACACCGTCGGCATAATTGGTGACAACAGGCCCGACTGGGTGGCCGCAGAGATCGCCACCCATGCCTGTGGCGGCATATCTCTCGGGCTCTACCGTGACCTGATGGAGAGCGAACTCGGCTATCTCGTCAACTATGCCGAATCGCGCTTCGTCTTCGCCGAGGACGAAGAGCAGGTCGACAAGTTCCTGACCCTCGACGACGAGATTCCGTCCGTCGAGTGGATCATCTACGAAGATCCGCGCGGCATGCGCAAATATGACGATCCGCGGCTCATGTCGCTGGAAGAGCTGCGCAAGAGAGGCGACGAGCTACATGCTGCCGATCCGCGCTTGTACGAGCGGATGGCGGACGAAACGGACGGTGACGCGCTCGCGATCCTTTGCACCACGTCAGGGACGACTTCGCATCCGAAGCTGGCTATGATCAGCGGCCGGCGTCTCATCAATCACTGTCACAACTACCTTTCCGTCGATCCGAAAGGACCGGATGACGAATACGTATCGGTTCTGCAGCTGCCCTGGATCATGGAACAGCTCTACGTGTTCGGCTTCGCGCTCATATCGCGCATGAAGGTCAATTTCGTCGAGGACCAGGAAACAACGATGTCCGACATGCGCGAGATCGGGCCGACCTTCCTGCTGCTTGCGCCACGGGTGTGGGAGCAGATAGCCGCCGATGTGCGCGCGCGCATGATGGACTCCTCGTGGATCAAGCGGAAACTCTACGACTTCTTCATGAAGATCGGACTTGCCGCCTTCGAGAAGGGGCGCGTCTCGCGGCTGGCGACCTTCTTCCTCTACAACGCGCTGAAGGACCGCATCGGCCTGTCCAAGGTCCGGTCAGCGGCAACCGGCGGGGCCGCGCTCGGCCCGGACACGTTCAAGTTCTTCCTCGCGATGGGCGTTCCGCTGCGCCAGCTCTATGGCCAGACCGAGACGCTGGGGGCTTACACCATCCATGAGCCCCGTGACGTCAATTTCGACACTGTCGGCGTGGCGTTCAACGAGGAAATCGAGATCAGGGTGGACAAGCCGGACCCGCAGGGTGTGGGCGAGATCGTCACGCGGCACGCCAACATGTTCATGGGCTACTACAAGAACGAGGAGGCGACAAAGGGAGACCTGCGCGACGGCTGGATGCACTCGGGCGACGCGGGCTATTTCGACGCGAACGGCCACCTCGTCGTCATCGACCGCATCAGCGATCTCGCCGAGATGAGCGGCAACCGGCGCTACTCGCCGCAATTCATCGAGAACAAGCTGAAATTCTCGCCATTCATCGCGGAGGCCGTCATCCTCGGCAACAAGCGGGACTATCTCGCCGCGATGATCTGCGTCCGGTACTCGATCGTTTCCAAGTGGGCGGAGAAGAACCGCATCTCCTTCACGACCTATACCGATCTTTCCTCGCGCAAGGAGGTCTACGACCTCATCTACAGCGAGGTGGAAAAGATCAACGACACGCTGCCGGAGGCGCAGCGTATCCGCAAGTTCGTCCTGCTCTACAAGGAACTGGATCCCGACGACGGGGAACTGACGCGCACCCGCAAGGTGCGGCGCGGCGTGATCGCCGAGAAGTACGGCGAGATCATCGACACGATCTACTCCGACCAGGATCACGTCGACATCGACACGACGATCACGTTCCAGGACGGAACCAAACAGCGAATCCAGACAACGATCGCGGTGCGCAAGGTCGGCGACGTGCCGGAGTCGCGGGCGCTGACGGCAGCCGAATAGGAGAATGCGATGAACTGGGCCCTTCTCTCGCAACTCGTCGTAAACGGCCTCATCGTCGGCATGCTCTACGGCGTGGTCGCGATGTGCTTCGTGCTGATCTACAAGTCGACGCAGGTGGTGAACTTCGCGCAGGGCGAGTTCCTCGTCCTCGGCGGGTGGGTCTGCCTGTGGTTCGTCACCGACATGCAGATGCCGTTCGTTCTGGCGTTCCTGTTCACGCTGGTCTTCATGACGCTGTTCGGCATCCTGCTGCAGGTCGTGATACTCCGGCCGCTGATCGGCGAGCCGATCATCAGCGTGATCATGGTCACGATCGGGCTGTCGATCTTCCTGCAAGCGCTTATGAACTGGATCTTCGGGAACTCCGCAGAGCGGTTCCCGCCCGTCTTCGAGACCGAGAGCATCGCGATCTTCGGCCTGAATGTCGAGACCGCCTACATAATGAGCCTCGCTATGTCGGTCGTCATCATGGGGGCGTTCTACGCGTTTTTCCGGTTCTCCAAGTGCGGCCTGGCGATGCGGGCCACAGCCTTCGACCAGCAGGTCGCACAGAGCCTCGGCATCTCGGTCAAGCAGGTCTTCGCGATGGCGTGGGCGATCTCGGCGGTCGTGTCGGGCATCGCCGGCATTGTGATCGGCCTGGTCAACTCGGTTTCCTCGTCGCTCGCGATCATCGGCATCAAGGTGTTCCCGGCGGTGATCCTCGGCGGTCTCGACTCGATCATCGGAGGCGTTGTCGGTGGCATCATCATCGGGGTGCTGGAAAACCTCGCCGAGTTCATCGACGGCCAGTTCCTGAACTGGGGCAACCTGTTCACGATCGCTCCCTTCTACGTGCTGATCGTCATCCTGATGATCAAGCCCTACGGGCTGTTCGGCACCAAAGACATCGAGAGGATCTGAAGTCATGGCGACGACTTCCCTGCGTCCCTGCGGCGATTTCCGCACCACCTACAAGGCCGACCAGTACCTGCTTCAGACCAAGTGGATCGGCATCTGGACGTTCATCGCAATTGGCGTCCTGCTGCTCGGTCCGCTCGTACTCGACGGCTACATAATCAGCCTGCTGATCCTGATCGGGATCTATGGCATCGCGGCACTCGGTCTGAACATCCTGGTCGGGATGACCGGGCAGATCAGCCTCGGCCATGCGGCCTTCTTCGGCTTTGGCGCGTTCTCGTCGGCGTGGCTGAACTCGACCACCGGCATCCCGGCCATACTCACGATTCCGCTTGCCGGATTCATGACAACGGCGATCGGCATGATCTTCGGCATCCCGGCCGCGCGCATCAAGGGACTGTACCTGGCGATCGCAACTCTTGCTTCCCAGTTCATCCTGCAGGATTTCTTTGCCCGCGCGGACTGGTTTTCCGGCGGATCGTCGGGGTCGCTTGCCGATACCGTGAGCCTTTTCGGCTTCGCCTTCGACAGCGACGAGCGCTACTACTACCTCGTCCTGTTCTGGACCATCCTGTCGCTGGTCGCGGTGGCCAACATGAAGCGCAGCCGGGACGGTCGGGCGCTTGTGGCGGTGCGAGATCACTATCTTTCCGCCGAGATCATGGGCATCAACCTGACGAAGTACCGCATCCTGGCCTTTGGGGTTTCCTCCTTCTTCGCCGGGCTCGGTGGCGCACTGTTCGGTCACTATCTCGGATATGTCTCCGCGGAAGGCTTCACCATCCTGCTGTCGATCCAGTTCCTGGCGATGATCATCATCGGCGGGCTCGGATCGGTGATGGGCACCATGCTGGGCGCCGCTTTCATCGTGCTGCTGCCGCAGGTAATGGAGGCGCTGACGAGCGGCATGTTCGCGATGTTCCCGGAAACGCTGGCCACGTTCTCGTCCGGCCAGGCCTACATCAAGGAGATGTCGGTGGGTGCTGCCATCATCCTGTTCCTGATCTTCGAACCCGAGGGGCTTGCCCACCGGGTGAAACTCATTCGTCAGTCGTGGAAGCTCTATCCCTTCAGCTACTGACGATTTCTACCCGCACCGGAGGAGGGGCGGGAAACAACCGGCGGTACATGATGCGCCGCCACGTATCCGGGAGGATTGAGATGAGAAGATTGTTATCAACCGCAGTTGCCGTTGCGCTGGCTTCCGGCCTGTCCCCGGCGGCGCTTGCCGACAGCGTGTTCGTCGGCCACCTCGTGGACTACACGGGCCCGACCGGCTTCGTCGGAAAGACCTACGGTCCGGGCGTCAAGGACGCCATCGACTACGTCAATGCGCATGGCGGCATCGACGGGACGATGATCGAGCTGGAACAGGTCGACTACGCCTACAAGGTGCCCGAGGCCATCGCGACCTACAAGCGATGGACATCGCGCAACAACATGGTCGCCATGCAGGGCTGGGGCACGGCCGATACGGAGGCGCTGATCACCTTTGTCGCCAAGGACAAGATCCCGGTCTGGTCCGCATCCTATTCGGGTCATCTGACGGATCCGACCGGCAAGAATCCGAACACGGAGAAGCCTGCGCCCTACAATTTCTTCTACGGGCCCAGCTACTCCGACGGCTGCCGCGCCATGGTGCAATGGGCTGCCGACGACGCCAAGGAAAAAGGGATAGAGAAACCCAAGTTCCTGCATACGGGTGACAATCATCCCTATCCCAACGCGCCGAAACAGGCCTGTGCGGAATATGCCGAGGAGCTCGGCTTCGAGGTGTTGCCGCCGGTCGTGGTGCCGATGGCCCCGGGCGACTTCAAGGCGCAGTGCCTGTCGATCAAGGACAGCGGCGCCAACTATGCCTTCATAGGCAATCTCGGCGGATCGGTGGTGTCGCTCCTCGCATCATGCGGCACGGTCGGAACGGACGTGACCTACATGGCCAATATCTGGGGTGGCGACTACAAGACCATCGAGGCCTCGAACGCGCAGAACTACATCTTCCCGTCGGCCTCGCCGTTCTGGGGTGCGGAAGCGCCCGGCATGGAACTGGTCAGGAAGATCTACGAGGAGGGATCCTCGGACAAGTCGGAGAAACCGACCCATCACTACATCCGCGGCATCTGCTCGGCCTTCTACATGGTGGAAGCCATGAAATGGGCGAAGGCCAATGGCGGCATCACCGGCGAGAACATCAAGCAGGGCATGTACGCCACGGCCGACTGGGTTCCCGAGGGACTCGAGGGGGTATGCGTGCCCTCGACCTGGACGGCCGAAGACCATCGCGGCACGACGATCGTGTCGGTGAATCGCGGTTCCGCAGTCGACGGAAAGGCACAGATCGAACAGATCGCCACGGTCGAGTTGCCGCGGCGCGACGACTGGATTGGCTACTGATCGTTGACACCTGCCTCCGCCCTCGGGCGGAGGCATCCACCAAACCGAAGGCCAGGGACAATGTTGCAGGCAGCGCCAGATACAGACAAGAGACCGGACGACAACTCCGACATCCTCCTGTCGGTCAACAATATCGAGGTCGTCTACAATGAATACGTGCTCGTGCTGCGCGGCCTGAGCCTCGACGTGGAACGCGGCTCGATCACCGCGCTTCTTGGCGCGAACGGAGCCGGCAAGTCGACGACGCTGAAGGCAATCAGCGGTTTGCTGAAATCCGAGGACGGCGAGATCACGCGCGGTTCGATCACGTTCGACGGCCGGACGATCAGTCACCAGGATCCCGAGAGAACGGTGCGCGAGGGCATTTTCCAGGTCATGGAAGGCCGCCGGATCATCCAGGACATGACCGTTCTCGAGAACCTGAAGCTCGGTGCGTTCACGCGCAGCGACAAGGGCATCAAGGACGACATCGATCTGGTCTACTCGTATTTTCCCCGGCTCAGGGAACGCAAGGGCCTGGCCGGGTATCTCTCCGGCGGCGAGCAGCAGATGCTGGCCATCGGGCGGGCAATGATGGCGCGACCGAAACTGATCCTCATGGACGAGCCGTCGATGGGGCTTTCGCCGCTGCTGGTCAAGGAAGTGTTCGGCATCATCAAGAAACTAAACGAGGATTTCGGCGTGACCATCCTCCTGGTCGAGCAGAATGCGGCGATGGCGCTGAACTGCGCCAAGCATGGCTACATCATGGAAAACGGGAAGATCGTTCTCGACGGCACGGCCGAAGAGCTGCGCGAGAACGAGGACATCAAGGAATTCTACCTCGGCGGCGGCGGAGAGCGGAAAAGCTTCAAGAACATCAAATCCTTCAAGCGTCGCAAGCGGTGGCTGTAATGAGCAATGCGATCCAGAAATCGAAATCCGGCGGCGATGCGGGTATCTCCGCACCGGATCCGCGCGAGACACGCCCCGTCGCCGAGCGGCAGGCGGAGCAGTTTTCCCGCCTGCGGGAAGTGCTCGTTGCCGCAATGGAAGGCCCCTACTATGCCAAGGCATTCGCGGGCGTGGACCCGACGAGCATCGGGGGGCCGGCCGATCTCGAACAGCTGCCGATCCTGCGCAAGAACGACCTGATCGACATCCAGGCCGCACGGCCGCCGTTCGGCGGGATCATGGCGGAGGCGAGCCGGTCCGACTACCTGTTCGTCTCGCCGGGACCGATCCACGAGCCGGGATTTCTGACAGCCGATTTCTGGCGGGTAGGCAGGGCGATGCGGGCCGTCGGTTTCGAGCCGGGGGACATCATCCACAATACCTTCTCCTACCACCTGACGCCGGGTGCGTGGATTCTCGATTCCGGGGCCCGGGAGATCGGCTGTTCGGTCATTCCGGCGGGCAACGGCCCGATAGAACAGCAGTTGCTGGCGATCGCCCAGTACGGCGCGAACGCCTATTGCGGCACGCCGGACTTTCTCAAGGTGCTCGTGGAGGCTTACCAGAAATCCGATCGCGGCAGGATACCGTTCACAAAGGCACTGGTCACCGGGGGCGCGCTGACGTCGGGCCTGCGCGCCTTTTTCAATGCTTCCGGCATCCGGGCGCTGCAATGCTATGCGACCGCGGAACTCGGCCTGATTGCATATGAAACGCGTCCGACCGGACACATGATCGTCGACGAGGACATCATCGTGGAAATCGTTGACCCGGAAACCGGCAAGGCGATGCCATTCGGAGAAGTCGGCGAGGTTGTGGTCACGACGCTTCGCAGCGATTATCCGCTGATACGTTTCGGGACGGGGGACCTTTCGGCCTTTGTCGAGGAAGAGCAGGTGGACGGGCGTACCGGAGCGGTTCTGCGCGGCTGGCTCGGCCGGTCCGACGAGGCGGCGAAGGTGCGCGGCATGTTCGTGCGACCAAGCCAGATCAACGCATTGACGACACAGATCGAAGGGCTGTCGCGGGCGCGGCTGGTAATAGATCGCTCGAACGAGAAGGACGATATCATGCTGTTCTGCGAGTTCGAGCCCGATTTCATCCTCGGTGACGGGGCAGCGATGCAGGAACAGCTGGCACAGGCATTCCGCGATCTCTGCCATTTGAGAACGAACATCTCGATCGTGCCGCCTGGCACCGTGCCGGATGACGGCAAGGTGATCGTGGATCTTCGCTAGAGATTGTCTAACGGCCAGAAGTTGACCGGCATTGGCGGAAATAGTAATTAAACGAACGTTCTTTTAATTAATGAGGCCGGACGTGGCGCGAACCGCAGGCTCCAACGGCGAAGTGACGGCGCAGGCAATCCGCGAAACCAGCCTGGCGCTTTTTGCGCGCGAGGGCTATGCGGCTGTTTCAATGCGCCAGATCGCCGACCGTGTCGGAGTCCAGGCCAGTTCCCTCTACCGCTATCATGCCAACAAGCAGCAGTTGCTGGTCGACATCATGCGCGATCACATGGTGCAGTTGCTGGAGGCGTGGGAGGCGGAGGACAGGCCCGAGGGCGATCCTGTCGCCGCGCTGGAACATTTCGCGCGGTTCCACATCCGCTACCACATCAAGCGGCCGGACGAGGTCTTCATCTCCTACATGGAACTGCGCTCGCTGGAAGAGCCGGGGCTGCGGGAAATCAGCCGGCTCAGGGGGCGCTACGAGACCATACTCAAGGACATTCTCAGGCGCGGCATGGACGACGGCGTCTTCGACATCGCCGACCCGCATGTCGCGGCGATGGCGATCCTCGCCATGATCACCGGCGTGAACACCTGGTACCGTTCGGGCGGGCGGCTGTCGCAGGCGAGAATCGAGGATATCTACGTATCAATGGTACTGGGCAGCGTGGGCTGCCGGAGCGAGGGAGTAGTCCATGTTTGACCAGACGATGAATTTCGGACACGGCGAGGAGATCGATGCGCTGCGCGAGACGGTGCGTCGTTTCGCCCAGGACGAGATCGCGCCGCGCGCGGCCGAGATCGATGCAACCAACGAGTTCCCGATGGACCTGTGGGAGAAGATGGGAGCGCTCGGCCTGCACGGCATCACCGTGCCGGAAGAGGATGGCGGCTCGGCCATGGGCTATCTCGCCCATTGCGTCGCGATCGAGGAGATCAGCCGGGCGTCCGCCTCGGTAGGGCTTTCCTACGGTGCCCACTCCAATCTCTGCATCAACCAGATCCGGCGCTGGGGTACCCCCGAGCAGAAGGCGAAATACCTGCCGAAGCTGATTTCCGGCGAACATGTCGGCTCGTTGGCCATGAGTGAGCCCGGCGCGGGTTCCGACGTGGTGTCGATGAAGCTGCGAGCCGAAAAGCGCAACGACCGCTACGTGCTCAACGGCAACAAGATGTGGATCACCAACGGGCCCGATGCTTCCACCCTGGTCGTCTATGCCAAGACCGACCCCGATGCCGGCTCGCGCGGCATCACCGCCTTCCTGATCGAGAAGGACTTCAAGGGGTTCTCGACGGCGCAGAAGCTCGACAAGCTAGGCATGCGCGGCTCGAACACCTGCGAACTCGTGTTCGAGGATTGCGAGGTGCCGCTGGAGAACGTGCTCGGCGAGGAGGGCAAGGGCGTCAACGTGCTGATGAGCGGTCTCGATTACGAGCGGGTGGTGCTGGCGGCCGGCCCGGTCGGCATCATGGCAGCCGCGCTCGACGTGGTCGTGCCCTATGTTCACGAGCGCGAGCAGTTCGGCCAGCCGATCGGCACCTTCCAGCTGATGCAGGGCAAGCTGGCGGACATGTACACGACCATGAACGCCTGCCGCGCATATGTTTATGCGGTGGCGGCCGCCTGCGACCGTGGCGAGACGACCCGCAAGGATTCCGCCGGCTGCATTCTCTATGCCGCGGAGAAGGCGACGCAGGTGGCACTCGACGCGATCCAGTGTCTTGGCGGCAACGGTTACATCAACGAGTATCCGACCGGCCGCCTTCTGCGGGACGCCAAGCTCTATGAGATCGGTGCGGGCACCTCCGAAATCCGCCGCATGCTGATCGGGCGCGAGTTGTTCGAGGAAACCAAGTGAGACGCTTGCTTCCCGCCCTGGCGCTGCTGCCGCTTCCCGCGTTCGCGCAGGTGGCGCAGGAAATCGATGTAGACGAGATTGAATATTGCCTGGCCGAAGTCGGCTATACCGGCCCTGCCGACCCGCGCAGATGCATCGGCTTTGTAGCCGATTCCTGCCAGGATTCTGGAGGGGCCGGGAGCGCCGCCGACTGCATGACGCGCGAGGCAGCGGCCTGGAACGAGGTCGCGAAGCGCCGTGTCGAGTTGCTGAAGCAGAGATCGAAGCAAGCGGTCGCCGAAGCGGTCGTTGCGTCACAGGACAGCTGGACGCGCTATCGTGACGCGCAGTGCGGTGCGACCGGCGAATTCTTCTTTCAGTATTCCGGTTCGGCCGCGGCCGAATGGCAGGCGAAATGCCTGCGCGATGCAGCAGCCGAACGGGCGCTGCTACTCGACGATTGGCTGACGCGGTCGGAGGATTTCGTACAATGACGATACTCGAGAGCACGGTTGCGCATGCCTCCGCCGAATTCGCGGCCAACCGAGAGGCGATGGAGAAGCAGTGGGAAGCCATTGCCCGAGAGGCTGCGCGGATCATGCAGGGCGGCTCCGCATCCTCGCGCGAGCGCCATGTCAAGCGCGGCAAGCTGCTGCCGCGCGACCGGGTCGCCGGCTTGCTCGATCCCGGCTCGCCCTTTCTCGAGATCGGGCTGTTCGCGGCATCGGGCGTCTACGAGGATGACATACCGGCGGCCGGCGCGATCGCCGGCATCGGCCGCGTCGAGGGCCGTGACTGCATGATCGTGTGCAACGACGCCACGGTGAAGGGCGGAACCTACTACCCGCTGACGGTAAAGAAGCATCTGCGTGCGCAGGAGATCGCCGAGGAGAACCGGCTGCCCTGCATCTATCTTGTCGATTCCGGCGGTGCAAACCTGCCGAACCAGGACGAGGTGTTCCCGGACAAGGAGCATTTCGGACGCATCTTCTTCAACCAGGCGCGGATGAGCGCCAAGGGGATCGCGCAGATCGCCGTGGTCATGGGGTCGTGCACGGCGGGCGGCGCCTATGTGCCGGCGATGAGCGACCAGACGATCATCGTCAAGAACCAGGGCACGATCTTCCTGGCCGGGCCACCGCTGGTGAAGGAAGCGACGGGCGAGGTGGTCGATGCCGAGACGTTGGGCGGCGGCGACACCCATACGCGGCTTTCCGGCGTCGCGGACTATCTCGCCGAAAACGACGATCATGCCCTGGCGCTGGCGCGCGAAATCGTGCGGGGTCTCGGGCCGGCGCCGCAGCCGAACATCGCGCTCGCCGAACCGCGCGCGCCGCTCTACCCGGCCGACGACATCATGGGAATCGTGCCGGCGGACACCAAGACGCCCTATGACGTGCGCGAAGTGATCGCACGTATCGTCGACGGCTCGGACTTCGCCGAGTTCAAGCCGCGCTACGGGACGACGCTGGTCTGCGGCTTCGCCCATGTCGAGGGCGTGCCGGTGGGCATCCTCGCCAACAACGGCGTGCTGTTCTCGGAAAGCTCGCTGAAGGGCGCGCATTTCATCGAACTGTGCTGCCAGCGAAAGATCCCGCTCTTGTTCCTGCAGAACATCACCGGCTTCATGGTCGGCTCGAAATACGAGGCGGGCGGCATCGCTCGCGACGGCGCGAAACTGGTCGCGGCCGTCTCGACGGCGGCGGTGCCGAAGGTGACGGTGATCATCGGCGGTTCCTACGGTGCCGGAAATTACGGCATGTGCGGGCGGGCCTATTCCCCGCGCTTCCTGTGGATGTGGCCCAATGCCCGCATCGCGGTGATGGGTGGGCCGCAGGCGGCGGGCGTGCTGGCAAATGTCAAACGTGCCGGCATAGAGGCGAAGGGCGGTACCTGGTCGGCGGAGGAAGAGGAAGAATTCAAGCGGCCGACACTGGAGATGTTCGAACGGCAATCGCACCCGCTCTATGCCTCGGCGCGGTTGTGGGACGACGGCATCATAGACCCGCGCAAGACGCGCGACGTGGTGGCGCTCAGCTTGCACGCGGCGCTCAACGCGCCGGTCGAGGAAACGAAATTCGGCGTGTTCAGGATGTGACGATGAAGCCACCTTTCGCAAAAATCCTTGTCGCCAATCGCGGCGAGATTGCATGCCGGATCATCCGCACCGCGCGCCGCATGGGTGTGAAGACCGTCGCCGTATTTTCCGATGCCGATGCGCGGGCGATGCACGTGGAGATGGCCGACGAGGCCGTGAATATCGGTCCCCCAGCCCCCTCGGAAAGCTACCTGAATACTGCGAGGATCATCGACGCGGCCAAGAGGACCGGCGCGCAAGCGGTGCATCCGGGCTACGGCTTTCTCTCGGAGAACCCGGATTTCGTCGAGGCGGTGGAGAACGCGGGGCTTGTCTTCGTGGGGCCGTCGGCGGCGTCCATCCGTGCCATGGGGCTGAAGGACGCGGCCAAGCGACTGATGGAAAAGGCCGGCGTGCCGGTGGTGCCGGGCTATCACGGCGAGGCGCAGGAAGTGGTCGTGCTGGCGGCCAAGGCCAACGAGATCGGCTTTCCGGTGCTCATCAAGGCGCGCGCCGGCGGCGGCGGCAAGGGGATGCGCAAGGTCGACTCACCGAAGGAGTTCAAGGACGCGCTGGCAGCGGCGAAGCGGGAAGCGAAATCGGCCTTCGGCGACGACCGGGTGCTGGTCGAAAAATTCGTCGCATCGCCTCGGCATATCGAGGTGCAGGTATTCGGCGACAGCCACGGCAATGTCGTCCACCTGTTCGAGCGCGACTGCTCGCTGCAGCGGCGCCACCAGAAGGTGATCGAGGAAGCGCCGGCGCCGGGCATGACCGAGGAGGTGCGCGCGGCGATGACGGATGCCGCAGTAAAGGCCGCGAAGGCGATCGACTATCGCGGCGCCGGCACGATCGAGTTCATCGCCGACGGGTCGGGGCCGCTTCGCCCGGACGGATTCTGGTTCATGGAAATGAACACGCGGCTTCAGGTGGAGCATCCGGTCACGGAGGCGATCACCGGCCAGGACCTGGTCGAGTGGCAGTTGCGCGTGGCGGCGGGCGAGAAACTTCCGGCAAGCCAGGAAGTGCTTTCCATCAATGGCCATGCCTTCGAGGCGCGGCTTTACGCGGAGGACCCGGCCAACGGCTTTCTGCCCGCGACGGGCAGGCTGCATCACCTGGAATTCAGCGAGGCCGCGCGCAACGACGCGGGCGTGCGTTCGGGCGACGCGATCACGCCCTTCTACGACCCGATGATCGCCAAGGTTATCACCCACGGCGCGACGCGCGGGGAAGCGCTGGTGAAACTCGGCAGCGCCTTGAGGGAAACCCATGTCGCGGGAACCGTGACCAACGCCGCCTTTCTCTGTGCGCTGGCGGCGCATGAAGGCTTCGCGAAGGGCGCGGTCGATACGGGGCTGATCGAACGGGACCTGGCGGCATTGACGGAAAAGGCGCCGCTTCCGGAGACTGTCATCGCGCTTGCGGCGGTGATCTTGCTGGGCGTCGATCCGTCGGCGCGGCATGCCGGCTGGCGGCTGTGGGGCGAGGCGAGCCACCGGGTCCGGTTCGTCCATGACGGAGAAACGGTGGAGCGGCGGCTGGTGGTGCCGGGCGACGGGACCTTCGCGCTGGAAGGCGGAGCGGAGCGGGTGAGCCTGCACTCCCTCGTTCGCGATGGCACCAGGGTCAGGGTGCGCCGGGGCGATTCGGGCGAAGCGGTCGAGGCGGATGTCGTCACATATCCGGGCATCGACGGCACGGCCGTCTCGGTGCAGATCGACGGAGTGGCGCATGTGCTGCTCAAGCCCGATCCGCTGGCGGTGGCCGCTCATCACGGTGAACACGGCGATGCGATCCTGGCGCCGATGACCGGCATCGTGCGCTCGGTCAATGTCGAGGAAGGCGCGGCCGTGGACAAGGGCGACAAGCTGATCGTCATGGAAGCGATGAAGATGGAGACCAGCCTGGCCGCCCCGCGCGCCGGACGGGTGGCGGAAATCTTCTGCGCCGAGGGCGAAACGGTGGAGGGCGGCGCAGTGTTGCTGCGTTTCGAGGAGGCGGAGTGATGATCCGGCTGCATCACTGCCCCCAGACGCGCTCCATGCGCGTGCTCTGGCTGCTTCACGAATTGGGCGTGGAGTTCGAGGTCGTAACGCATCCGTTCGACAAGAGCCTGCGCCTGCCCGGCTACCTGAAGCTGTCACCGGCGGGCAGGGTGCCCGCGCTGGAGATCGACGGTGCCACCATGTTCGAAAGCGGGGCGATCACGGAGTATCTGTGCGAGCGGTTTCCCGAAGCCGGTCTCGGCAGGCTGCCGGGAGAGCCCGAACGGGCGGAATGGCTGACCTGGATGCACTTCGCGGAAACCGTAAGCCAGCATGTCGCCGCGCTTACGCAGCAGCACGTGGCGCTTTACGATGATTCCATGCGTTCGCCGGTGGTGATGAAGCTGGAGGCGGCGCGGCTGACCAAATGCTACGGCGCAATAGAGACCCGGCTGGCCGGGCCGGACGGGCGGCGCGCCCACCTGCTCGACAGCAGTTTTTCCGCCGCCGACGTGGCGGTCGGCCAGGCGGTGTATATGGGCCTGCATTTCGCGAAGCTCGACGGGTTCCCGGCGACAAGCGACTGGTACCGGCGCATCACCGCGCGCCCCGGTTTCGAGGCATCGCTTCCGGGCAAGGACGAGGCGTTGCTGTATGCCCGCGATTTCTACCCGGCATGGGAGGTGCCCGCGTGAAGCATGTCCGCATCCACGAAGTCGGCCCGCGCGACGGGTTGCAGAACGAGAAGGCGATCATCCCGACGGAGCAGAAGATCGGGCTGATCGACCGTCTTTCCGAGGCCGGGTTCGAGAAAATCGAGGCGACCAGCTTCGTGTCGCCGAAATGGGTACCGCAACTGGCCGACGCAGAGGCGGTGCTCCGGGGCATCAAACGCAGGCAGGGCGTGACCTATGCGGTGCTGACGCCGAACCTGAAAGGCTTCGACCGGGCGGTGGCGGCGGGAGCCGACGAGGTGGCGGTGTTTGGCGCGGCATCGGAGACCTTCAGCCGGAAGAACATCAACTGCTCGATTGCCGAAAGTCTTGAACGCTTCGCGCCGGTGATGGACGCGGCGGCAGCGGCGGGGATCCCGGTGCGCGGTTACGTGTCCTGCGTGGTGGCGTGTCCATATGAGGGCGATATCGCGCCGGGAGCCGTGCGCGACGTGGCTGCGCGGCTGACGGAGATGGGGTGCTACGAGGTGTCGCTGGGCGACACGATCGGCAAGGGTACGCCGGAAACTGTCTCGACAATGCTGGAAGCGGTTCTGCAGGCCGTGCCGGCGGAAAGGCTCGCCGGCCACTACCACGACACGAACAACCGGGCGCTCGACAATGTGCGTGCCAGCCTGGAGCTCGGCCTGCGCTGTTTCGACAGCGCGGTGGGCGGGCTTGGCGGTTGTCCCTATGCGCCGGGCGCGAAGGGCAATGTCTCGACCGGGGCGTTGGCGAGGATGCTGACGGCGGAGGGCTGGGAGACCGGCATCGACATGGAAAGGCTGGCGGAGGCCGAGGCCTACCTGGCCAGGGTGATCGCGGCGTCGAGGGAGTGAGACGATGAATTTCGAAACGATCCGGCTGGAACGGGACGCGCGTGGCATCGCCACGGTGACGCTGGCAAGGCCGGACAAGCACAATGCGATGAATGCGCGGATGATCGCCGAGCTGGACGAGGCGGCTCGCGATCTGGGTGAGGATGCCGACGTGCGCGCGGTGGTGCTGGCCGCGGAGGGACGGAGCTTCTGCGCTGGCGGCGACCTCGGCTGGATGCGCGAGCAGGCGGAGAAGGACCGTGCAGGCAAGATGGCGGAAGCGCGGGCGCTGGCCGCCATGCTTGGCGCATGGAACGCCCTGCCGAAGCCGGTGATCGCCCGGGTGCAGGGCGCGGCCTATGGCGGCGGCGTCGGCATGATCGCCGTATGCGACATCGCGGTGGCGGCCGGCCATGCGAGATTCGGCCTGACCGAAACGCGGCTGGGCCTGATACCGGCTACGATCGGCCCCTTCGTGGTGCGCAAGATGGGCGAGGCCTTCGCAAGGCAGGTGTTCTTCAATGCGCGGCCCTTCGGCACGGAATTCGCGTTGCGCGCCGGGCTGATCGCCCGCGCGGTGGCCGATGACGGCCTCGACGCGGCAATAGAGGAAGAGGCTTCCGCATTTCTCGAATGCGCGCCGGGCGCCGTCGCGGACGCCAAGGCGCTTGCCCGCAGGCTGGGGGGGCAGGATCCGCAGGAGCTGGCGGAAATGACGGCGAACGCGCTGGCCGACCGCTGGGAGACGGACGAAGCGCAGGCCGGCATCGCCGCCTTCTTCTCCCGGCAGACACCGCCTTGGAAAGCTGGCTGAGGACACGCGTCGAGCCAGGTTGCGACGACCTGCATCCCGGCGGATATTCAACGGGGCGAGGTGGATCAGGCCGCGTCCGTGACGGGAGGGAACAGTGCGACAGGGCGAAAGCGAAGACACCTATGACTACATCGTGGTCGGAGCCGGCTCTGCGGGGTCGCTGCTTGCCAACCGGCTGTCTGCCGATCCGGAAAGCCGGGTCCTCGTGCTTGAGGCCGGCGGCAGGGATGACTGGATCTGGTTTCATATCCCGGTCGGCTATCTCTTTGCGATCGGCAATCCGCGCTCGGACTGGTGCTTCAGGACGGTCAGCGAACCCGGGCTGAATGGGCGGGCGCTGTCCTATCCTCGCGGCAAGGTGATCGGCGGCTCGTCGGCGATCAACGCCATGATCTACATGCGCGGGCAGGCCGGGGACTACGATCACTGGAAGCAGCTCGGACTGAGGGGCTGGGGCTGGGACGACGTGCTGCCGATATTCATGAAGCACGAGGACCACTACCTGGGCGCCAGCGAGTTTCACGGCGCCGGCGGGGAATGGCGGGTCGAGCCGCCGCGCGTGGAATGGGAAATCCTCGACCGCTACCGCGACGCTGCGGAGGAGTGCGGGATCGCGAAGATCGACGACTTCAATCGTGGCGACAACGAGGGCTCGGCCTATTTCCAGGTTAACCAGAAGCGCGGCCGGCGCTGGTCGGCAGCGCGGGGCTTTCTCAAGCCGGTGCTGCACCGACGGAACCTGGAACTGGAAACGGGATGCGTCGTTGACAGGCTGACCTTCGACGGCAGGCGTGCGACAGGGGTGGAGTGGATACAGGAAGGCCGGCGCCGGCATGCGACCGCACGCAGGGAAGTCATCCTGGCGTCGGGCTCCATTGGCTCGGTGCAGGTGCTTCAGCGCTCGGGCATCGGCGACGGCAACCACTTGCAATCACTGGGTATTCCCGTGGTCGCGGACCGCAAGGGCGTGGGCGCCAACCTGCAGGATCACCTGCAGCTTCGCCTTATCTACAAGGTACATGGCGTGCCGACACTGAACCGCATGTACGCCAACATCCTGCGTCGCGGCTGGATGGGTGTCGAATACGCATTGTTTCGAAAGGGACCGCTGACCATGGCTCCGTCGCAGCTTGGCGTGTTCGCACGATCCGGGCCGGATGTCGAGCGGGCCGATCTCGAGTTCCACATCCAGCCGCTGTCGCTCGACAAGTTCGGCGACCCGCTGCACCGTTTCCCGGCGATCACGACCAGCGTGTGCAACCTGAGGCCGGACAGCCGCGGCCATGTACGCATCGTTTCTCCGGACCCGTCGGACGAGCCGGAAATCGCACCGAACTACTTGACCGCGGACCATGACCGCGAGATTGCCGCGCGCTCGATCCGCCTGGCGCGGCGGATAGCGGCGACAAGGGCACTGCAGCCATACAGGCCGGAGGAATATCTGCCGGGTCCCGCTATCGGCGACGATGATGAGTCGCTGGCTCGTGCGGCAGGCGACATCGGCACGACCATATTCCATCCGGTCGGCACGGCGAAGATGGGCCTGCCGAGCGATCCGACGGCGGTTGTCGATGACCGGCTGCGGGTTTTCGGCGTGGAGGGCCTGCGCGTTGCCGACGCCTCGGTGATGCCGACAATCGTTTCCGGAAATACCAATTCGCCGACGATCATGATCGCGGAGAAGGCGGCGGCCATGATTATCGAGGACAATGGGGCCCGAACCGGCCGCCTGTCTCAGCGGCCGAGCGCGTAGAACTCGTCGTTCGGACGCATATTCATGAAGTTCGCCATCCTGTTGGACATGCCGAAGAAGCCTGCAATGGCGGCAATGTCCCAGGCATCCTCCTCGGTGAAGCCGTGTTCGGCGAGCAAGGCGATGTCTTCGTCGTCAACCTCGTGGGAACGGAGCGCGATCTTCATGGCGAAATCGAGCATTGCCTTCTGGCGCGGCGTGATGTCGGCCTTGCGGTAGTTCGCGGCGATCTGATCGGCGATCAGCGGGTTCTTCGCGCGGATGCGGAGGATCGCGCCATGCGCGATGACACAATACTGACACTGGTTGGCACTGGACGTGGCCACGACGATCATTTCGCGCTCGGCCTTCGTCAGGTTGCCCGGTTTTTCCATCAGTGCGTCGTGATAGGCAAAGAAGGCGCGAAACTCGTCGGGCCGACGGGCAAGCGCGAGAAACACGTTCGGTATGAAACCCGACTTCTCCTGGACCGCGAGGATACGTTCGCGGATATCCTCCGGCAATACGGCAAGATCCGGAGTGGAAAACCGGCTGACGGGCTTGGGGGCGGATGTCGTCATGCACTCCTCCACGGCAACGACTGCGCGGGCTATTGCGCGACCCGCTTCTGACACGACTTATCGGAAATCGGTGCCGGTTTGACCAGCATGTCACGCAACTAAATGTCGTGCGCCAGTTTGATCGATGTCATGGGAATCCGGGCCGGGATGGTAAAAGACGCATTCCGGATGTGTCTTGTACGAAAACAGGAGCAGAGGATGAACGAGGCTCAAACCCCTGCGGATCGGTTGGAGAACTTCCCGATCACGTTCTATGCAATCGTGATGGGCATGCTCGGGCTGACACTCGCAATCCATGCGGCAGAAACAGCTTTCAGCCTGCCGTCGTTCGTCTCGCCCGTGGTTCTCGTGGTCTCCGTCGGTATCTTGGCGAGCATCACGGCGCTGTATGCGCTCAAGTATATGAAGCACCGCAAGGCCGTTGTGGCGGAATGGGCACATCCCGTGAAGATTGCCTTTTTCCCGACGGCATCCATATCGATCCTGCTGCTTTCCGTCGCCGTTCTGCCGTATAGCCTGCGCTGGGCGGACACGCTCTGGATCATGGGCGCTGCCTTGCAGGCGGCCCTGACGCTCAGCGTCATCGCCAACTGGATCGGCCACAGGTCATACCAGCAGGTCCATCTCGGCCCGGCCTGGTTCATTCCCGCCGTCGGCAATGCAGTCGCCCCGATAACCGGGGCCATGCTGGGATATACGGAACTGTCCTGGCTCTTCTTCTCGGCCGGGCTGATTTTCTGGATCGTGCTGCTGACACTGGTCATGAACCGGCTGATCTTTCACGATCCGCTTCCGGCACGCCTCATGCCGACCCTGGTGATCCTGATCGCACCGCCGGCCGTCGCATTCATCGCATATTACCGGCTGACCGGAGAGGTCGATGCTTTCGCGCGCATCCTGCTCAATACAGGTTATGTTTTCGCCGCAGTCGTTGTCACCCAGATCGGCAAGTTCAGGCGGTTGCCCTTTGCACTATCGTGGTGGGCGCTTTCATTTCCCGTTGCCGCGTTGACGATCGCGTCATTTCTTTATGCGGAGAGGGTGGGGACGTCTGCACACGAATTTGTCGCCGGGTTCCTCCTGACCGCATTGGTTCTCATCATCGCCGGCCTGCTGATCAAGACCCTGCAGGCCATCGCCGCCCGCAAGATCTGCGAGCCTGAGTAAGAACCGAAAATGTAGGGCTCTTTTGCCTTACCGCCACCGCCAACAGTTCCGGTTTTTCAGCATTGCCGTCGATAGGAAGCGGGAAATCGGGCGCTGTCGGAAGAAGGTGTATTCGAAATTGACCTTTATCAAAGCGAGCGGCCCGAAACGCATTTTATCTTCCATTTTCGATATATATCGAAGGGAGAATGCCGGATGCGAAGCGGAAGGGTGGGGCCCTCGCTGGTTGTGGCGCTATTTTTGACCGACGCCGCGCCGGTCATGGCGCAGGTGCAATCAGATGGCAAAAGCGGCAGTACGGCCGATCATTCCGAGTTCGGAATTCTGAAAAAGCCTTTCGCGTCGGGGCCTGAAGTGACCGAGGCCTGTCTGGCCTGCCATACCGAGGCTGCAGAACAGGTGCAGGAATCCATTCACTGGACCTGGGACTATACGCATCCGACAACCGGCCAGAAGCTTGGCAAGAGCAGGGTCATCAATGCCTTTTGTGGCAATCTCGTATCGAACGAGCCGCGCTGCACGAGTTGTCATGCCGGTTATGGCTGGGACGGCTCGATGGACGGTCCGCCGAAGGCGGAGACAGCGGTCGACTGTCTCGTGTGTCACGACAAGTCCGGCACCTATACCAAGCTCGACAATGCAGCCGGTCATCCGCCGCTGACGCCGGTTCCGGCGAACGCGAAGACGATCACCGGCGCGCCTGCCAAGCCTGTAGACCTCAATCTTGCCGCGCAGAGCGTCGGACTGCCGGATCGGGACAATTGCGGCCAGTGCCATTTCTATGGCGGCGGCGGCGACAACGTGAAGCACGGCGACCTCTCGTCTGCATTGTACGATCCAGACCGGTCCGTCGACGTGCACATGTCGAAGGACGGGGCGAACATGGTATGCACCGACTGCCATGTCACCAACAGCCACGTCTGGGCAGGTAGCCGCTACAATGTCGCCGCGCATGACATGGTCGGAACCGGCAAGCCGGGCGAAAGGCGGGACGTGGCGACATGCGAATCCTGCCATGGAACGGCTCCCCACAAGGCCGCGTCGCTAAAGGGGCTTAAGCTGAACGACCACATAGACCGGGTGGCTTGCCAGACCTGCCACATCCCCGAATTTGCCAAGGGCGGTGTTGCGACCAAGACATTCTGGGACTGGTCTACGGCAGGGGATCTGAAGGACGGCAAGCCCTATGGCGAGGAAGAATTCGTGCAGAGCGACGGGAAGCGGCTGCACACCTACCTGTCTACCAAGGGGGATTTCGAGTGGGAGGAAAACGTTGTTCCCCACTACGCCTGGTTTGACGGCCAGGTAGAGTACACGACCATCGACAGGAAGATCGACCCTACAAAAGTTGTCGAGGTCAACAGCATTTCCGGATCACCGGACGACGGCAAGTCGCGCATCTGGCCCTTCAAGAGAATGGAGGGGCGGCAGGCCTATGACAGCAAGCTCAACAATCTCGTCTATACAAATGTCTACGGCCCGGAGACAGACACCGCATTCTGGACGAACTTCGACTGGTCGAAGGCGATTGAGGCGGCGATGGAAAAGGCCGATCTACCCTATTCGGGCGAGTTCGGTTTCGTAGACACCTACATGTACTGGCCAATCACACACATGGTCGCGCCAAGCGAGAACGCGCTGGACTGCGAGGCCTGTCACGCGGAGGACGGGCGGCTCGCAAGGCTCGCCGGCTTCTACATGCCTGGTCGCGATCCCGGCGGAACGGTCGACCGGATCGGTCTCGCCATTCTGCTTGCGGCAATCGCCGGCGTGTTCGGGCATGCCATCCTGAGACTGGTTCTGAGAATGGGAGGGCGCAGCTGATGACCGAGCGTCTCGTCAAGGTATACCCGGCATTCGAGCGTTTCTGGCACTGGATGCAGGCCGCACTGATTTTCATCCTGCTGTTTACCGGGTTGGGGTTGCGCGGCTTGCATGACCTGCTGCCGTTCGGCCCGGCTGTCATGCTGCATACGATCACAGCGCTCGCCTTGGTCGTGCTGTGGGTATTCGCCATATTCTGGCATCTGACAACCGGCACATGGCGGCACTACGTGCCGACGACGCAGGGACTGTGGAAGGTGGCAAGATTTTACGCCTTCGACATATTCAGGGGCGCGCATCATCCCTATCGCAAGGCCTATTGGCGAAAGCACAATCCGCTGCAGGCGCTAACCTATCTGGCGCTGAAACTATTCCTGTTCCCGGCCATATGGGTCACAGGCATTGCATACCTGACCTACAATTTCTGGGAACATCAGCCGAATGCCTCGCTGGCGCTGCAGATTATCGCCAACCTTCATGTGCTGGTTGCCTACCTGATCGCGACCTTTGTCGTCGTTCACGTGTACCTGTTGACCGTTGGTCACTCCTTTGTGGAACACGTGAAGCCAATGATTACCGGTTTCGACACGGTCGACCTGACCCCGGAAGAGGAAGCCTACCTTGCCGCGGACGAACCGGGGCGGTTGAAATAGGCGAAGGCTGGCCGCCGCACGGTATCATCGATTCGCTTGCGGCGGCAAAATTGCCGCGTAGCTTGGAACTACCGGGCGCCCTGCCGGTGATCGGAAACGGCACCGGCATCATTTCATCTTCGTTCAAGGCCGTCCGCCTTCCGGCGGATTTTCCTCCCTGTCAGCAACGTTCATGGCCGTCATGAGGAAACCGTCGCTCGGGCGCGCCTGAAACCGCGAACCGGCAGCGGATCGATGCGGGCGCCTGTTCGTGTGTCGATCATCATTCATCAAGCAGGGCATGTGCGGATTGCCGCTTCGCGGGGAAATGCTGATGCGCGAACCGGGAGGACGGCGCGAGGATCCCGAACGGAACCCAATACGGGTACATATCCGGTGCCGCGTGTTCGGCTGCCAATCCGTAGGCAACTCTATCGGATGTCCGCCGGGCGTTGCCGCGTCGACACCGATCCAGGGACCATGACGATAGCGCGGCCGGGATCATGCAGCAGATAGCCCCCGGACCGGGGCAGGCCGGACCGGGGGCTGGCGGGACACTATGCGATCCGAGGGGGGATCAAATGACCGGAGCCACTTCACTTCCGGTCGTTGCGCCGTTTGCCGGCGCGGAACCGGCGCCGATGACCGGCACCGATCACTTCGTCGCTGCGGATGGGGCTAGCCGCGACCCGGGGAGGATTCGTCCTCGGTCAGCAGGCGGTCCTGCTGCATCTCCAGCCACATCGCGTTGACCACCGCAAACATGGCCGCGACAGGCAGGCCGAGAAGCCAGGCGAAATACCACATGATGTTGTCTCCTTGTCTCAGTAGACGCTGTCGCTGTTCGACGTCACTTCATCCTCCGTCACCTTGCCCCACAACACCTTGTAGACCCAGGCGGTGTAGAGAAGGATGATCGGCATGAAGATCACGGTCACGACCAGCATGACGAAAAGCGTCAGGTGCGAGGACGAGGCGTCCCAGACCGTGAGCGACGACTTCGGGTCGATCGACGAGGGCAGGATGAAGGGGAACATGGTCAGCCCCACAGTCGAGATTATACCGAATATGCCGAGCTTCGACCAAAGCAGTGTCGAAACCTCTCCGCCGGTGCGCAGGCCGCGGATGGCCATGGCCATACCGAGGAAGCCGAGCGCGGGCGCGATCGCGATCCACGGACGTTTCTCGTAGGCTGTCAGCCAGCTGACTCCCTTTTCCACTTCCGAATGGAGCGGGTTGGAGTGGCCGTTCGCAACTGCGTCGCCGACAAGGGCGTAGCCGTCGATGCCGAAGGCGAGCCATACGCCGGCCAGTGCGAAGCCGGCCATGGCCAGCAATCCCATCCATGTACCGATCGCGCGGGCACGGTCGACGATGACGCCCTCGGCCTTGACGGTCAGCCATGCCGCGCCATGCATCAGGAGCATCCCGAAGGACACGAGTCCGGCAAGCAGGGCGAACGGGTTCAGGAGGCCGAGGAACTTGGCATAAAAGGCGCCCTCGTAGACCGGGAAAAGATCTTCGGTCAGACGGAAGGGCACGCCCTGGAGGACATTGCCGACCGCCACGCCGAAGATCAAAGCCGGCACGGCCCCGCCGACGAACAATGCCCAGTCCCAGCCATTGCGCCATGCGGCGCCGTCGCGCTTGGAGCGGTACTTGAAGCCGACCGGCCTCAGGATGAGAGCAGCCAGAACGACGAACATGGCCAGGTAGAACCCCGAGAACGAGACCGCGTAGAGCGGTGGCCAGGCTGCGAAAATGGCGCCGCCACCGAGGATGAACCAGACCTGGTTGCCCTCCCAGACGGGGCCCACGGTGTTGATGACGACCCGCCGCTCGGCATCGGTCTTTGCCACGAAAGGCAGCAACGCGCCGACCCCCATGTCGAAGCCGTCGGTAAGCGCGAAGCCGATCAGCAGGACGCCGAGCAGCAGCCACCAGATGACGCGAAGCAGGTCGAAACTGATGAGTTCATGCAGGATCATGGTTCTTACTCCGCTGGAAGTGCGCCAGGCACGTTGCCGTTGTGAGTGCGCAAACGATGTTCATGCCGTGCCATCCACGCCTCTGTTTCCTTCACATCCTGGTAGGGACCCTTGCGGATGTATTTCAGCATCAGTCCCATCTCGATGATGAACAGGATCGTGTAGAAGGTAACGAAGCCGGCAAGGGTAATCAGCAGGTCGGCGACACTCAGATGCGAGACCGAAATAGCGGTCGGCAACACGCCGTCAACGGTCCATGGCTGGCGTCCGTATTCCGCCACGAACCAACCAAGCTCCGCGGCGATCCACGGTGTCGGGATGATTATCACCGCAAACCAGAGGGCAGGTCTCGGGAACTGCATCCTGCGGAAAGAGGCCCGGTAGAAGAAATAGGCCATCACCGCGATGAAGGAGAAACCGAGTCCGACCATCAGCCGGAAGGCCCAGAACAGCGGCCACACGGTCGGAACCGTGTCGTTGGCAGCCATGAGTATCTGTTCCTCGGTCGCCTCGCGCGGATCGTCGACGTAGCGGCGCAGCAGGAAGGCAAAGCCCAAGTCTGCGCTGTGTTCCTCGAAGGTGTCGCGGACTTCCTGCGGCGCCGTTTCGCGTTCGGTGCGCAGTCGCACGAGTGCGTCATAGGCGACTATGCCGGAGCGGATACGCTGTTCCGCGGTGGCGACCAGCTCGTCGATTCCGGGAATGACCTGGGTCAGCGAGCGGGTGCCGATCAGGCCCATCACGTAGGGAATGTGGATCGCGTACTTGGTCTCGCGGGCCTCCTGGTCCGGAATGCCGACCAGCGTGAAGGAGGCCGGTGCCGGCTGCGTCTCCCACATGGCCTCGATGGCCGCCAGCTTCATTTTCTGAGAATGCGTTGCCGAATAGCCGGACTCGTCGCCGAGCACGACCACAGACAATGCGGAGGCAAGGCCAAAGCTCGCCGCGACCGCGATGGAGCGGCGGGCCAGCTCGACATGCCTGCCCTTGAGCATGTACCAGGCCGAAACACCGAGCACGAAGACCGCTGCCGTGACATAGCCGGCGGAGACCGTGTGGACGAATTTCGCTTGTGCGACCTCGTTGAACAGTACGTCGTAGAACGAGGTCATCTCCATGCGCATCGTCATCGGGTTGAATTCCGCGCCGACCGGATTCTGCATCCAGCCATTGGCGATGAGTATCCACAGGGCGGAAAGGTTTGAACCTATCGCGACAAGCCAAGCGACGACCAAGTGAGCCACCTTGGAAAGCTTGTCCCATCCGAAGAAGAAGAGGCCGACGAAGGTTGCCTCCAAGAAGAAGGCCATGAGACCCTCTATGGCAAGCGGTGCTCCGAAGATGTCGCCGACATAGTGACTGTAATAGCTCCAGTTCATGCCGAACTGGAACTCCATGGTAATGCCGGTGGCGACCCCCAGCACGAAGTTGATCCCGAACAGCGTACCCCAGAACTTGGTCATCTGGCGCCAGATGGGACGGTCGGTCATGACATAGACCGTCTCCATGATGGCGACGATGATCGAGAGGCCAAGCGTGAGCGGGACGAAGAGGAAATGGTACATTGCCGTCATCGCGAATTGCAGGCGAGACAGCTCAACGACATCGAGCTCCATCTTTCGTTCCTTTCTATCCAAACATGCATCCCGGCTGCATGTTTCCAAGAACAGATCGCAACGGAAAGCCACGAGAGCATTGATGCAAATCAATTCCCCGGCGGAGCGGGACTTCCCGCGGGTGCGACATAGTGAACCCGGTCCGCGAATTCACGTTCGGCGGCGCGGTGGGAGGCAAGCACAATGGTCGCATCGGGAAGGTAACCGCGGATTCCAGCCAGCACGTTTCGGGCGGTTTCGCGATCAAGGCCTTCCGTCGGTTCATCGAGAAGGAGCAGAGATGGCCGACGCAGGAGAACGCGAGCGAGCGCCAACCGGCGGCGTTCGCCTCCGGAGAGGCCGGCACCGGATTCGCCCAGCCGGCTGTCGACGCCGCCGCGTTCCTGCACGGCCCGGTCAAGGGCCACCGCGGTCAGCGCGGACCAGGCTTCGCGATCATCGATATCGGGGCGTGCAAGGGCAAGTGCGTCGCGGATCGTGCCGCTGAGAAGGGCACTGCGTTGGGGGAGCAGCGCGACGGCTTCGCGCAAGGCCGGTTCGGACCATTTCCGGGCCGCGATTCCCAGGATCTCCACCTGACCCTCGTCCGGATCGAGCATGCGAGCAGCGAGGTGAAGGATCGTTGACTTGCCGCTGCCGCTGGGTCCCACCAAGGCGACTATCTCGCCGGCACCGATCTTCAGTTCGAAACGGTCGAGAACGGGTGCTTCGGCTCCCGGATGCATGAATCGCACATCGCGCATCACCAGAGCCGGGCTGTCTCGTCGGGTTGTCGGCGGCCACTCGTCTATCCGATCCGCGGAGTTCTCGCCCGTCGCAAGCAGGCGGTTTACCCGGCGTGCGGCGTCGGTCATGCGTCCAATCTCCGCCATGCCGCGCCGAAGCGGGCCGAGCATCTCGGCAAGCGCAAGGGCGGCGAAGAAACCAAGCGCGGCGCGGGCAGGGTCGATCGATCCCGTTTTCGCCAGCATCGCTCCGGCCAGCAGGGCTCCCGCTGCCGCTGCGGATTCGGTCACCGACAGGATGATGCCGCCAGTGCGCTCGATGCGGTCGGTGCGAGCGACAGCGGCGCGCATTCGTGCCTCCGCCGCCGTGACATGTTCCATTCGCGTGGCGAGCTTTCCCGATACGGCCAGATCCGCGCGCGCACGCAGCAAGTCGACGAAACGCATGCGAAAGGCATTGAGCGCGAGTTGCCCGCTACGCGACGGTTTGCGCGAGCGCCAAGCGACAAAGACCAGTGCGAGCGCGGAACCCGGCACATAGGTGGAAAGCAGCCAGGTTACGACACGGGGATCAACCAGGAACCGCAACACCGCCGCCGTCAATGCGACAGCGGTCAGGGCGGAGACGATGGGGATCAGCAGTCGGAGCGCCACGCCGTCGAGGGCATCGACATCCCGCGTCAGGCGGTTGAGCTGTTCGGATGCACGCAGCGCGGGAAGTCGTGCGAATGGCGTGTTGGCCAACGCCGCGAGCAGCTGTACCCGGAGCCGGGCGAGGCTGCGCAGTGTCGCGTCATGGGTCAGGATACGTTCGCCGTACCGTGCGGCTGTACGGCCGAGTGCGAGGAAACGCACACCGGCACTCGGGCGAAAAACGTCGAAAGCAATGCCGGCGCCGGCCACTCCGGCGAGACCCGCGGCGGTAATGAACCAGCCGGAAAGGCCCAGCAGCGCGATACCGGCGATCAGGACAAGCATGGCCAGTGCGGTGCCGCGCAGAAGCGCCCACCACTCATGTGACCAGATGCGCCGAATGATCGGAAGAAGCGTCTTCATTCCGCGTTCTCCAATTCGACGATCCGATCAAGCCGGCCAGCCAGTTCCATGTCGTGGGTAGCGACGATCAGGGTCGTGCCACGGCTCGCCAAGGCCAGCAGCCCTTCGGTCACGGCCTTGGCCGTAGCTTCGTCGAGATCCGCTGTCGGCTCGTCGGCCAGCACGACGTCGGCATCCGAATAAAGTGCCCTTGCAATCATGAGCCGGCGCGCCTCGCCGCCGGAAACGCCGTGGCCGGTCTCGCCGAGCTGCGTGTCCAGGCCGCGCGGCAATGCCGCGACGATGCCTTCCGCCGATGCCTTTGCAATCGCTTGCGATAGGCGCGCATCGTCCCGGTCTTGCGCTGACAAAAGCAGATTTGCGCGCAGGCTCTCGTTGAAAAAGTGCGGTGCCTGCCCGATCCATCCGAGCCGCGCGCGCCAGGCGTCGGCGATTTCGTCGTCGAGATGCACTCCGGCGACCTCGATCTTTCCGTCCGTGGCTGGTGCGAGCCCGGCCAAGAGCGCCAGCAAGGTCGTCTTGCCGCTGCCGCTGCGGCCGGTAATGGCCAGCGACTCGCCGGCTTCAACACGGATGTCCGGAAAGTGGATCTTCCGACCGCCGGGTGTCGTCCAAAGCAAGTCACGGGTGACAATGCGTGCCGATCCGGAAAGCGGCGCGGTACTGGCGCCCGCACCCAGCATGGGCATTTCGTGTCCGCATTCCATTTCGGCGATCTCGCCGGCAACGGCAAGGGCGGACGCCTTGTCGTGCCAGGCGGCGGCAAGATCGCGCAGTGGCTGAAAGAAATCAGGCGCGAGCAGCAGAAGGAAGATGCCTTCTCCCGCCGTCAGCGGGGTTGCCCAGGCACCGAAGCGCAACTCGCCAATAAGCGCGAAACCGACATAGACTGCCACCAGGGCCACGCCTATGGCGGCGAACAGTTCCAATACGGTCGAGGACAGAAAGGCGATACGCAGGACTTCCATTGTCTGGCGGCGCAGGCGGTCGGCGGCGGCTTCGAAGTCGTCGACGGTGCGTCCCACCGCATCCAGCAGGCGCAAGTCCGTAAGTGCCTGAATGCGTTCAAGCAGCAATGCGTTCATGCCGCCTATCTCTTGCATCTGCCTTTCGCTTGCGTCACGTGCCGCCATGCCGACGAGCGCCATGAATACCGGGATGAGCGGGCCGGCCACCAGCAGGATCACGCCGACGATCCATGACACTGCAAAGGAGATCGCCAGAATGGCGAGCGGAACGACACGCGTCCGGGCCATGGCCGGGGCGTAGCGGGTAAGATACGGAGCCACCAGATCCAGCTTGTCGGCGGCAAGACTTGCAATCTCCGCGGAAGAATTCCGCCCGGCAACGACCGGCGAGCGGCGCGCCTGTTCCTTCAGCATTTTCGCCCGCTCCCTTGACAGCGTCGTGTCGGCTACCGCGAATGCCATGCCGCCGGCAATGCTCGACAATACGGCGCGCAGAATCCCGATGGCGAAAAAAGCGACACTCGCCACCAAGGGACCGGGGAACGGGTCTTCGTCGGCGATCAGCGCCGCCAGCTGGCCGGCGACGAGGGCGGCCTGCGGAATCCACAACAGCGAGGTCAGTGCGGTCAGCCAGGATGCCGCGGACAGGCGTCGTCGATCCGGCGCGAGCATTCCGTCAAGGCGTGCTGCCGCCCTTGCTTTACTGGCCCGTTCGTCCATTTCTCGATGCGTTGTTGCGGTGAAGAGCGATTGCACTTTCCACCTGCAGGCAAGCATTTCAAATGATCCTGATCAAGCCATCCCGCCATTCAGGTGCCTGGTCGGCCCGACTTCAGTCCGTGTTGTCGGGCACAAGATGCGGCAGACGAAGGCGGGGCTGGAAGACATAACAACACTCCTTTCCGGATGTCGGGTGTCTTCTCAGATGGCTGCCGGTTATGCGTCCAGCACGGCGTCGATTTCGGCCATGATCGCATCGGGCAAGGGCCCCTTTTCGAGAGTGCCCAGATTGTCGCGGACCTGGGTCTCGGACTTGAAGCCAGGAACGGGAATCGCGTGGGGCGCCTTCGCCAGGATCCAGCCAAGCGCCCCCTGCGCCAGGCTTCGTCCGCCGGTACACAGGAGATCTCGTATCGCCTCCAGACGAGTGGCGAATTCGGGGGTCGCCCTGCCGTTCCGGAAGTATTTCATCCAGTCCAGTTTTTCAGCGCGCAGATCGCCCGGGCCGACAGCCTTGCCGCCGCGATACTTTCCGGTCAGCAGGCCCATGGCCAGCGGCAACCGGTTGAGGGATATCAGCCCGGCCTCTTTCGCAAATGCCATCAGCGGTTCGGCGCGGTCGAAGATGTTGTGGTCGTTCTCGATCGCGACGAAGCCGTCCCGGCCGGCGAAAGCGCGGGCGCTTTCCACGTGGTCCGTCGACCATCCGTAGGCACCGATGATGCCCGCGTCGCGCAGTTCGTCCAACGTATCGAATACGAAACCGGCCTCGGCGGGATCGAAATCGTTGACATGGAAGAGCACGAGATCGAGTCGATCCCGCTGCAGGTTCAACCGGCTCTGATCGACTGTCTCCCGGATAAGGGCGGGCGTCAGCCGCTCGTCGAGAAACTGACGCGTGCCGGGATCGACCCTGTGACCGAACTTGGTAACGATGACCAGGTCGTCTCGTCCTCCAAAAGCCTGGCCGAGCAGCCACTCGGAATGGCCCCCGCCATAGGCCGCGGCGGTGTCGAAGACCCTGGCGCCCATCTCGTCCGCGACTCTCAGGCCGGCAAGTGCGGCGGCGTCATCGACTTCGCCATAATTGAGTGAAACGGCGCCGCTCATCATTCGCCCACCGATCGCCCAGCATCCCACGCCTACGCGGGGGACACGAGCTCCGTTCCACAAGGTCATTTGGACGGCCATATGCATCTTCCTCATTGTTGCCGGGCTTTTTTCATGCGCAGGGCATGAATGCTTCCAGAGCGTGCAAGCGGCATCAACGACCATTGCCGAAAGGCGGCTTTCAGATATGAAAGGTTTGGCGGAATCCGCATTCGATCGGCCGACGGATTCGCCGGATGCATCGTGCGGCGTTTCGGTTGTCCCTATCAGAATGCCTGGGACGGGAGCCAGAGCACGAGTGCCGGGAAGGCAACCAAAAGCGCCAGCCGCAGGATGTCCGCCAAGATGAATGGCAGAATGCCCCGGATCACAGTGGCCTGCGTGACGTCCCTTGCCGCAGCCTGGACGACGAACAGGTTCATTCCGATGGGCGGGGTGATCAATCCGATCTCCGCAACCGTGACCACGACGATACCAAACCAGACAAGATCGTAGCCGAGTTCCGCCGATACCGGTGCCAGCAGCGGCACTGTCAGCAGGATCATCGACATCGAATCCATGAAGCAGCCTAGCACGATGTAGAAGATCAGGATCAGGATCATGATCGCGAGCGGGCCGAGGCCGATATTGCGGATTTGCTCGATAAGGAATTGAGGAAGACCGGTGTTCTCAAGGAAGAAGTTGAACAGCGCGGCCCCAATCAGGATGAAGAAAATCATTCCGGTCAGGCCTGCGGTTTCGAAGACCGATGCCTTCAGCGTTGCCCGGTTCAACTCGCCGGAAAGCAGCGCCAAGAGAAAGGCGCCCACTGCTCCGACCGCGGCAGCTTCGGTCGGCGAAAACCATCCCAGGTAGATACCGCCGATGACCACCAGGAAGAGAAGCACCACCGGCCAGACCTGCCCCATGTGCCGCAGCCGTTCCCGCCATCCGGTTCGGGCGGTTCGGGGCGCCATGTCCGGCTTCATCCGCACGCGGATCATGATTGCTACGGAATAGAGCAGCGCTCCAAGCAGGCCGGGTACAAGAGCCCCGATGAAAAGCTGACCGATGGAACTTTGGGTCAGCAGACCGTAGATCACCAGGAGCACAGAGGGCGGAATCAGCACGCCCAGCGTGCCGCCGGCGGCGACGGTCGCGGTGGACAGCGACGCGTCGTAACCGTGCCGCTTCATCTCGGGCAGGGCGACCCGTCCGATCGTGGCGACGGTGGCGAGGGACGATCCGCAGATCGCGCCGAATACCGCGCTGGCCCCCACTGTGGTGATGGCGAGACCGCCCTTGCGATGGCCGACGAAGGCGTTGATGACGTTGAAGAGAGATTGGGACAATCCCGCGTGCGAGGCAAAGACCCCCATCATGACGAAAAGCGGGATTACGGAAAACGAGTAGGGAAAGATCGACTCGAACGGGCTTGAGCCCAGTATGTAGGCCACACCGGTCCAACCGTTGAGATACCAATATCCTAGAGCGCCGATCACTGCCATCGAGATCGCGACGGGCAGGCCAAATGCGATCAGGGTCAATGCCGCGAAGAAACCGGCCAATCCAAGAACCGCGTCACTCATTGGGCGCCTCCTGCCTCAGGGCATTAAGAAAACGCAGGGTCGCGCCGATCATCGAGGCGGCAAGGCCGACCAGCAGCGGATACCAGTACCAAGCGATCGGAATGCCAAGCTGCTGTGACCTGTCGCCGAACATGGTGCGGGTGCGGAAAGTCAAGAAGCCCTGCCAGAGCATGAACGCCAGGAGCGCGAGAGTCACAAGTGCGGATACGATCACCAGAAGCTGCGTCACCGACCGCGGTAACGCGGCGAGCAGGAAGTCCACGCTTACATGGGTGGCCTCCATGAAAGCATAGGGCATTACCAGCCAGGCGCCGGCCATCACGAAGAGCTGGACAAGATCCACCACCCCTTCGATAGGCATCCCGAACTGGCGTCCAATCACGTCCGCCACTGTCACTGCCGCAGCCGCGCCATAAGCCAGAACGCCAGCAACCGTCATTGCCAGTACGAGGCTCCTCGCCCGCTTTGCGAGTTGTATCAACGGCCACCCTCCTGCAAACGTCAAACTCCGGCCCGATCCGTGATCAGGCCGGAGTCACGATCACGCCACGATCGGCATCAGTCCCGATGCGAGGCTTCGTATTCCGCGATCCTGTCCTGCATCTTCTGATAGATTTCGTCAGCGTCGTCGATACCCGCATCCTTCATTTTCTGAAGATAGGCGGACATCATCGGCTGGAGTGCCTCGCGCCAGCGCGCGCGTTCATCGTCGGCGAGCTCGCTGATCACGTGGCCGGCATCGATAGCCTGCTGACGGCCGGGCGCATCCCACTTGTCCCACCAATCGCCGAATTTTGCGACCAGCGCATCTCCGGAGTACTTGTCGACACAGGCCTGCGCCTCCGGCGATAGACGATTGTAGGAGCGCTCGTTCATCACGAAGAAGAAGGACACCGTGTAGACACCGGCGTCGAGGTGATATTGCAGAACCTCGTTCAAGCCGAACGACTTGACCGGATCCCATGGGAACACCGTGCCGTCGATGACGCCGCGCTGAATATTCTCGTAGGCCTCGCCCGGCGGCAAGCCTTGCGGGTCGGCGCCGAGGAAGGACAGCATGTCCGATATTGCCGGAGACGGGGTGCGAATGCGCAGCCCCTTCAGGTCTTCCATCGTCTCGACCTTCTTCTCCGAGGTGTGAACCAGCCCACCATTGTGAGCGTGCAGCGCCAACACCTTCATGCCCTCGTATTCCTCGGCCAGTTCGTCGGGCAGCATCGACCACAGGGCATAGGTCGCCGCGCCGGCATCGTCGGTAAGGAACGGCATGTCGATCAGCGATGTGCGCGGGAAACGCCCCCGCGGGATGCCGTGCAGGCCGTGGGCGATATCGACCACGCCAGCCATCACCTGCTCCTGCTGACGGGCGACATTGCCGAGCTGCGTGCCTGCCGGATAGATCTCGAACTCGACCTCACCGCCGGTGCATTCCGACACCTGCCGGGCCCAGGGCTCGATGAAGTCCGTATGGATGCCGTGTACCGCAGGCAGATAGTGGCTGATCTTCATTTTCGTTTTGGCCTCGGCGCCAACCGCGCCCGATACGGACACCGCCGCCGCCAGCGCCATGCCGGCCACAATGTTGGATGCGAATTTCATTTGGAGATCCTCCCTCTGGACGTTGATTCTGTTTGAAGACCGGTGCCGCCGCGGCTCAGAGCGCCAGCGTGATCCGGCTCCCGTTTTTCGCACGCGAGCAACAGGCCATCATGCGTGTGTTTTCGGCTCTTTCCGCGCGGGTAAGCACCTTGTCACGGTGGTCGATGTCTCCTGCGAGAACGGAAACCTCGCAACTTCCGCACAGGCCTTCGCAACAATCGGAGGCCACGTCTATGCCGGCGGCGCGGATTGCGTCGAGCAATGTCTGGTCGGCCGCAACCTTCAACGAGAGGCCCGAATCCTTCAACTCGACCTCGAACGCGCTTTCCTTCTCGGGGTCGAGTGCGGAACTGTCGGCCGTGAAATGCTCGAAATGGAGCGTGCCTTCGGGCATATCGGCTGTCAGATCCTCCAACGCGGCGATCATCCGGTCGGGGCCGCAGCAATAGATCTGGCCGCCATCAGGCAGGCCCGCAACAATCGTCGGGAGGTCCGCACGCCGACCTTCGTCCCCCGCGTAGACCGTCAGCCTCTCGCCATGGTCGGCCGCGAGCCGATCCAGAAACGCCATGCTGCAACGCGAACGTCCACAATAGTGGATGGCATAGTTCTTGCCGAGCGCCTTCAGACGGTCGGCCATGGCCAGTATCGGCGTAATGCCGATTCCGCCAGCAATCAGTACATGGTGAGCGGCCTGCTCGTCCAAGCGGAAAAGATTGCTCGGACCGCGCATTCGAAGCTCCGTTCCCTCGCGCACGGTGTCGTGAATGTGGCGAGACCCGCCGCGGCCTCCGTCCTCGCGCAGTATGGCGACTTCATAGCCCGATGCTCCCGGCTTGCCGCATAGCGAATACTTACGGTCATATTCGCCCACGCACAGTTCGACATGGGCACCGGGACTCCACGCCGGAAGCGGACGCCCCTTCGCATCCTCGAGCGTCAGTCCGATTATTCCGTCTGCCTCCCGGCGCACCTCGGCAACGCGAATCTTGCGCGCGATGTCGCGGCGCGACGGCGCGCCGACGGGAAAGTGGAGATGTTCACGTGCAAGGGCGGGGTGTTTCCGTTCCGGATTCTGCGCCGGATCCCATTCGACCCAGAGGTGATCCGGTCCGCGGAACGAGGTGTTGGGCAGATAGGTGAATTCCTGCTCGGCCAGCCGCAAGTGAGGCAGGCGGCGCGTCATTTCCTCAAGAAAAATGCGCATCTCCATCCGGCCAATGTTCTTGCCCATGCATTGATGGCTGCCATAGCCGAAGGTCAGGTGATCGATGGCGTTGTCCCGGTAAATGTCGAAGGTGTCTCCGTCCTCGAAGTGGCGCTCGTCCCGGTTGCCCGAGGCCTGTACGATGAGCAGCTTCGCGCCCTCCGGCAGGTCGATGCCGCCGAGGCTGGTCGGTGCCGTGGTCTGACGTCGCCACGCAACGATCGAGCCGGCATAGCGCAGGCATTCCTCGACCGCGTTCGGGACCAGACTTGGATCGGCGCATATGTCGTCCCAGGCATCGCGGTGGGTCAGAAGCGTCTTGAACATGTTCGCCGAGGCCAACGAGGTCGTTTCGTGTGCGGCGACGATGATTGCCATCATCATCGAATGCACATAGCTGTCGGTGACCACATCGGGCATTGTGGCATTCTTGCGGATGGTCTCGTGCATCCAGCCGGTGCCTTCGGGCTCGCTTTTCATCTTCTCGATGATCTCGCCCGCATATTTCCAGAATCGTCCCACGTCATGGGCGATCGCGACCTGCTGTTCATCCGTCGGGCGTCCCCAGGTGTTGACCGAGTGCGCGACCGAGAATTTCCTGAGAACCGCGATTTCGTCCTCGGGCACGCCGAGAAAATGCAGCGCCACGTTCAGCGGCACCTCGTAGAGCATGGCGTCAACGAGATCGACGCGACCGGTATCGATGAATTCATCCATCTTCTCGCGCGTCAGGCGGCGGACCATTTCCTGGTGCTTTTCGAGATTGGCGGGGATGAAATGGTCCATCAGTGCGCGGCGGCGCTCCATATGTGCCGGCTCGTCCTCGTTCACCATTGTGCGGTTCATCGCGTAGCCGTAGCTTTTCAGGACCTCAACGGCTTCCGCGGTGGCCGGGGTGATCTTTTCCAGCACGTTCCGCGGAGAAAACAGGATGTTGTCGCGGAACACCGCCTTGATGTCCTCGTAGCGGCTGACCACCCAGTAACCCAGCCGGGGAGCGTAGAAGACGGGCAACTGGTCGCGCGACCAGCGCAGCGCCTCCGCCGGGTCCAACTGGTAGGGGGGCTGAAAGGGGTCGAACTCGCGCGCCAGCGCTGCCGGATCGAATGCGGGACAGGTGTCCCGGGCCGGGGAGGAAGCAGATTCGCTGCTGAAGGGGCATTCCCGCGAAGCCCGCGACGGGTGCTCAACCGTGCCTGTCATGCTGCCCCTCCCATCGGTCGCATCATTCCAATTTCCTGTAATTCATCTTTATCGGACAATCAATCTCTATTATAGTTACAAAATCGCGCGCAATCGGGTAACGCTGTTGCCGGGCGGTAGCGATTGTGAATAAAGGCCGGTCCGGACAAGGGGCGACGAACTCGGGAAACAGAATGGGAAATGGCACGCTTCAAACGCTTGATCGCGGCATAGAAGCATTGCTGCTGATCGCGCGCACGCCCGGCGGGGTGAAGGTCGGCGAACTGGCCGGCCGGTTGAACCTGCACCGTGCCATAGCCTATCGGATCGTTGCCACGCTTGCCGACCGGGGCATGGTCCGGCGTCTCGATGACGGGCGGATCGTGCTTGGCGCAGCGGCGTTTCTGCTGGCTGCGCAGGCAGGCGGTATTGTCCGTTCGTTGGCGCGACCCGTCCTGGAAGACCTCGCGGAACAGACCGGCGCGACAGCGTTTCTTTCCATGGCGGAAGGCGCCGAGTGCGTGGTCGTGCTGACCGCCGAACCGCGCGAAGCCGATGTAAACATCCATTACCGGGTGGGGACACGTCACCCGATCGATCGCGGCGCGGCAGGAATCGCGATTCTGTCGACGCGGCCCGAGCGACCGGACGACTCGGTGGATATCCGTTTTGCCCGCGCGCACGGGTACAGTGTCACGCGCGGCCAGCTGCACAAGGGGGCGGTTGGCGTATCGAGCCCGGTTCGTTTACCTAGCGAGGCATTCGCGGGGATGGACTATTCCATCGGCGTTGTCGCCTTGGAGACACTGGAAATGGATATGGTGTGTCGAGCCGTTCCGGAGGCGGCCCGCGCCTTGTCCGCAAGGTTTGCCTGAGGCTTCGCCGCCGTTCGGGGAACGGGTTTCAAGACAAGAGTGCAAAAGCTCGAAGTGCCGATCGAGGCAATTCGGCGGATTACCCGGGCAAATGCGATCAATCCGGGGGTGGGCGCGTTCGGCGGGCCGGTTCCTGGCGTCGGCGTCTTGGCCGTGCTCAAGGGCCCTTGGGCGCCCCATCATGACATCTCTTTACACACATAAGTGCAGTGTCGTTTCCGGGCGGATGGGCTGTCCGGAATACTGCCGGTGCCGTCCCATTTTTGAAGCGAAATCAGTTCTTTCTAATCGGTGACGCAGGGTTGCTTCGCGCCCGTTCCGGTGAGCCGCCGCTGGCTGTGCCCCAGAATCAACTTGTCAAAATTTGGAAATCAATTATACGAGCATGGTTACAAATATGTACGAATAGGAGGAGAACATGTTTGTGTTGAGAACCAATTTCTTCAAGGCATTGACCCTGGCCGTAGGACTGGCCTTGCCGGTCGCATCCGCCAGTGCGGCCGAACTGCGCGGCTGGAATATTCATGTCGAGGATTATCCGGTATCCATCGGAATGGAATCCTTCATGAAGGAGGTCACCGAGAAAACGGGAGGAGAGATCACCGGCAAGATCTTCCATAACGGTGTCCTGGGCTCCCAGCCCGACGCGATCGAGCAGACCCGCCTCGGCGTGATCGATTTCGGCGAGTTCAACCTTGGTCCGATGGGGCAGTCAATTCCGGAGGCCAACGTCGTTTCGCTGCCCTTCATCTTCAAGAGCATCCCGCAGATGTACAGGCTGATGGACGGCGAGGCCGGAGAGGCCATCGGCAAAGGGATGGAGGCCAAGGGACTGGTTCCGCTTGGCTGGTATGATGCCGGTGCACGCTCTTTCTACAATTCGATCAAGCCGATCAACACGCCCGACGACATCAAGGGCATGAAGGTCCGGGTCATGAGCAATGACCTGTTTGTAGGCATGGTTGAATCCATGGGGGGCAACGCGACGCCGATGGCGTTCGCCGAGGTGTTCCAGTCGCTGAAGACGAACGTGATCGACGGCGCCGAGAACAATCCGCCGTCATACGAGTCCACCAGCCACTACGAGGTTGCGAAATACTATTCGCTGACCGAGCACCTGATCATTCCCGAGTGCCTGTGCATGTCCAAGAAGACTTGGGACAAGCTCACTCCCGAACAACAGGCGATCGTCAAGGAGGCCGGGCGCAATAGCGCGGAACTGCAGCGCAAGCTCTGGGCCGAGCGTGAGAAGGCCAGCATGGAAAAGGTCATCGCGGGCGGTGTCACAGTCAACGAGATTGCCGACAAGAAGCCGTTCCAGGATGCAATGGAGCCGGTATACGAGGCGTTTCTTGCCGAGAACCCGGATCTTGCCGATCTCGTCAACCTGATCCGCAACGCTGACTGACAACGGCATCTGCCGCCCGGCCTTTCAGGAGAAAGGCCGGGCATGTTTCATTGCTTGCATGTATCTGGAAAGTCTGATCGATGAATGATCATGCCGAAATCGTTGGGCGTATCGAGGCGGTTCTGGCCCGGATCAGCGCCGCCTGCATCTTCCTGGCGTCCTGTGCGCTCGTGGTTCTGGTGGTAACGTTCGGTTGGCTCGTATTCGGGCGATACGTTCTCAACATGACGCCGACCTGGGTGGAACAACTCGCGCTTCTGCTTGTGGGATACATCGTCTTCCTGGGCGCGGCAGCAGGCGTTCACGATGACGGTCACCTGGGCGTTACAATGTTCAGGGATGCGCTGGGCGAACGGGCCCGCATGGCGGTGCTGATCGTTGCGGATTTCATTCTGGCGATTTTCGGGGGCGTCATGTTCGTTGCCGGCATGGAACTCATGCATTTTGGCTGGGACACGCGCCTTCCCATGCTCGACCTGCCCGAAAGCATTCGCACGCTGTCGATGGTTTGCTGCGGCGGCCTGATGGTTCTTTTTGCGGGATTTCGCGCTGGTTGCCGTGTCTGGCGGTTTCCACACGCAGTCACCACACCTGTCGATGAGGGGCGCTGAAAATGGGGCTGGCAATTCTGCTTGGCGTCTTCGCCGTAGGCGTGGTTATCGGGCTGCCGGTGGCCTTTGCCATGGGGATCGCCGCCGCCACGGCCTTCTGGTTCGAAGGCTTCCCGATGCTGATCACGTTTCAGCGCGCAATGGCCGGTGTCACCGTATTCTCTCTGCTGGCCATCCCGTTCTTCGTCTTCGCCGGCGAGATCATGCTGCATGGCGGCATCGCCGTGCGCCTGGTCCGCTTCGCCTCGGCGCTTGTGGGCCATATCCGGGGCGGCCTTGCAATGGTCAACATCTTTTCCAGCATGTTGTTCGGTGGCATTTCCGGATCGGCGATTGCCGATATCTCCGCTCTGGGATCGCTTCTGGTTCCTGTCATGAAGGAGCGCGGTTACCGGCCCGAATATGCCGTCAACGTTACGGTTACATCGTCGATTGCCGGAATCGTTATTCCGCCCAGCCACAACATGATCATCTTTGCCGTGGCAGCCGGCGGCGGCATTTCCGTTTCAAGCCTGTTCCTGGCCGGCGTGATACCGGGCATCTTGATGTGTCTCTGCCTGGCGGTCGCCGCCTATATCCTGGCCGTGAAGCACAAGTATCCCTCCGAACCCTTTCCCGGCGGTGCTGAGCTGGCGCGAACCGCCCTGGATGCATTGCCCGGACTGGTCACCGCCGTGATCATTGTCGGCGGCACCTTGTCCGGAGTGTTCACGGTTACCGAATCGGGCGCATTCGGCGCGATTTACGCCTTGCTGCTCACGACGTTCTTTTATCGCAGCTTGAACTGGAAGGGCTTCGTCACCGCCGTTGTCTCGTCGGTTCGCACCACGGTCATGGTGATGATCCTCATCGCCTTCGCCAGTTCCTTTGCCTATCTGCTCGCGCTCTATCAGGTTCCCGCCAAGCTCAGCGACTTGCTCGTTTCGATTTCGGAAAACCGATATGTCATCCTGCTGATGATCAATGTCATCCTGCTGCTGCTTGGCATGATCATGGACATGGCTGCACTGATCCTGATCTGTACACCGATCTTCCTGCCGATCGTCACGGGGTTGGGGATGGCGCCGGAGCATTTCGGCATCATGCTGCTGATCAATCTCGGCCTCGGGCTTTGCACGCCGCCTGTCGGAACCTGTCTCTTCGTTGGCTGCGCCGTCGGCAAGGTGAAGATCGAGGACTCCGTTCGCACGATCTGGCCCTTCTACCTGGCGATTCTCGCCGCGTTGCTTCTCGTGACCTACGTGCCCGGCTTCTCCATGTGGTTGCCGGGGCTGTTTTGAAGGTGAACCATGGGCAGATCCCTGAAAAATCCCCCAGGAGACCCGCTTCCGGAGAAGGTCCGGGAGGCGCTGGCACATGTCAGCACCGCAACCCTGACGACCGTTCTCTTCAGGCGCGGCCTCAGGAATGTGTTCCTGCAGGGGCCGAGGCGGGTGGCGCCGGGCCGGAACATGGTCGGATTCGCCTATACCCTGCGCTATATCCCCGCGCGTGAGGACCTGGACGTGCTGGAATCCTTCGCGGATCGCAACAATCTGCAGCGCAGGGGTGTCGAGGAATGTCCCGCAGGGGCGGTCTTTGTCATCGATGCGCGGGGCGATGCCACTGCGGCCTCGGCCGGCGCCATCCTGGCCACCAGGCTGCAGGCGCGGGGCTGTGCCGGCGTCGTGACCGACGGCGGCTTCAGGGACACCCCCGAGATCGCCACGCTTGGCATGCCTACCTACCAAGTCCGCCCGAGCGCCCCGACGAATATTACGCGGCATCATCCCATCGCTCTCAACGAACCGATCGCGTGCGGCGGAGTGGCGATCTATCCGGGCGATACCATCGTCGGCGACAATGAAGGAGTTGTCTGCATCCCGTCGCATCTCACCGAAAGTGTGGCGGTCGAGGCGGCCGAGATGACGGTGTTCGAAGATTATGTAATGGAGAGGGTGAAGGGCGGCTCGTCCATATACGGGCTGTATCCTTCGACACTCCAGCAAACCGCGGATGAATTCGAGGCATGGCGAAAAGCAAAAGACAGATAGAAGAAACGGAATTCGGACCGGCCGGACATTCGATTCGTGTCGTGCGGGATATAACTCTCGCGGACTCGGTCTATGAACGCATTCTGGGAATGATCGTGGACGGAACGATCGCCGTCGGCGAAAGGATGCCTTCGGAGCATGAGCTCTGCAAGGTGCTGAACGTGTCCCGCCCGGTGCTCAGGCAGGCCTTGAAGCAGCTGCGCAGCGACGAGGTGATCGTGTCACGCCAAGGGTCGGGCTCCTATGTCATTCGCCGTCCGGATAGGGGCGTTTTCGATTTTGCGCCGGTCGGTTCCGTTGCCGATATCCAGCGCTCGTTCGAGTTTCGCACGGCTATCGAGGGCGAAGCCGCCTTCCTGGCCGCTCAGAGGTGCAGCGAAACCGATCTCGCGCGTATCGAGGCGGCATTGCGCGAACTGGATCGCTGCATCGATTCGGGAGAACTCGGCGTTGAGGCCGACGAAGCGTTCCACGTCGCGATATGCGATGCCTCCCACAATCACTACTTCGCGGTTGCCCGCACCGCCATGAAGGAAACCATCCTGACCGGCATGAATCTTACCCGCAACCTGTCTCTCACCAAGTCGCGGGAGCGATTGGAGCTCGTTCAGCGGGAGCATAACGCAATCATGGACGCGATCAGGGCGCATGACCCGGACACGGCAAGGACGCAAATGCGCGCCCACATCGAGAATGCACGCAAGCGGGTATTTGAAGGCAGCCCTGCGGAACACTGACTATCAGAAGATATCTGAAACAGGAGCACACTCATGCAACTCAAGGGCAAGGTAGCGATCGTCTCTGGCGGAGGCCGCGATATCGGCAGGGCGTGCGTCATGCGTCTGGCCGAAGCGGGGGCAAAGGTCGGGATAAACTATCATAGTAGCAGCGAGGGGGCCGAAAGCGCCGTCGAGGAAATCAGGGCTGCGGGCGGCGCGGCATTCGCCATGCAGGGCGACATGACCAATGAGGCGGATGTCCAGGCTTTCGTCGACCGTGCAGTCAGCGAGTTCGGCAAGATCGATATCGTGATTCCGGTGACGGGAGGTCTCGTATCCCGCAAGACGGTTGGCGAGATGACCCTCGATTTCTGGCGCAGGGTGATGGATCTCAATGCCACCTCGGCATTCCTTCTCGTGAAGGCGGCGCTGCCCCACATTCCGGAAGGCGGTGCGATCGTGAACATGGCATCGCAGGCAGCAAGGGACGGCGGCGGGCCCGGGGCGGTCGCCTATGCCGCTTCAAAGGGGGCTGTCGCGACGATGACCCGCGGCCTGGCGAAGGAACTGGGGCCGAGGATCCGGGTGAACGCGATCAATCCGGGTATGATCGACACGGATTTTCACAACACGTTCACGAAACCGGAGGTGCGCAAGCGCGTGGCGGAGAGCACGCCTCTGAAACGCGAGGGCACATCGGAGGACGTGGCGAATCTCGCGGTCTATCTCGCCTCCGACGAGGCAGGATTCATCACCGGTGCCTGCATCGACATCAATGGCGGCATGTTGTTCTCGTAGTGCCCGGTGGCTTCGGACCCGGTTCCGGAGCTTTCGGTGCCCGCGGAGCCTGTTGAGGATCAGACGGTCGAGACGGTCGAAGCGACCCCGACATCGCCTCGTTCGCCCTACAGGTCCCTGTTCCTGAACGGTGCGATGAACGTTGTCGCTCTCAATATTCCGGCATGGCTGCCAAGCCGACGCGGGAATGAGGCCGAACCCGAGGGCGCGATGACTTGCGGTGCGAAGGGATTCGTAGATCCCTTCTTTCCCAGGTTTGAGGCAAGGGGACCATGATGGGTAAAGCCGGCTTCAGCGACAATTTCAAACGGGACGCGGATGATTGCGTTCATGATACGACATGTTGTAGCCGATACCATTCGTAGGGAGGCAGGCGGATAACGACTACGGGTACTTTCGTTCTCCGAGTCCTTATGGATCTCTAGGTATTGGTTCACCAGATTGAAGTGTGATGCATGGGTTCCGAGAACGAGGCTGCGACTGGGAGTTGGTTCCTTTGAGCCAGTGCAGATTGGTACGAATTTTGCCCAGTTATAAGAGTCCCTAGTTCGTCTACGTTACCGCCAGTTCCCTCGCGGCCGATCATCCGAGGATCAGAAGCTCGAAGGTGACGCACACCGGGTTCGTTCCCCGCAATAGCACGCCTTCCGCAATTGCACCGTCAATACCAACCAGGGCTATATCGAGCCGCGCTCTCGGGCCATCCTTCGACTTCGTCACTTGTCCGTCGCGGATCAGAACTTCGGTGGCGTATGACGAAACATGGCCTCCCCCCTCGAAATCGGCACCGACAAGGCTGCCAATTCCCAGCACTTCCGCATCTTCGAAACCGTGTTCGTCGCAAATCGCCTCGATCGCTTCGCATATATCCTGATTCGGCCGAACCGTGGCGAGCACTGCGCGGCGCGGCGTCTCGACGTCCGACGCTTTCGCGATTTGCGGCGAAAAGAGTCGGAAATTCGTTTCGGCATCATCAGTTGCATCGAACAGCGCTCCGGAAATGCCAACGGCGCGGACCTTCGTGGCCTCCCGCAATTCGGCTTCGAAGGGCAGGAGGTGGCCCATGCGAAGTCCTTCGTCCTGTAACTCCCATAGGCCATGGCAGTGGAGAAAGGGTTCTCCATCCCGGCGCCCCAGATGAAGCCCCGCACTGCATATCGTGCCGCCTGAAGAAGGTGCGAAGGTTTCGCTGTACCAAGCGGCGTGGCTCTCATCGGGACTCTCAGCGGGAACAACGTAATCCAGGCGCTTCATCGGCACGTCGTCAAGCAAGGCATAGCCCGCCTCGAACCCATGCGACGAAAACGCATCGGCCAGGCTGGTATTGAAGCTTTTGCCCGGTTCCAGCGTGAGTGACAGTGCCTGCGCCCGGCACGCAACGGCGGTGTGGCGTTCATGCGCCGGCGGTCCGGGATGCCGGATGCTGCGGCCGCTCATTCGGAAATCCCTGCCGTGATGAAACCGCCGTCGACGGCAATTACCTGCCCGTTCACGTAGCCGCCATCGTCAGAGATGAGGAACGCGACTGTTCCCGCGACCTCTTCAGTCGTTCCATAGCGACGGAGGGGCACCTTCCTGTGCCATTGGGCGCGCACATCTGCAGTATGCACCTTGCGGGCAAGTGGCGTATCGATCGGGCCCGGCGCGACGGCATTCACCCGGATACCGTGGGGACCGAGTTCATTCGCCATCACCATGGTCATGGTGTTAATGCCGCCCTTTGATGCGCCGTAGGCGCTGCGGCCCTTGTTGCCGCGCATGCCCGAGATGGAGCTGATGTTGACGATGGATCCCGCATCGCCACGTTCGAGCCAGATGCGAGCAGTCTCTCGCGACACGATGAAAGAGCCGATCAGGTTGACCTCCAGAATGCGGCGGAATTCCTCGACGCTGGTGTCGACTGCCGGACTGTCCACCGCGATGCCCGCAGAATTGACGACACCTGCAAGCTGTCCCGTTTGTGTCACTTCTCCGATGGCTTTGCCAACCGACACCTCGTCGGCCACATCGCAAACGATGCCCCGTTCCGCGGGAATGCCGAGTTCGGCGCAGGCTTCCGCCAGAGTCCGCCGATTCAGGTCCAGAAGCCAGGGGGCGAAGCCGCGTGCCAGAAGCAGCTTCGCGGATGCAAAGCCGATCCCGGACGCGCCGCCCGTGATGGCGACACTCTTCATGGTTTCTCCTCCCATCGTGCCTCAACCGGTCTCGGCCGTCACGAAGACCGGCATCTCTCCACGCCTTTCGAGCTCCTCGCGGATCATCTTCTTGGTGATCTTGCCATAGGCCGACTTCGGCATGGCATCCCAGAAGAGAAACCGTTTGGGCACCTTGTAGCGAGCCATCTTTCCATCGAGCCAGGAACGCAGATCGATGCTTTCCGCATTCACTCCCGGCCGTGCGATGCAAACGGCGACACCGACTTCACCCCAGACGGGATCGGGCACCCCCAGCACCGCCGCCTCCGTTATGTCGGGGTGCATAAGGATCTTTTCCTCGATTTCCCGAGGATAGATGTTGGAGCCGCCCGAGATATACATGTCCGACGAACGCCCCGTTATGTAGAGGAAGCCCTGCTCGTCCATTCGGCCCAGATCGCCTGTGCGGAACCAACCGTTGCGGAAGGATTTCTCATTCGCTTCCGGATTGTTGAAATACCCAGCAAAGACCGCAGGGCCGATGACGCAGATCTCGCCGGTTTCGCCCGGCGGAACTTCGTTGCCGCGTTCGTCCTGTATCTGCACCTGCATGCCCGTGCGCTCGAAGCCGCAGGTGCCGATGCGGGCCTCCTCGCCGTCGTCGAGCGAATGCGCAGCAGGTGGAAGAACGGTGATGTTGCCGGTTACTTCGCCAAGGCCGAAATACTGAACGAGAACGGAACCAAGCGTCGCCAGCGCCTTCTTCTGGTCGGCCCGGTACATTGGCGCGCCGGCGTAGATCACGTAGCGAAGCGTCGAGTGATCGAAGCGCTCCACGGAGGGATCCTCCACCAGCATCTTCAGGATGGTCGGGACGGTAAACATGTTTGTCACCTTCCATTTCTCGACCAATGACCAGACAAGCGGCACATCCAGCTTGTCAGACGGAGGCAAGATCGTCTTGACCGCATGCGCAACCTGGGTGAGCTGATGCACGCCTGCGCCATGAGAAAGCGGTGCGACGACTATCGAAGCATCGTCGGGTCCGGTTCCCGGCATCAGGTCGCAAAGATGGTTGGTGATGACGAATGCGAGCTGGCCGTGGGTCAGCACGGCGGCCTTCGGACGACCCGTGGTGCCAGACGTGAAGAAGAACCAGCACGGATCGTCCCGGTCCACAGCAAAGCTTGGCATCTTCTTGCCGAGATGTCGGGCGACAACCGCGTCATAATCCTCGGCGAAATCCGCGGAACCGATGGAGATGAGGTGCTCGAGATCCGTTGATGCTTCCCTGCAGGCGCGGGCATGTTCGGGAAATGACGCACCGCAGATCATAGCTCGCGCGCCGCTCGCCTGGCAGAGATATGCGACCTCGTCCGGCGCCTGGCGGTAATTGGTGGGAACCCAGACGGCTCCCACCCGGAAACAGGCGAACATGGACTCGAACATCTGGTTGCAGTTCGATGACTGCACCAGCACCCGGTCGCCCTTTCCTATCCCGTAGTCGCTGGCGAGCGCGTGGGCCATGGCCTCGACGCGCGCCTCCATCTCCGACCAGCTCCATACACTGTCGCCCCACACGAAACCGGGATCGTCCGGATGGCGGCGAGCCGCCTGCGTAAGGAAATTGGCCAGGTTCATCACGCGCGTGGAACAGGGCGCGACCCCTCCTCTGGGAGCGGCATTTGTCATTTCACGCGCTCCAGGATGGAAACGTAGTTGGCGACCGCGGCGCCACCCATGTTGAAGACACCCGCAAGCTCGGCATTCGGCACCTGGATGTCTCCGGCCTCCCCGGCAAGCTGCATCGCGGCCATGACATGCATGGAAACGCCCGTCGCGCCGATCGGATGGCCCTTCGACTTCAGGCCGCCGGACGGATTGACCGGCAGCTTGCCGTCCCTCGCGGTCGTGCCCTCACGGACAACGCGATGTCCCTCTCCGGGCCGCGCAAGGCCCATGGCCTCGTACTCGATCAATTCGGCGATGGTGAAGCAGTCATGTGTCTCAACGAAAGAGAGATCGTTGATGTCGAGTTCCGCATCGGAGAGTGCTCCGGACCAAGCGCGCCGGGCGCCTTCGAAGGCCAGCACGTCGCGGCGGCTGAGAGCGAGAACGTCATTGACCTGGCGTCGCGCGCGAAATCCGATGGCGCGCTGGAGCGAAGCCGCCGTTTCCTCGTCGGCAAGCACGATCGCCGCGGCCCCATCGGAGATCAGTGAGCAGTCCGTGCGCCGCAGCGGACCAGCCACATACGGGTTTTTCTCCGAAACCGTATTGCAGAAATCGAAACCGAAATCCTTGCGCATGTGGGCGTAGGGATTGAGCGCACCATTGGCATGGTTCTTGGCCGCGATCATGGCGAGTTCCTCGGAACGGTCGCCATAGCGCTGGAAATAGGTCTGGGCGATTCGGCCGAACAGACCGGCAAAGCCGCCTTCGACATTCGCCTCTTCCTTCCGGTAGCTCGCTCCGAGAAGAATATCCCCCACCTCGGAGGTTGGCAGTGCGGTCATTTTCTCGGCACCCACCACAAGGGCGATGCGGCCACGCCCCGATTCGATGAAATCCATCGCGCTATAGAGCGCCGCCGAACCGGTTGCGCAGGCATTCTCGAGCCGGGTGGCGGGCACGTGCGCCAGCTTCTCGTTGCCCATGGCGACAAGTGCGCCCTGGAAATCCTGCTTCGAGAAACCGTTATTCATTACGCCGACGAAAATCCCGTCGAGGTCGTCCATGTTTATGCCCGCATGGTCCATCGCCGGGGTGGCTACGGAAGCCATGAGCTGCTCGGTATCTTCCAGCTCGGACTTCCCGAAGGGCGAGTGTGCCCACCCAACGATCTGTGCTTTTGTCATTCTATTTCCTCCTCGTCTGCGGCTTTTCCGCAGCGCGTTTGCGAGCGGAGAACATGGCCGTGAGTTTCTTCTCGATGCAAGCGACTTCCTGCTTGAGGTAGCCGGCCAACTCGACCTGTCGAGCCTCCTGCATGCGACTGTCGATGGCTGCGATGCTCAGTGCGCCGGCAAGACGGCCGTCGGGGTAGCTAAACGCCATGCCGATTCCCCAGGAGTTGGCGACAATCAGTCCGGGATTCAGCGAATAGCCTCGCTGTCTGGTCAGGGCGACATCGGCACGAATCCGTCCCGGCGGAAGGCTTGGATAGTGTTCGAGGAGGACCTTCTCGTTGGCGGCCAGCGCTTCATCCACCTCCGCGTCGGAAAGAGCGGCTAGCATGGCGAGGGATCCGGCCCCGACGCCGAGCGGATGCTCGAAGCCCATTTGCAATGCGTGTGTGCGGATCGGATACGTGCCCTCTTCGCGATAGAGGCAAAGCGAGAGCATGTCGCGGCGTACAGAAAGGAAGCTCGTATCCTGCGTACGTTCAGAGAGGCGACCGAGGCTTTCCCGGCATATCTCGAGGAGGTTGAAGCGCTGTGAGGCCAGAGTGCCGAGGACAAAGGCTTCCTCGCCAAGATAGTAGAGCCGGCTCTCCTTGTCCTGCTCCACAAGCCCGCCCCGGATCAGCGCGAGCAGCAGTCGACGCACAGTCGGCTTGTTGAGGCCGCTCTCCTCCACCAGCATGGTCAGGGATGCGCCGCGGTTGGCGTGCCGACCAACCATCGACAGAAGCGCCAAGGCGCGATCGACGCTTTGGGCACCGTTCAACGCTGTTGCCGTCATGCTCTCCAATGGTCCATAATATGGAACAATACTCTATCCGATATGTCCTGAATGTATCAAGCTTTACGAATTATCTTGCAGTAGCTGGAGCAGATTGTAAATTGCTCCTTCCACAAACGTGGAACTTGATCCATTATGTGGACCATATGCGTGATGGAGGTCATGCGGTCTGCATGCCGGCAACGGCGCTATTGACGGAGGAGAAATCATGAAATTTGCAAAGCTGGGCGCGATTGCCCTGTCATCGGCTATCGCGTGCATCGCCATGTTCGGCTCGGCCAGCGCCGAAATGTTGCGGCTCTCACACAATACCGGCGATGCCACCACCTGGCACAAGGGTGCCGAGAAATTCAACGAGCTTCTGAGCGCGGCCACCGACGGTGACCTCACGATCCGTATCTTCCCGAATGCCACGCTCTCGGGCGGCGATCAGATGAAGCAGGCAGAAATGGTCAGCCGTGGAGCCCTGGACTTTGTCATCACGTCAGCGATCAATGTGACTCCGCTGGTCCCGGAGATGGCCGTCTTCTCGCTACCCTATCTCTATTCGAACTATGCCCAGGTCGACGCTACCACCGATGGCGAGCCGGGAAAGAAGATGACCGAAATCATGGCCGATCGCGATATCGTGGTTCTGGCTTGGGGCGAGAACGGTTTTCGGGAGGTTACCAACAACGTGCGCACCATCAAGTCGCCCGAGGACATGAAGGGGCTGAAGATGCGCGTTGCCGGACCGATGTATATTGATGTCATGAACTCGCTAGGTGCCAACCCGCAACAGATGCAGTGGACCGAAACCTTTACCGCGCTTCAGCAGGGCGTAGTCGATGGCCAGGAGAACCCGATCGGTGCCGTGATCATCCCCCAGCGCGTCTATGAAGTGCAGAAGTACATGACCACTTGGCACTACTCCTACGATCCGATCTTCATCGGCGTGAGCAAGAAGCGCTGGGACACGTTCGACGACGCGACCAAGGAGAAGGTCCGGGCGGCCGCAGTCGAAGCCATGGCCTACCAGAAGGAAATCACTCGCAAGAGCACCGAGGAGGGCATTGCATTCCTGCGCGAGAAGGGCATGGAAGTCTATGAGCCCACGGCCGAAGAACTGCAGGCTTTCCGCGAGGCTACCAAGCCGGCCTTTGATACCTGGGCTGCCAAGGTTGGCGAGGAGTTGGTCAAGAGCTTCCAGGATACAGTGGCTGCGACGAACTGACCGCTGCGCAATCCAAAAATGGACCGGCCCGCAAGGCCGGTCCTTCTCCATCGAGCCCCTGGAGACAAGCAATGTCCTTCATCTTGCGTGACGCGGAGAAGATCGCCTGCGCGGTCATCTTTCTGGCCATGACGGCGCTCGGCTTCGTCAATGTCGTTGTCCGCTATACCACCAGCTACTCCCTTGCCTCGACCGAGGAACTCCTGACCAACGGCTTCTTGCTGCTCACCATTCTCGGGGCGGCGGTGGCTGCGCGCAATGGTGATCACTTGGCAGTCACCCTGTTCTTCGAGCTTCTGCCAAAGGGGCTGCGCAAGCTGGTTCTTTTGCTGGCAGGCGTGCTCTCGATCATTCTTCTGGCGCTCTCGGCCTGGTTCAGCTGGGTGCTGGTGTCGAACCAGATTTCGAGCGGCATCCGTTCCTATGCTCTGCAGATCCCGGCCTGGTACTACAGTATTGGCATGCCGTTCGGCTTTGCACTGATCCTGCTCCGCTACGTCCAGCATATACGCGACACCTGGAAGACACTTTCCGACGAGGAACCGCGCCATGCTTGATCTCGGGGCGGGCACGCAAATGCTGATCCTGTTTTTCGTCTTCCTTGTGCTGCGACTGCCGGTTGCTTTCGCGCTTGGCCTTTCCGCTTTATACGCGATGTGGACGCTTGGCTTCGGGCTTGACCTGGTAGGCGATCTCATCGCTACTGGTATCACCAAATTTTCATTGCTTGCCATTCCGTTCTTCATCCTTGCCGGCACGCTTATGGGCTCCCTCGGCATAGCTGAACGCATGGTCCGTTTCTTTCGCGTTCTCATCGGCACTTTGCCGGGCGGAATGGGTGTGGTTGGTACCGTGGTTTGCCTGTTCTGGGGCGCTGTGAGCGGTTCCGGCCCGGCATCGGTTGCCGCAATCGGTCCGCTCATCATCAAGGGCATGGAGGAAGACGGCTACACCCGTTCCTTTGCCGCGGGCCTGGTATGCACGGGCGCGGCCCTTTCCATTGTCATTCCGCCATCGATCGGTCTCGTGATCTATGGTGTGATCGCTGAAACCTCGATCTCTCAATTATTTATTGCGGCCATCATTCCGGGACTATTCATGGGCACCCTGATGCTGCTCACCCTGCCATTTGCCAGAAAGGCCGGAAGCGGTGAAGGTTCGCCCAATCTCAACGAGCTGATGCCCGCACCCTATGAGGAGTTGTCTTATGGCGGCCGCCTGTGGCGCTCTTTCATCGATTCGTTCTGGGGCCTGATGACGCCGGTCGTAATTCTCGGCGGCATCTATTCCGGAGCCTTTACACCCACGGAAGCTGCATTGGTTGCGACTGTCTACGCGCTCTTTGTCGGTGGCCTCATCTACCGCACGCTGACCTTTAGGAGGCTGTATGAATCGCTCACCAACGCCGCAGCATCATCTGCTGTCGTCATGCTGGTGGTTGCCTATGCGAGCCTCTTCGGTTGGGTCGTGACCGTGGATGACCTGATCGGCCAGTACTCTTCGGTCCTGCTGGGGATCAGTGATAATCAATGGGTGATCCTGCTCGTTATCATGTTGATCCTGCTTGTCGCAGGCATGTTCATGGACGCGGTCACCATCATGTTCATCTGCCTGCCGATATTCCTGCCGGTTTCCCGTGAACTTGGCTGGGATCCGGTCTGGTTCGGCATTCTGGTAATGATCAACCTTGCCATTGGCCTTTTCACGCCGCCGGTCGGGATAAATCTGTATGTGGCTGCCAATGTGACTCGCCTGTCCCTGGAGCGGGTCGCTCAGGGCGCCATCCCGTTTCTGATAACGGCCGTCATAGGGCTTGCCATCGTTGCGGCGGTTCCGGAAGTGTCGTCTTTCCTGGCGCCTTGAGCTTTCAAACCCGTTTCGCAGCTTGGCGGATGCGGGCCGCTCAATCTGCCCGTTGTTTCGGCCCTCGTCGGCAGTCAGCCTGTCGGTGTGCGGCAACCGGCATCGACGTGTCTTTCTTCGTGATCTGGCGCCGGATTTGCCACTACGTGGGGAAGCGTTCACGGAAGGGCTCCGCGCGAAGCGACCGGGCTTTCCAAGCCAGACATGGTCCGGGGCTTCTCCAATGCTATTGCATTTTGCTCAAAGCACCGGCTTATTGAACCGATGTCCGATGCTCTCCGAATTGCCAGGGGCCAGTTTGGGCGTGTCGCTCTTCTGGATATGGATCGTCCGCTGGTGCGTCATGCGCATCCGCATTGCCATGTTCTGCTGAAAGTCGAGGGGGCCGATACGCAGTTTCAGGTAAGGGACGGTGTCGTTCCACTTACCGATGAAAGTGCGGTTTTGATCAACGCATGGGAGCCGCATGCCTACGAGCATGTTCCGGAACGCCCGAACACGGTCATTCTCGCGCTTTACATCGAGCCGCACTGGCTTGCTCTATTCCGTTCCAACTGGGCGGCAAGCAGCGCCCCGGATTTCTTCGATCGCAATGTTGGAGCGATCACGCCAGATATAAGGCGGCTGACGGCATTGCTCGCCTCTGCAATGATCCATTCCCCGCATGAGACCAAGGTGCACGAAGAGTTGCTGGCAAGCCTCATGATCGCCGTCATCGAGCGTTTTGCGGCTTGGCGCGACCTTCCGAATTCGGTGCGTAGCCTCGCCAGGGGCAGCATGGTCGACTACCGGATACGAAGGGCTGTCCGTCGCATGAAGGACGAGCCGGGCTCGGTCGTGGACATGAACGCGCTGGCACGCGAAATCGGCCTTTCGCGGGCACACTTCTTCCGTCTTTTCGAAAACAGCGTCGGCGTCAGTCCGCGGGTCTTTCTCAATGTGCAGCGTCTGGAACAGGCGGTTCACCAGATATCGGAAAGTGAGGAGGCGATTGCCACGATCAGCGAAAGGCTGGGCTTTTCGGTGCCCGCGCATTTCTCCCGCTTTTTCCATGACCATGCCGGTTCATCGCCCAGCATTTTCCGGCGTGTTTCCCGTCTGACAGAACAAATTTGAGACTCCTCGGTAAGTCGTAAGACGCTGCGGTATCGCCGCAGGCTTCCTCCTTGCGCTTTTACGATTGCGAGGCCGTTCGTTTCGGACGGGGAGGAGTCAATGACAGTCGAACCAGATCATTCCGGTATTGTCGGTCGTTCGGTGCCGCGCGTCGAGGACGCGGCGCTCCTGTCCGGTCGTGGCCGGTACATCGACGATCTCCCGGTACGGCGCGACACAGCGCATATGGCCATACTGCGTTCGCCTCATGCCCATGCCGAGATCCGTGCCATTGATGCTTCGCGCGCGACTGCGCTGCCCGGCGTTCATGCAGTTCTGACGGGTGAGGATGTTGCATGGCTTACCCGCAGCCTCACGGTTGGCGTCAAGGCGAATGTGGAATGCTGGCCGATGGCGCGGGACCGGGTTCGCTATGTGGGCGAGCCGGTGGCGTTGGTGGTGGCCGACAACCGGTACCTGGCCGAGGATGCGCTCGATCTGATCGAGGTGGAATACGGGCTCCTGCCGGCGGTTGCAGACCCGGTTGCCGCGCTTGCTGACGACGCGGAGCTGCTGCATCCCTCGCTCGGCAGCAATTGCATTTCCGAACGGCATTTCCGCTACGGGGATCCCGAGGCGGAATTTTCCCGGGCGCCCCGCAGAATTTCCGTCGAGGTTTCCTATCCCCGCAACTCGTGCACGCCGATCGAAACCTACGGCGTGATAGCCGAATACGACCCGGGCGAGGATGCCTATGACGTGACGGCCAACTTTCAGGGGCCGTTTTCCATTCATGCGGTGATGGCATTGGCACTCAAGGTGCCGGGCAATCGCATGCGCTTGCGGACGCCACCCGACTCCGGGGGATCGTTCGGTGTCAAACAAGGCGTCTTCGTGTATGCGATCCTGGCGGCGGTTGCCGCGCGTGTCGCCGGGCGCCCGGTAAAGTGGATCGAGGATCGCCTGGAACACCTGACGGCCTCCGTGTCGGCGACAAACCGGGTGACGAAGCTTGAAGCGGCCGTCGGGGAAGATGGCCGTGTCCTGGCTCTCTCCTGGGATCAGATCGAGGATTGCGGGGCGCATTTGCGCGCTCCCGAGCCGGCCACGCTATACCGAATGCATGGCAACATGACGGGCGCCTATGCCATCCGCAACGTGGCCATTCGCAATCGCGTGGTGCTGACCAACAAGACGCCGACGGGGCTCAACCGCGGCTTCGGCGGACCGCAGGTATACTATTCGCTGGAGCGGTTGATGCACCGGATCGCGGACGAGCTCGGCCTCGACCGGCTGGAGGTCATCCGCCGCAACCTCGTTCCGTCCGGCGCATTCCCGTACCGCACCGCGACCGGTGCCTTGCTGGATTCCGGAGATTATGCCGCTGCGATCGACATGGCGGTGAGCGAAGGCGGCCTCTCCGAACTGCGTGAGAGGCAGGCGCGGGCACGCGCTCGCGGCAGGCTCTACGGGATCGGCCTTGCCGCGGCAGTCGAGCCCAGCGTCTCGAACATGGGTTATATCACCACCGTCCTGACGCCGCAGGAGCGTGCCAAGGCCGGGCCCAAGAACGGTGCGCAATCGGTGGCGTCGATCAGCATCGACCCGCTCGGTGCCGTTATCGTCAAGGTTGCCTCGGTACCGCAAGGGCAGGGGCATCGCACGGTACTGGCACAAGTCGTGGCCGAGCGGCTTGGCCTGCCGCTCGAGGCGGTGCGGGTGAACACCGAGCTTGACACCGGCCGGGATGCCTGGTCGATAGCCTCCGGCAACTATTCCAGCCGTTTCGCTGCCGCGGTGGCCGGTACTGCGAGGCTTGCCGCGGACCGCATCCGCGAGCGGCTGGCCTCGATCGCCGCGAGCAAGCTCAATGTTACAGTGGACCGGATTGAATTCGGGAACGGGCGGATCTATGACCGCGACAATCCTGACAATTCGGTTTCCTTCAATCGTGTTGCCGCTTCAAGTCACTGGGCACCGGCTACGCTGCCCGATGGGGTTGAACATACAATTTGCGAGACGGTTTTCTGGAGTCCGGAACAGCTCGAGGCGCCAACGCCCGACGACGGAATAAACTCGTCGCTCTGTCACGGCTTCATCTTTGACTTCTGCGGCGTTGAAATCGATCCGGACACGGCGGAAATCCGCATCGACAAGTACGTGACCATGCATGACTGCGGCCGGATCCTGCATCCCGGCATGGTCGAGGGACAGGTGCGGGGTGCCTTCGCACAGGCGGTGGGCGCGGCACTGTTGGAGGAATATGCCTATGGCGATGACGGGTCCTTTCTCTCGGGGACTCTCGCCGACTACCTCATGCCCACGGTCATGGAAACGCCGGATCCCGTGATCCTGCATTTCGAGAGTCCCTCGCCGTTCACGCCGCTTGGCGCGAAGGGCGTCGGCGAGGGCAACTGCATGTCGACCCCGGTCTGTATCGCCAATGCGGTGGCTGACGCCACCGGTGCGACGGACATCACGCTGCCTTTGTCACCGGCACGGCTCGCGACGCTGGTCTATGGCGAGGAAAGGCCGTCGCCGCGTCCGGAGGCGGAAAGGCCTGGCGAAACCCGACCCGGTGAGCGTCAGCTCACCGGCGAAGGCAGTGCGACGGTCAATGCGGCGCGCGAGGATGTCTGGAGAATGTTGCTCGATCCCGGCACGCTGCAGGCCATCATTCCGGGTGCCCATGACGTCGAGAAGCTGAGTGACACGCATTTTCGCGCCGATGTCACGCTTGGGGTGGGACCGGTCAAGGGACGTTACCGGGCCGATATCCGACTGTCCGACATGATCGAGCCGGAAGCCGTTACGCTCAGCGGTTCCACTCAGGGGGCTCTGGGGTTCGGCAATGGCACGGGGCGCATCACGCTTGTCGAAGCCGGGGGCAGGACGGTGGTGAATTACCGGTACGAGGCCGGTATCGGTGGCAAGGTTGCATCCGTGGGCGGACGCCTTCTCGATGGCGCGGCGCGGGTGGTGATCGGCCAGTTCTTCCAGGCGCTGGCGCGCCATGCCGGTGGCGGGGCCGAAGGCGGGAAAGGGTTGCTCGCGAGGCTGCGCATGACACTCGGGGGGCGGCGATGAAACCCCCCGCTTTCGAATTTCTGCGACCGGAAACGACGGACGAGGCGCTCGACGCGCTGCATCGTCTTGGCGACGAGGCCCGAGTTATCGCCGGGGGGCAATCCCTCGTGCCGATGCTGAATATGCGGCTCGCCCGTCCATCCGTGCTTGTTGACGTCATGTGTCTTCCGGCGCTGGCCTCCATTCGCGAGGAGCAGGGGGCGGTTGTCGTGGGCGCGGGCGTGCGTCAGGCGGTGCTCGAGAGATGGCCGCAGCTTTCTTGCAAGGTGCCGCTCCTGGCGAAGGCCATGGGCTGGATCGGGCATGTACAGACGCGCTCGCGCGGTACGGTTTGCGGCTCTGTTGCCCATGCCGATCCAAGTGCCGAGCTGCCTCTTTCACTGGTTGCCCTCAAGGGCTCCGTGCGGCTGGCGAGCCGCCGCAAGAAGCGGACGCTGGCCGCATCGGACTTTTTCCTCGGAATGATGTCCACGGCGATGGCCGAAGGCGAAATGATCGAGGCTGTCTGCTTTCCCGTGGCAGGTAGCGGAACTGGTCATGCATTCCGGGAAATCGGACGTCGCCACGGTGACTTTGCCATTGTCGCCTGCGCGGCGGTTGCCGACGAAAACAGCACCACTCTGGCCATTGCCGGGGTCGATGATCACCCGCGGCGGTTCGACCTGCCACAGGACGATGGCGATGGGCTGGACGACGCTCTCAATGACATTGCCTGGTCCCTCAATGCCCGGGACGACCTCCATGCCAGCGCGCGCTATCGGCGCGAACTCGTGCGTCGGCTTGGCCGCGAAACCGTGATGGAGGCACGCGCATGCCGACGCTGACAGCCGGAGAAAGACACCGCATTTCCTTCCGCCTCAACGGTCGCCCGGTGGAAGTCATGGCCGAAAACCGGACGCTCCTGAGCGACCTCCTGCGCCATGAACTTGGGGTGACCGGCACGCATGTTGGATGCGAGCACGGCGTTTGCGGGGCCTGCACGGTGCAGATCGACGGTGCGCCGGCCCGCTCCTGCCTTGTCCTGGCCGCACAGGTCGAGGGGTTGGACATTCGCACCGTAGAAGCACTGGCGCCCCAGCCCGGACGACTTTCGCTTCTGCAGGAGGCTTTTCGCGAGCATCACGGGCTGCAGTGCGGGTTCTGCACTCCGGGAATCCTGATGACGCTCGATGCGTTGCTGGCCGAGCGTCCCGAGGCAGGCGAGGACGAGATTCGCGAACACCTGTCGGGTCATCTGTGTCGCTGCACGGGGTACGCGACCATCGTGGCGGCCGCCATTTCTGCCGTCGAGGAGTTGAGGAAGGAGCAACAAGATAATGCTTGATCTGGGAGCGAGTTTTCTGGCCAGCGTCAGCCGTGATCCGCACGCGCTCGCGGTGGTCGACGGTGACATTCGTCTGACCTACGCGCAATGGTACCGCAAGATCTCGGCCCTGGTGGCCGGATTCGACCGGCTCGGCCTCAAGGCTGGCGATCATGTGCTCACCTTGATGATGAATCGCTGGGAAAACGCTTCGCTGCACTGGGCTTGCCAGTTTGCCGGCCTCATCGTCACGCCGCTCAACTGGCGCGCCAAGTCCGACGAGGTGGAATATGCCCTGCAGGATGCCGATGCCAAGGCGGTCTTCTTCGAGGAAATCACCAGCGAGGCCGTGGCTTCGGCACCTTCGGCGGCGGGCTTGCCCGCCATTTCCGCGGCAGATCTGCAGGCCATGATGGAAGCGGATGCACCCGATGTCCGTCCCCGGGCGAACGCTGATGACTGGTCGCTCATGTTGTACACGTCCGGCACCACGTCCCGTCCAAAGGGCGTGCCGCGCCGTCATCGCGCAGAACGTGCCGGAGCGGTGGCCCATGTCGCACAAAATCTATATCGTCACGGTGAGCGCACGCTGGGCGTGATGCCGCTTTATCACACGATGGGGGTGCGATCGCTCATCGCGTCCTCGTTGATCGGAGGCACCTTCGTCTGCCTGCCACGGTTCAATGCGGCTCGTGCGATCGAGCTGATCGAATCGGAGTCGATTACCAATCTCTACCTGGTGCCGACCCTCTATCATGACGTCATTCACGACCCGGCCTTTTCTCCGGAGCGCGTGAAGACCGTCACCAAGCTGGGGTTTGCCGGAGCTTCGATGACTGACGGGCTTCTGAAAAGGCTCGACGCAGCATTCCGACCCGAGCTTTTCGTCAATCACTACGGTTCTTCCGAAATCTACACTTTCACCATCGAGCAGGATGCCGTTTCCAAGCCGGGCTCGGCAGGTCGTGCCGGTATCAACCAGATCATCCGGGTCGTGAAGCTCGGAGCCAATTCGCCGGATGAATTGGCGGAGATTGGCGAAGAGGGCGAGATCATCGCCGCGCTGATAGGGGATGAGGCGTTCGAAGGATACTGGAAGCGCCCGGATGCCGACGCAAAAGCGCTTCGCGATGGCTGGTACTTCACCGGGGATACCGGCTTTTACGACCAGGAAGGCGACCTTTTCGTTACCGGTCGTGTCGACGACATGATCATTACCGGAGGCGAGAACGTGTCCCCGGTGGAAGTCGAAAGCTGCCTGTCGCTGCACGACCAGGTGGCCGAAGTCGCCGTGGTCGGTCTCCCGGACGAACGGTGGGGAAAGATTGTCACCGCGTTCGTCAAGCGAAAGGGCGAGGTGTCGGCGGAAGAGTTGGACGATCATTGCCGCAGGTCGGGGCTTGCCAATTTCCGCCGCCCACGTCGCATCGTGTTTGTCGATGAGATCCCGAAATCCCCGGTTGGCAAGATTCTTCGCCGAAAGCTTGTCGCGGGCGAATACAGCCCCGAAGGCGCGATCGCGTCTCAAGAAAACTGATCGAAAGGACACCCAATACAATGGCTGAGAAATTCCATTCCGATGACCCGCGTCTGGCCGAACTTGACGGGTTCCGGGTGACGGTGGATCCCGATCGCCAGCGCGCCGACATCACGCTGGCCCGTCCGCCCTACAATGTCGTTTCGATGGACCAGCGGGACCAGCTGCGACTCGTTTTCGAAGCGTTGGACGCCGATGATCGGGTCCGGGTCATCGTTCTTGCCGGTGAAGGGCAGCATTTCTCGTCGGGCGGCAACATTCGCGGCTTTCTGGAGGCAAGCCCCGAGCATGTTGCCCATCTGGCTTGGAATGTCGCAGCACCTGCGCGTTGTTCTAAGCCGGTCATTGCGGCGAACCGTGGCTACTGCTTCGGTGTCGGCTTCGAGCTTTCCCTTGCCTGCGATTTCCGCATTGCAAGTGACACGACGCTCTACGCGCTTCCGGAGCAGAAGCTTGGCCAGATACCCGGATCGGGGGGGTCGGCCCGCCTGCAGAAGATGGTCGGCATAACCCGGACGAAACACATTGTCATGCGCTCCAAGCGTATTACCGGGGAGCAGGCCTATGACTGGGGCATTGCTACCGAAGTGGTTCCGGATGCGGAGCTCGAGAGTACGGTCGATGGGCTGGTCGAGGAGCTGATCGCGTTCTCGCCGCTCGCCCAGCGCACTGCCAAGAAATTGCTCAACGACACGGACGACGCGAACCTGTCGACCGCCATGGAACTTGAAGGCCACTGCTACAGCCGGCTGCGCACGTCCGACGATTTCCGCGAGGGCGTGCATGCCTTTCATGAAAAACGCGAGCCGAAATTCATCGGCAGCTAGCGAGGCCGTGCCGCAGCCTGCGGTCCGGAGATCTTTTAACGGCCAGGATGTCGGCACGCGAAACAAGCCGGCCGCCTGGCAAAGCAGGGAGGAATGGAATGGAAAAGTCTTCAATCATCGAACCGGGGCCCGGCGTCGCCGCCGGATTGCGCGACCTGTTCAAGTATCTCAACCTGAAGACGGCGAGCGCGGGTCTTGTCGCGGCGATATTCGGCTGCTCGGGGCCTGCCCTTATCGTCATGGGCGGTGCGAACAAGGCAGGTCTCAGCAACGGACAGACGGTCGCCTGGCTATTCGCGATCTATTTCCTGGGCGGGCTCATCAGCATCTTCCTGGCATTGCGCTACAAGCAGCCGGTGACAGGGGCATATTCGATTCCGGGTGCCGCTCTCGTTGCCGGGTCACTCGCAACATTCTCGTTCGATCAGGCGGTGGGCGCGTTCATCATGGCCGGCGTCATTGTCTTCCTGCTGGGTATAAGCGGACTGATCGGACGCGTGATGCGCTGGCTGCCCATGCCAATCGTCATGGCCATGATTGCGGGTGCGTTGATTCGATTTGCGACCGGTGCGGTTTCCGCGCTTGGAACGGCACCCGTCATTGCCGGAGCTACGATTGTCGCGTTCTTTTTCTCGATGCGCTTTGTCAAGGCGATCCCGCCGGTGTTGGCGGCATTCGTCGTCGGACTGATCGTCGCCTTCGCAACGGGTTCGGTCGGCGGCGGTAGCGCGGAGATTTCCTTCGTGATGCCGGAATTCACCACGCCTTCGTTCACCATTGATGCGTTCCTGGCCATCTCCGTACCGCTTGCCCTGTTGGTCATCGGTGCGGAAAACGCCCAGGCAACCGGTGTCCTGATGGCTGAAGGCTACCGCCCGCCGATCAACATGATGACGATCATCTCCGGGATCGGCGGCATTGCGGCGGGTTTTCTCGGCGGTCACAACGCCAATATCGCCGGTCCGATGACTGCGATCTGTTCCTCCGAGCAGGCGGGCGAAGACAAGGAGGGGCGTTACGCCGCGACGGTCGTCAACGGAATCCTGTTCGGTGCGTTCGGCCTGGTCGCCGGGGCGGCTGTGCCCGTTGTCATGTCGCTTCCGCGCGCGCTGATCGGCACGGTTGCAGGTCTCGCCATGATCGGTGTTCTCCTTGCCGCTTTCCAGAACGCCTTCGGCAAGTCGCTAGGAAACCAGACCGGAGCCTTTGTTGCATTGGCGGTGGCCATGTCGAACATCTCGCTCTTCGGGATCAGCGCACCCTTCTGGGCGTTGGTGGCCGGCGTATTCGCATCGTTCCTGGTGGACGCCGAACGTTCGACGCCCGAAGTGGCGAAAGTGTCCGACACCGTTTGAACGAGAAATCCGGCTCCGCATGGCTCATCTGTACCGCAAGGAGCGAGCCATATCCGGACATGAAAAAGGCGGCGGGCAAATCCATTGCCCGCCGCTGCCTTGTTACCCTTTGTGCCCTTGACCGTTTTGACCATGGCAGCCAGGGGATCGGATGGCACCAAAGTGCGCCGGGCAAGCCCATGCAGAACGGCTTTGTCGAAAGCTTCAACGGACACCTGAGAGACAAGTGTCTCAACGAGCATCTCTTCACCAGCCATCGCCACGCTCGTGAGCTTGTGACCTGCGAGCGAACTTTCATCCAGCCGCGACCGAGCCCGGTTGGTATCTGCGCCTATCCGTGCGGTTTGCGCAATCGCCTGACGCGCGGTGCGTCCTGGCGCGGCGACCGGAGATTGTACTGTGAGCATTCCTTCGCAAGGGCACTGCACAAGTGCCGGGCACTGATTGATGAGTCGGAGTCTGCAGGTTCGCCGGATTTGCCAAATTCAGCGGGATATCCGGGCGACGTCTCCCTTTCCTTGTCGTGCCCATTGCCAACGTCGTCTTGATCGAATCTGTCTGCAGGGCATTGGAAACTCGTCGCGGAGGGGATAAACGTCGCATCCCTGTCGGGTACGGGTTCAGTCGAGTGCTCGCCGTTTCTTGCGGATCTGGCGGCAGGCTGGCTGGAGATGGTGTCGCAGAATGCTGAACCTCAGGTTCCTTGAAACTTTCGTTTGGGTCGCCCGGCTAGGGAGTTTCACCCAGGCGGCTGATCGGCTGAACACCACGCAGGCCGCCGTATCTTCCCGGATCGCGTCGCTCGAAGCGGAACTCGACGTCAAGCTGTTCAACAGGGAATATCGCTCGGTTCGTCTGACACCTGCCGGGATGCGGGCCTTGCCACAGGCGGAAGCGCTTGTGAATGCCGCCTGCAAGTTCGAGGAGGACATGCGTGGCACCGAAGGCTTGCGCGGAACGGTGCGCATCGGCGTAATCGATACGATTTCGCATACATGGTTGGTCGACCTGATCCGGCGATCGAAGCAGTTGTTCCCCCACATCAATGTCGTGGTGATCGCCAAGACCAGCCTGGACATGCTTGAGATGCTCGAGGAGGGCGGACTCGATCTCGGCATTCTCATGGGGCCGCTGCAGGACGAGGACTTCGTCAATATCGAGCTCTGCAGTTATGCCTGTCTCTGGACTGCGGCACCGTCATTGGGGCTCGGTGGCGGCTTCGTCGACATCGGTCGCCTGATGGATTTTCCGATTGTGTCCTTTCCCAGCGGATCTCAGCCACGAGCCGCGCTGGAGCGGTTTTTTGCCGGCGTTCCCTCGGACCGGACGGTTTTCTACGAGGGTAATCTCTCGACCATGATCAGGATGGCAGAGGACGGTATTGGTGTCGCAACCATCCCGCCTCCGGTTATCGCGCGGGAACTTGAGCGGGGTGCGCTGGAACTGCTGGACGCCGAGCAGCCAATACCTCCGATGCGTTTTCACGCGGTCTATCCCCGTTCTCCGGGAACGACTCTGGTGCCCTCGATTGCGGAACTGGCGCGGGATGTGGCGCTTGAGTTCTGCAACCGGAGCAATCCCGATTGGGCATGGCAGCGCAAGATCGGCCCTGGCGGGATGGAGCAGTGAGGTTCGCATAAAAAAATCTTGTCGGACCGAAAAAATAATCCCGTTGGACAGCTTGACCGCGGTTCCACATACCAGTGCCCCAACCGGAACAGGCACAATATGTGAGGCGCATGTGAAAATTTCCCTCGTTCAGATGAATTCGCAGTCGGACAAGTCGGCGAACATCGCCCAGGCCGAAAAGCTCGTGGCCGAGGCGGTTACCGAGAAGCCGGATCTCGTCGTTTTGCCCGAATACTGGGCAATGCTCGGCGATCAGCCGGCGGAATTTCATGCAAGCGCGGAAACCTTCCCCGACGGTGAGGCATATCGCGCGCTGCAGGGAATGGCGAAACGTCATGGTGTCACCATTCACGGTGGCAGCATGGTCGAAAAGTCCGGCAATTCCTTCTTCAACACCACGGTGGTGTTCGATCCGGAAGGTGAGGAGATCGCCCGCTATCGCAAGATCCATCTTTTCGATGTCGACCTTCCCGATGGCATCAGTCACCGTGAGAGTGCCACCATCGCGCCCGGTCGCGACTTGGTGACCTACGAATGCGCCGGCCACAAGGTCGGTTGCGCGATTTGCTACGACCTGCGTTTCCCCGAGCTTTTCCGGGCACTGCGCGATCAGGATGTCGACGTGATCGTTCTTCCTGCGGCCTTCACCCTTATGACCGGAAAGGACCACTGGGAAGTGCTTTCTCGGGCTCGTGCCATTGAGACGCAGACCCATTTCGTCGCCGTTGGCCAGACGGGCACTCATGCGGGCGGCAAGAAGGCCTGTTTCGGCCATTCCATGCTGATCAATCCGTGGGGCCATGTGGTCGCGCAAGTCGGTGATTTCGTCGGCGTGGCCGCCGGCGTGGTCAATGACGATTACACCCGGCAGGTGCGTACCAACGTGCCGGTCCATCTCCATCACGTTCTTTGAGGTGTCCGATGTTTGATATCCAACCTTTTCCGCAGCAGATAGACGCCTCGCTTCTCGAGAAGCTCGCGGGCGTCGAGACGGCTACCGTCGGGCATGTGCTGCATAGCCAGTTCGCGGATCGCGAACTGCGCGCGGTCCTTCCTGAAAAGCGTATCGCCGGTACGGCCGTGACGCTCAGGATCCCGCACGCGGATTCGACCCTTTTGCATTACGCGGTTTCCCAGGCGCGTCCGGGCGATTTCTTCGTCATCGACCGTGGCGGTGACACGATTCACGCCTGCTGGGGTGGCGTCGTGACCAATGTCGCCAAGCTGAATGGCGTGGTTGGTGCCGTGATCGACGGTCCGGCCACCGACTTCAACGAGATCCGCCGTTGCGACATGCCGATGTGGTGCCGCGGACCGTCCCCGATCACCACGAAGCTTCTTGGAATTGAGGGCGGCTTGAATGTGCCGGTTTCGGTCGGCGGCTGCGTCGTTGAGCCCGGTGATGCCGTGCTGGCCGACGAGAGTGGTGTGCTTTTTCTCAAGCCGTCGCAGGTGGAAGAGATCGCCGATACCGCACTCGGGATGCAGGCGCGCGAGCTCGAGCTCCTGAAGAAGCTCGAGGGCGGTGCGTCACTTGCCGAACTGACGGGTGCGGCCGGGCTGGTGGAAGCCAAGCGCCGCGCCTGATGAAGACCGTGAAGGGGCAGGTGGCGAAGGGCCCCTGCCCACGGGGAAACCAGTTGGCGCCGAGGAAACGCGCCTGAATATCGGGAGGAAGAGAAATGAAGTCTTGCAGCATGAAATTTGTGACACTGGCGCTCGGTCTGGCGCTCGTTGCCGGCGGCGCTGAAGCCGATACATGGAGAATGGCGCACAAGATGCCGGCGGAGTCGATCGAGGGGCAGATGTTTCAGGCCTTTGCCGACGCGATCGAGGAGAAGACCGGCGGAAAGATCGAGGTTCAGGTATATCCGAACGAGCAGCTAGGTTCGGACGACGCGATTCTGGAGCAGCTCCAGCTCGGCACGGTCCATATCTACCCCGAAGGCGACAGCTACCTGCAAAAGTGGTTGCCGGAAATGAAGTATGTCGGGGCTCCGTTCCTCTTCGATGACCGTGAACATTGGGCGCGTTTCATGAACAGCGATCTCGTTCAGGGTTGGCTGGAACAGATCGAGGACGAAGCAGGCGTCGCGGTGATTGGCGAGTCGTCCAAGATGGTTCGCGGGCCGTACAGGGTGATTGTTTCTTCTCGCGAAATCGGTGGGCTGGAAGATATCGAAGGCCTGAAGCTGCGCATGCATCCGGACGAGCTGGCGGCCGCTGCCTGGCGTCACCTTGGTGCCGAAGTGCGGACGCTGGCGTGGACCGAGGTATATGAGTCCATCGGCCGCGGCATCGTCGAAGCGGTCAACAGCCCGGTGTCGCTTGTCGAGCCCATGCGGTTCTATGAAGTCGCGCCTTACGTTGCGCGCCACAACGAATTCCCGCAGGGCCTCGCCTACATGACCAATGCCGAAGTCTGGAGTGGACTGGACGAGGAAACGCGAGCGCAGCTTCTGGAAGCCTATGATGAAGTCGCGGCGGAGTTCGAGCCGAAGGTGTCCGCGATCGCGACCGAGTCTCTGGAGAATATGGCTGGCGAGGGCGTGACCTATGTCGAGCTCGATACCGCGCCATTCGTCGCAAAGATGGCGGAGTTCTACGCCGATCTTGATGCCAAGGGCGAGTTGCCCGAAGGCTTCCTCGATGCCGTGAACGCGACCCGGGACGCGCAGTGAAGCTGATGGTGGCGCTCAACCGGCTTCTCGACGGCGCCGAGCGTGTTTTCCTTGCCGGGGCGAATGCGCTTCTGATGATCATGTTGGCGATTAACATCGCCAACATCCTTTCTCGCTTCGTCTGGGACAAGGGGATCATCTGGGTCTTTCCCTGGACGGGCGTTCTTTTCGTTTGGGCGATTTTCCTGGCTTTCTTCGTGATGTTTCGAAAGGGGCAGGACATTGCCATCGACGCCCTGACCAGGAGCTTCGCGCCGGCGGTTCGGGCCTGGACCGATATCGTGATTTCGATCCTTTCGATCGGGCTTCTCGTTATCATCCTTGCCCAGGTACCGACATTGCTTCCCAAGCAGGTTGGTAAACTCGATCTGGTCGGATTGCAGCGCTATTGGCTTTCCGTTCCCTTCTTCGTTTCGTGCCTGCTGATTGCCTTGCATTACGTGACAACGATTGCTGCGCGCATTGCCTTTCTGCGCAATGGGGAGGATGGGAAATGACCGCTGTAGTCCTTTTTGCGATTTTTCTCGCGCTGGTGGCGCTGAGAAGCTCGATCATCATTGCAATCGGCCTTTCTGTCGTCGCGGCGCTGATCGTGAGCGGGTTCTCGGGCATGCTCTGGATCATCCCGATGAAGGTGCTGGAGAACGCGACCAATGCCTCGCTTCTGGCCATTCCGTTCTTTGTCCTCGCCGGCAACCTGATGAATGCTATCGGCATTACGGAGCGGATCTTCAACCTCGCCAATGCGCTTGTCGGTCACATGAGGGCCGGTCTGGCCCAAGTGAACGTGCTGGCGTCGGTGCTTCTCGCCGGCGGTACCGGCGCTGCTGTTGCGGATATTGCAGGACTCGGCGCGGTCGAGATCAGGGCCATGCGCGAACGCGGCTACACAGCTTCCTTCGCTTCGGCGATTACCGTCGTGTCCGCGATCGTCGCGCCCTTCATACCGCCTTCCGTGCCCCTGGTCGTCTATGCGTTCCTGTCGAACACGTCAGTCGCCCGGATGTTTCTGGCCGGGCTCGTTCCGGGGCTTCTGGTCGCGGTCAGCCTGATGTTGTTCAATCGTTACCTGGCAACGCGCACGGACTTTCCCACGCAGCCTCGTGCCACCGGCGCCGAAGTGCTCAAGCATGCACGCTCCGGTCTCCTCGCGCTGGTTGCGCCGGGGATCATCATGGGCGGCATTCTGAGCGGGTTGACCACGGCGTCCGAAGCGGGGGCCCTGGCGTCCGGCTACATCCTTCTGCTCGGCGCGTTTTTCCGCACACTGAACTGGAAGGCAATCTATGCCGCGCTGACCGAGACGGTCCTGGTGACTTCGATGATCATGATCATCATCGGTTTTGCCGGAGCCATGGGGTGGCTGATGGCGATCGAGCAGATCCCGCAGGATCTCGCACGTGCGCTTCCCGAGCTCCTGGATTCGCGCTACGCGTTTCTGGCCGCCATCGGCGGACTGGCATTGGTCCTGGGGTGTTTCATCGACGGCGTGACGATCAAGCTCCTGCTGGTGCCGATCCTGTTGCCGCTTGTCGACGCCTTCGTGGTCGACCGGGTGCATTTTGGCATCGTCCTGGAGATGTCGCTGATCATGGGTATCGCCACTCCGCCGCTGGGCATCGGGCTGTTCGTCTCGGCGCGCCTGTCCGGTGCGCCGTTCGAGACGATCGTGCGGGACGTGTTGCCGTATTTCATTCCCCTTCTTCTGGTTTTGGCGTTGCTTGTGTTGGTTCCCGGTTTTTCGTTGTGGTTGCCGAATCTCGTACTGGGACCGGTCTGACAAGCATCGTGATTTCAGCCGCGGCGGTTCATGTTTTCCGCGCTACGCCGCCGCGGCCTGTCGTATTCGGCAATGACGCCTCAGTGTGACATAGGCGGTGAAAAAGTCGGCCACGGTAGCGGTGGGATAGTCCGGCCGCAGGCGGCGCAAAGACCGGCGATCTCAACTGCGCCAGTAACATTTGCGGCATCAGCCAAATTCTCCAATCCTTTCCCGATAATGCAAGGACCAATTCGAGCGCTGAAGCCAAGGCTTCAGAACGATTAGTTCTTTATTTTCGGCTTTTTCCTTTGCTGACAGCAGTATTGGCACGATCGCATCGAGTGCCGGTGATTTCGCTTCAATGATCTCGGCGAGATCGCGCGTCGTCAGCCGATGTTTCATGCCATATCGCGCGGGAATGTCTGATTTACGCGAGTGGCCCATCAGGCGCTTGCGTGTCACGTCCTTGATATCGGTGCTGTCCACCAGGTCAGCGAACCAGTGTCGGGTAGAGTAGAGCGTGACATCCTTTCGCTCGATCTTGAGAACCTTCTTGAGGTATTGCCAGCTTTTCGTGATCGGTTGCCCCCACCTCAACGCGCCATTGGGTTTCACATACGGTTCCCATTCGGGAAACAGATATGGGCATCCGATTTCTCTGAGTTCTTCAATCCGCTCCAACAGACCAAGATCCAGGATGAGCGGATGGAGCGGGACGACACGTTGTGAAGAGGGTGTCTTGAACCGCTTCAAATCCTTTTTCGCAATGCGTCCCTTGGATGGGTTAAAGCCGCGAAGATACAGGTAGTAAATGCCGTCCCGTTCTTGGATGTCGTTCAGTTCGAGCTGACCGAGTTCTCCCGGACGAAGGCCCGTCAAGAGAAGCAGCACGTATGCCCAATAGATGTGAGACTGGACGAAATAATTGCCCGGTTTCCAGATGTGCCGTGCGCTCTCGCAGCCAACGAAAAGCGGCTGCGAGAAAATGTGAGCGACTTCGGCGTCATCGAATGAGTCACGGGGAAGGGAAACGAGATTCTCGCCACTCACATGGCTGAATACAGGTTTGTCGTAGGGGTAATAGCCTTTCCCGATGAGCCATCCAAAAAATTTCGACAGAGAATTGTGATATCCGTTGCGCAACCGGGCTTCGGTAAGGCGCTCCAGACCTTCCCATCCGTGGAGTTTCGCATAGTTGTATCTACCGGAAAGCGTGCGGGCATAGGGTTTCGGGATATTCCGTCGGTTGGGAATGTCAGGCAGCATCCTGTCGAGCTCCTCGACCCGAGCTTTGTCAAAGTCGGACACGACCGGATCTCCCATCTGATCGATGATGAATTGGACGACCAGTTGGACATCGGCTCTCGCGTCAGCATTGCCGCCGTTTTCGGTATCCTCACGAACAAACTCCTCAAGGGCATCGGAAAACTTTTCGCAGTATCGGGAGTGGTTTGCTGCCGCGTATGTTTCGGTTTGTTTCGTCAAGTCCGAGCCAGAGGGCATTTTCGTAACCGGGACCGACATCGGGGGGAGGGGCGGCTCCGAAGGTCGTATCGGATATTGGCCGGGGCTATCGGAGTTCCCTTTGAGCGCCGAGAGGGCGCTATGGTGGTGCCGGAAACTCGCCGGTACGGCACCGACCTGGAGCGCCGCCTGCATGTCCGCCCTGCCTCGCTCATAAGCTTGGACCTTCTCGGCCTGGCGTAGATAGGCTTCGGCATCCACATTCTGAGCGACGAATGCCTTGAACAGATCAAGGTAATCGGGCTCAAGCATGGTCGGATCGCACCCGGCGGCCTTGGCTCGACGCGTCAGGTTTTTCAGCAGTTCCTCGTAGTTTCGTCGGGCTTGTAGCCGTTCTTCGGAGAGGGGCCAGGCGTCTTGCAGGTAATTGCGCAGTTCCCGGACATTTTTCTGGAAGAGGGATACGAAGTCCGTGCTGTCATTCATTCGATGAACCCAGCCAATCGTCTCGGCAAGCCTGATACGGGCCTGACGATAATCGGTGGTTCTTAACGAGACTCTATAAAGCTGCTTGCCGAGAAGACGAGCTACGGTCGGGTTGAGCCGGACTTGAAGATAATAGCGTCCCTCGCGCCGTGACAGATAGGAAGCACAGGCCATGGCATCTCCGCGTACATTGGTGCGAGATGTCTCACAGTCTCCGGAACCCCTGTTCCGTGTAACTGCTTGATTTCATTGCCTGGAAATCAATGGTAGCGGAGGAGGGACTTGAACCCCCGACACGCGGATTATGATTCCGCTGCTCTAACCAACTGAGCTACTCCGCCACGGCGGCGAGGCGTGCTGCCCGCCGGGTCGCGCGGATATAAGGGGCACCCATCGGAACTGTCAAGCGCACAATCGCAGCTTGCCGCCTTGTTTTGAATGTGCAAACGCGCTTAAAACGCGTCCATCCATCAAAACCATTCCGGACATTGTCATGCCCAGCAAAAACGGTCCCAGGCTCGCCGTCATCGGTTGCGGTTACTGGGGGGCGAACCACGTGCGCACGCTTGGCGAGATGGGCGCCCTCCATTCCGTGTCGGACATCCATCTCGATCGCGCGGAAATGCTCGCCCAGCCCTTCGGCGCACGGGCCTGCAAGCCGGACGAGATTTTCGCTGACAACGATGTCGATGCCGTCGTCCTCGCGTTGCCCGCGCATGTGCACGCGGAATATGCCCTGCGCGCGATTGCCGACGGCAAGCACGTATTCGTCGAGAAGCCGCTGTCCCTGTCATCGACCGACGGCGCCAAGGTCGTCGAGGAGGCGGCGACCGCGGGCAGGGTTCTGATGACGGGGCATATCCTGCGTTATCACAACGCGTTCGTGGCGCTTGCCGAACGCATCGCCGCCGGCGATCTCGGCGAGATTCGCTATGTTCAGAGCCATCGGCTCGGTTTCGGCAAGTTCCATGCCCGGTTCGACGCGTTGTGGGACCTTGCGCCGCACGATCTTTCGCTGATGCTCACGCTGGCCGGCGGCGAGCCGGAGCGGGTGCGGGGCGTCCATCGCGGCGTATCGATAGGTACGACGGATATCGCCCATGTTCATCTCGATTTCGCCGGCGGCATGGGCGCACATGTGCATGTGTCCCGCCACAGCCCCTACCGGGAGCGCCGGTTCACGGTCATCGGGTCCGAGGGCATGGCGGTGTGGGACGATCTCGAGGACTGGCCGCGCAAGCTGGCGCTGTATCGCCACTCGATCGACCCGAAGGGAACGAACTGGGATTTCTCGCTGAGCGAGCCGGAATACGTGCCGCTTGAACCGAACATGGCCCTTACCGACGAACTGGCGCATTTCATCGACTGTATCGAAAGCGGAAAGACGCCGCTGACCGACGGTCGGCAGGGCGTTGCCGTCCTGCGGATACTGGAGGAGGCCGGGAGCTAGCGCCCCGCCTGTTCACCGCAGGTTACAAAGGCGCAAACGGATTGATGCATGTCCCCTTTACGTCCGGCGCGCATCCGCGATAAGCGGCGGGCGGGCGACGAGGAAATGAGGGCCGCCGCACTGCTGCGGGCCCGGAAACTGGGGTAGTTCATGCAATTCATCGATCTCGGCGCGCAGCGGACGCGCATTGAGCACAAGATCACTGCCGCCGTCGACGCGGTCGTCAAGAGCGGGGCATACATTCTCGGACCCCAGGTCGGTGAATTCGAACGACGGCTGGCGGAATATGTCGGCGTGAAGCATGTCGTAGGCTGCGCCAGCGGAACCGATGCCCTGCTCATTCCCCTGATGGCGAAGGGAATCGGGCGAGGGGATGCCGTGTTCGTGCCGGGCTTCACCTTCGCGGCCACAGCGGAAGTCGTCGCGCTGGCGGGCGCAGAACCCGTGTTCGTCGATATCGATCCGGACACCTACAACATGGATCCGCGTTCGCTCGAGGAGGCGATCGCCATGATCGAGACCGAAGGCCGGTTGCAGCCGAAGGCTGTCATCCCGGTCGATCTGTTCGGTCTCGCTGCCGACTATACCGCCATCGGCAGGATTGCCGCCCGGCACGGCCTGATGGTCATTTCCGACGCGGCGCAATCGATCGGCGGCGAAGCCGACAACAAGCGATGCGGAAGCTTCGGCAATGTCGCATCCACGAGCTTCTATCCGGCAAAGCCGCTTGGGTGCTACGGAGACGGCGGCGCGGTGATGACCGACGATGACGAACTTGCCGAAGTCATGCGTTCCATCGCGTTCCACGGAATGGGCACCAGCCAGTACGACAATGTCCGGATCGGCCTGACTTCGCGCCTGGACACGATCCAGGCGGCGATTCTGATCGAGAAGCTCGCCATTCTCGAGGAAGAGATGGAAGCGCGCCAGCGCGTCGCGGCGCGATACCACGAAGGGCTTTCGGACCTCGTCAAGGCGGCGTCGAACCCTCCCGGATGCCGGTCGGCCTGGGCCCAGTATGCGATCGAGCTGCCGGAGCGCGACGCGTTGCAGGCGCATCTGAAGTCGCGGGATATCCCGTCGGTGATCTACTATGTGAAGCCACTGCACAAGCAGGTCGCCTACGAGCGGTTCCCCGTTGCGCCGAACGGCTTGCCTGTTTCGGAGGCAAAGCCGAAAACCATCCTTTGTCTCCCGATGCACGCCTATCTTTCGGAAGAGGGCCAGGAACGGGTGATCGGGGAAATACGCTCATTCGTTACGGCAAACCCCGAACGGATCCCGGCGGCCGAATGAGTCTCAGCCGGCCTCGGCCATGGCCGCATCGAGCCGGGCCAGCATGGCCTCGGTTTCCGGCGAGCGCTCGGTGCGGTCGATGAAACCGCCGCCGAGAACGCGGGCGCCGGCACCTTCGCCGTCATAGAGAACGCAGGCCTGTCCGGGCGCGACGCCACCTTCTCCCGACGAGAGACGGACCCAGGTGTTGCCGGCCTCGTGGAAAATCCGTGCCGGCGCAGGCGGCCTCGTGGAGCGAACCCGCGCCATCACTTCGCGTCCTTCAGCGGGAATGTCGTCGAGCGCGCCGTCCCCGATCCAGTTCGTCTCGCGCAAATGCACGATGCGTGTGTCGAGCGCTTCACGCGGGCCCACGATGACCCGGCGCGACCGGGCATCGAGCCTGACCACGTATAGCGGCTCCCCGGTGGCAACGCCGAGACCCTTTCTCTGGCCAACCGTGTAGCGAAGAATGCCGTCATGACGCCCCAGAATCCGGCCATCGACGTGGACGATGTCCCCGGAAAGAGCGGCATCTGGGCGCAGTCGGGCGATCACGTCGGCATAGTTGCCGTTCGGAACGAAACAGATGTCCTGGCTGTCCGGCTTGTCGGCTACCAGGAGACCCATTTCCGTCGCGTGCCGGCGGGTCTCGTCCTTTGTCATTTCACCCAGCGGAAAACGCAGGAAGTCGATCTGCGGCTGGGTCGTCGCGAACAGGAAATAGCTCTGGTCGCGATCTGCGTCGACCGGACGGAAGAGTGCGCGATGCTCGCCGACCTTGCGGGACCGGATATAATGTCCCGTTGCGAGCGCGTCGGCATCCAGGTCGCGAGCCGTCTTGAGCAGGTCGGCGAACTTGACCGTCTGGTTGCACGCAACGCATGGAATGGGGGTTTCTCCCGCCAGGTAGGAATCCGCAAAGTTGTCGATCACCGCCTCGCGGAACCGGCTCTCGTAGTCGAGAACATAGTGAGGAATGCCGAGCGTCTCGCAGACGAGACGTGCATCGTCGATATCCTGGCCGGCACAGCACGACCCGGTCTTGCGGACGGCTTCCCCGTGATCGTAGAGCTGCAGGGTGATGCCGATCACCTCGTAACCCTCGGCGTGAAGCAGACCGGCAACGACCGAGGAATCGACGCCGCCGGACATGGCGACGACGACACGGGTCTTTTCCGGCGGCTTGTCGATATCGAGCGAATTCATCGTGTCGCCTGGTTGTTGCGTACCGGGCGGATATAGCTTCGTGGAGCCGCCAGTACCAGACATGGAAACGAGATTCCGGCGCGGCGGCTGCCTGCCGCAGGCATTACCAAATGCCTACCGTTGCCTTAGGTGTTTTTTAAAGCTGTGGCCGTAATGTGGCATCGTTAATGGTCTTTGAGTGTGTAGTGAGTGCAATGACCGACCAGATTCGACCGCGCGTCAAATATGTGATTGGGCCGGATGGCAGCCCCTTGACAATCAACGATCTGCCGCCTGCTTCAACCCGGCGTTGGGTGATCCGCAGAAAGGCCGAAGTCGTGGCCGCCGTTCGCGGCGGACTCCTGAGCCTTGAGGAGGCATGCCAGCGCTACGCGCTGACGGTCGAGGAGTACCTGTCCTGGCAGGCTTCCATCGACGAGCACGGCCTTGCCGGGCTGCGCACCACGCGTATTCAGCAATACCGCCACTGAACCTGCGTCGTCCAGGCAGCAGCGTCATCCACGACACGCCATCTCGAAAACCTTGGGGGCCGTTCGCGGTCAGCGGAGCATCATCGTTGCTGCTGCTGCCGTGACGACGGAGGTGGCGTAAAACCACAGGCCCGGTTGGGTGAACGCATCGGCAAGTCCGGATGTCTTGGCGGCGAATATCACCAGCGCGACAAGCAGAACGTCCATCATCGACCATCTCGATATGGCGTTGAGCAGACGATGCATGCGCTCGCGGGCAGACGAATCCCGGTTTGCGGAAAGCAGCAGGGCTTGGGTGGCAAGGATCTTCCCGGCAGGGAACAGGACGGAAAACGCCGCTATCAGAAGTGCCAGGAACGCGTCATCGGACAACCACAGTTCGCGGATCATCTCGATCAGCGATGGCGTGCGACTGAAAAAGACAAGGTGCTCGAACCGGAGCAATGGCTGGGTGATCCCCAGCGCGAGGCTGAAGGCGGATATTGTCAGGAGCAGCCCGGTGACGACACGCATGCAGCGCTCGTAGTCGGCCCCGGTCGACAAGGCAAGCGCGCAGAGGGACGGATGCGCGACCTAGCCGATCATCTCCTTGCGCTGATCGTCGGCGCCGGAGGAGCTTCCGGCACGTGCTTCGCGCACCTCGAGGCGTTCCGCTTTCTGCAGTTCCGCCTCGGCCTCGAGCAATTCCGCCTCGGCAGCTTCCTTTTGCTGCTTGAGATCGCGGATCGAGGTCATCAGGTTGTCGCGGCGCGTGCGTGCGGCCTTGGCAAAGGTCGGATAGGCAAAATGGTTCTGATCCGTAATGCCGGATTTCTTTTCCTCCGCCACGATCTGCGCGTCCAGCTCGCTGGCCATCCGTTCGAATTCGGAAATCATACTCTCAAGCTGCATGACCTGGCGATGCTTCTCCGCAACCTTGAACTGGCGGAGACGAATCATGTTGTCCCTCGGTTTCATACGCAAAACTCCTAGAACCAAACGCTAGCGGTCACTCGAATTCGACGGACGCGGATCGTATCCGCAAGCCATAACCGGCTTTTGGTAACACTTCGTTTACGTCCTCCGTTAATGATAGGCCGCAACCTTTAAGGCAGAGTAAATCCAAACTGCCATCCGGGGTGAAAGTTTGGTGAGTCAATTGAATCGCTTAGAGACGTTTTTTCATGCGGAAAGTCCGGTAACGCCGTTGAAAAAATCTAGCGATTTCAGGTGCCTGAGAGAATGGATTAATAGAGAATGAAGTCTTGCGGAACCGGAATATGTTTTGTTAACCATTCCATGGCAGCCTAGACGCGGGCCAATGTGATTCTGCCTCAGGATCGGACGGACGCGATCATCGGGCAGGAGAAGGGGAAAGAAATGCGAGTTTTGCTCATCGAGGACGACAGCGCGATCGCACAGAGCATCGAACTGATGCTGAAGTCGGAGAACTTCAACGTCTATTCGACGGATCTTGGAGAAGAGGGTGTCGACCTTGGAAAGCTCTATGACTACGATATCATCCTCCTGGATCTGAATCTGCCTGACATGTCCGGCTACGAGGTGCTTCGCACGTTGCGCCTCTCCAAGATCAAGACCCCCATTCTCATCCTGTCCGGCATGGCCGGTATCGAGGACAAGGTGCGCGGTCTCGGGTTCGGTGCGGACGATTACATGACCAAGCCGTTCCACAAGGACGAGCTGGTCGCGCGCATTCACGCCATTGTCCGGCGGTCGAAAGGGCACGCGCAGTCGATCATCACGACCGGCGACCTCGTGGTCAATCTCGACGCCAAGACGGTGGAAGTCGGCGGCCAGCGTGTGCATCTGACCGGCAAGGAATACCAGATGCTCGAGCTGCTTTCCCTGCGCAAGGGCACGACCCTGACCAAGGAAATGTTCCTCAACCATCTCTATGGCGGCATGGACGAGCCGGAACTGAAGATCATCGACGTCTTCATCTGCAAGCTGCGCAAGAAACTCGACGCGGCGTCCGGCGGGGTCAATTACATCGAGACTGTATGGGGGCGCGGCTACGTGCTGCGCGAGCCGGAGCAGGTTTCGATGGCCGAAAGTGCCTGATCGGCCCTATTCTCTCTCATCCTGATCGAACAAGGCCCGGCCTGGATTGGCCGGGCCTTGTTCGTTTCGGCGTTGCCCATCCCCCGCGCGAGGACAGGCGGTTCAAGCCGCGTGCTTGACGGTCTGAAGACGGCTGATGAGCTGGTTGCGATCGAACGGCTTCATGAGATAGTCGTTCGCGCCGGCTCGTTTCGCCCGCGTCATCTGCGCCAGGTTCATCTCGGTCATCATCACGAAGATGGTCGGCTGCTGAACGGCGTGCATGGCGCGAATGTGGCGAATGAAATCGGTCACGTCCATGTCGGCCAGATCGTTCTCGACGATAACGACTTCGGGCGAATAGGATGAAAATGCGGACAGTCCGGAACTGCCGGTTTCGGCGTCGTAAACCTCATCCCCCGAGGTCGTCAGTATCCGTTTTGCCACCTTGCGAACAACGCCGGACCCATCGACTATCAAATAACGAGTCATTTGATACCATCCTTTCCATTCCTCCGCTCACGCGGAAAGTCCCCACAATCGCGAAGGACCATATCCGAAAAAATTGAAGGAAGCCGAAAGTCGCTATCCGGCAATTTCACCTTTGCCGAAACGATCGGTTAACCATGGTCCGATGGCCGATCAGGCCGCCGTGAAGACGATTTTCTCGTCGTCCGAGGCGATGTCGATCTTCATGCCCGCATCCGATGCCAGCAGCAGCGTGTAGTAGGCCTGTACGGAATGCGCATCCACCGGCTCGTCGAGCGGCGCGCCATATTGCATGGCGGTATGAAGTTCGTCGAACTTCGTGGGAACGCGAAGAAGCCTGCCGGCGGCCGTGACCGTGAATTTCAGCGAATCCGGCAGACCCTCCAGCACGATATCGAGATTGCCGCCGCGGGGTATCGCGGCATTGCCGATCAGGACGAGGTTCAAGAGCAACTTGACCTTGTTCTTCGGAAGGTAGCCGCGATCGCCTGTCCATGTGAACTCGGGCTTCTCGCCCTTCATGAACTCTTCGGCCACGGCCTGAGCGTCGCCCGTGTCTATTTCCACGCCGGCAGAACCGGCCGCGCCAAAGGCGATGCGCGCAAATTGCAGCCTGGCCGACGCGTTGCGTGCACTGGTCCGGATCAGGTCCATCGCCGCCTCGTCCGTGCCACCCTCGTCCAGCAGTTCGAGGCCATTGTTTATGGCCCCTACAGGCGAGATGATGTCATGGCAGACCTTGCTGCACAGCAGCGCTGCGAGATCCGACGGCGACAGCGTGAAAATCGACGGCATGGTCAGGCTCCGGTTTGCCGCTTCGCGGCGAATCAGTGTTTCGTCCATCGACTGGCGTAACATCGGCACTTTCGGACAGGCAAGAAAGCCGGGTTTTCACCATCGGTAGCGGGTGTCCCCGTTTTCCGCGGAAAAGCATTAATGATGCGTAAACTCTGGAGGCGTAAAACCAAGCCTGAAGAAAAGAGTCCGTTAAACGGACCGGGCATTCGCATTGCAGCGGCAGGCGGCTGACAAGGACGGCAGGAAGGGACAAGATTTTCCCGAGCGTTGGAAGGAACCCCCATGATCCAGCTTAGCAAATCCGCGCCAAATGTCCGCGTCGCCAGGGTCCCGAGATTCGTACCCCTTCTGCTGGCGATCGCGGTTTCCGTCATGGTCGCCGCGATGCCGATGAAGGCGCGTGCCCAGGCCGCGGACACCTACACGGTCCAGGAAATCATCGATGCCGGGCACACGTTCTTCGGCGCGACATCGGGCGGCCTTGCGTCGGTGATCGAGAAGATTTTCGCCAGCTACGGCCTGCCCAACGGCTACATCCTGGGACAGGAGGGCTCCGGGGCTTTCGTCGGCGGCCTGACCTACGGAGAGGGCACGCTCTATACGAAGAATGCCGGCGATCACACCGTCTTCTGGCAGGGGCCGTCGGTGGGCTGGGATTTCGGCGCCGACGGCAACCGGACGATGATGCTGGTCTACGACCTGCAGAGCGTCGACGGGCTCTATGGCCGTTATGGCGGCGTTTCCGGATCTGCCTATCTCGTGGCCGGAGTTGGGTTCCACGTGCTGAAGCGCGGCAATGTGTTGCTTGTGCCGGTGCGGACCGGCGTCGGCGCACGCCTCGGCGTGTCGGTCGGCTATCTCAAGGTGACGCCCATGCCGACCTGGAATCCGTTCTGAGTAGAGTTTCCCCGGATCAGGCCCGGCCAGCGAGAAAGGAATTCGCCGGCTCTCGCGGTGTACCTTTGCACTGGATTGTTGGCCCTTTCCGTGGCAGATGCTAGCCTGCCGCCCAAGGAAACAGGCCTTGATCCAATCGGTACTCATATTTTCGCTCGGCTTTCTTGCAGCCGTATTGCTGGCGCTCCTCGTCGCGCCGGCAATATGGCGTCGTGCTGTCTTTCTGACGCGCAAGCGCATTGAGTCGGCATTACCACTGTCCATCAACGAACTGAACGCCGAGAAGGACATGTTACGCGCTCAAAACGCAATCGCGTTGCGGCGCGTGGAGATGCAGGTCAAGTCACTGCGCGAGGAAAATGTCGCCCGGAAGGCGTTGACCGAGGAGCAGAATGCAAAAATCCATGACCTTGAGAAGAAACTCGCCGGCAGCGAGGCCGAGGGCGAGCGTCTGAAGGGCGAGGTCGCATCGCTTGTCCAACGGGTACATGAACTGACCACGGAACTCTCGGATGTTTCGGTCGCGCTGGAATCGACGCGTACCGAACTGGAAATTCGCACGGACGAGTTGAAGAGCGCCAAGGGCGAAACAGCAGACCGCGAGCGCGAACTGGAGGCGAGGAGCCAGGACATCAGCAATCTCGAATTGCGGATCAGTGCGCTTCAGGCGGAGATCGCCGAACGGGATATCCGCATAGGCGAGTTGAACGAGGACGTGGCAGGGCTGAAGGAGGTGCGCAGGGACCTGCAGCGGGAGATTCGCGAACTGGGCGCCGAAGGCCGGGCTACCGGCAGCACGTTGGCCGCCGAGCGCAAGCGGTTCGCACAGATCGAAGCGAAACTGGAACAGTCCATATCGCAGGTATCCACGCTGGAAGAGAAACTCGAACGGCGCAGCAAGGAGTTGCAACGTTCGCGCGAGGAAAATGATTCGCTGCGCATCGCTCTGCGCGATCTTGAGCAGAGGGCAGAGGCGGCAGAGCGCCAGAACGAGGCGCATGAAAGCCAGATCGCCGAGATGACAATACGCATCGACCGGTTGATGTCCGCATCGGAGGAGGAAAACGGGAACGAGGATTCGATGGGAGAATTGCAGCTGAAGTTGGCCCAGCAGTCGGTCGCGATCCGCTCCCTTGAACTGGAACGGGACCAGTTGAAGCGCGAACTGGCCGCGGCCAAAGCCGATGGTGACTCCGGAAACGGCGATACCGTCCTGCGCGACAAGCTCAACCAACTGGCGGCGGAGGTCGTTGCGATGGCGGCGCGGCTCGAGGGGCCGCAATCCAGGATCAATGCGCTGCTCGCCGAGGACGATTCGACATCTGCCGGTGAAGTCGTCAGCCTGGCGGATCGCATCAAGGCATTGCAGCGCGCGGTCGATGTTCAGCGCAACAGCGCATGAGTCCCGGTCAATCTCCCCGCGCCGTTCTCAGCTGATGAAGCGCGACGGCTCCGGCCGTGGCCACGTTCAGGCTGTCGAAGCCCGGCGCCATCCCGATCGACAACGTTTCCAGGCGGGTGAGCCATTCCGGCGCGAGTCCGTGGCCTTCGCTGCCGAGGACAAGAGCCTGGCGGCTGGCTGGTTTCCAGTTCGCGATGTCGATCCGGCCGGCAGGTGAAAGGGCGGCGACAGCGACGCCATTCCGACCGAGCCGTTCAACCGCGTCCTGCATCGATGCAGTCCGGAAGAACGGGACGCGCAACACGCCGCCGACCGATACGCGTACCGCCTTTCTGTACAGCGGGTCGCAACATTGCGGATCGAGAAGTACGGCATCGACACCGAATGCGGCGGCATTTCGGAATATGCCACCCATGTTGTCGTGGTTGGAAATGCCGGAGAGCAGCAGAACGGTTCTCCAGCTCGCGGGCAGCGGTTCCGGGGGGATGGCGATGTTGTCGGGAATGCGTGCGATGGCGAGTATGCCGCGATGAATGTGGAAGCCGGCAATCGCATCCATGACATCCTGCGCCGCGCAATAGACCGGCACGCTTTCGGGCATGGCCCCGATCAGGTCAGCGATCCCGCCAACACGGTTTTCGAGTACGAGCAGGGAATGGACAGGAAAGCGGTCCTGGGCGACGAGGACCTGCAGAACGGTCTTGCCTTCGGCAATGAAATGGCCGTGACGGCGCACGAGATCGCGTTCGCGGATATCGCGATAGGCCTCAATGCGCGGATCGGCGGGGTCGGTTATCCGCGTCAGGCGACTTTCGGAAACAGTCATGCGGAGGCGCCGGTTTTCTCGCGGGCTTCCCGTGCCATCGCGGCCAGGACGCTGCGCAGGTCCTCGGCCCTTTGCAGCGGGCTCGGAAACCAGATGCGGGCAATCCGATCGCCGTCGACGAGTTCCATGCCTTCGGCGTCGAGCGTGGCCAGCTTCCAGCGGCCGGCATCGGCTTTCGCGAAGACCCTGGCGTACAGGTCAATCGCTTCCCCGTGATCCTCGTTCATGTGGTTTATCGCACTTTCCTCGATCCCGGCGATGCCGGCGATATCGCCGCGTGGTGCAAGGTCTTCCGCTGTCAGCTCGTAGGCCTTGCCGAAACCGCCGTTCATACTGGCCCTGGAGATGGTAAGCCGGAAGAAGGCAAAGTCGCCGAAGTCTGCATAGAGTGCAGCTTTCGGATGACGCGCCAGATAACGGCGGCGAATCCGGTCGTGATCGGCCGTGCCGCGTTCGACCGGACGGGCACGCAGGAACAGCGATATGCGGGGATGGGCAAGCGGGTCGCCCTTGCCGACCTCGCCAACGAGGAGTGAGCAGTCCGGCGCCTCGACAATGGCGCGGGTGTGCCATGCCAGCGACGAGACGAGAATGACCGGGGTTCCGTCGAAGTCGGTCGCAAGCGCAACGCGGCTCGCTCCCGGAATGCCTTTCTCGCCCGGCATCATGACGGCAAGCGCGCCGTGACGAGCAGTCGCAACGAGCGTGCGAGCGAGCCGTATCGCCTCTTCGTCGGTTTCGCGGACGAGCTTCTGCTGTTTGTCGGGGCCGTTCTCGCTGGCACTCATGACATTAGATCTTTCTATCTGTTGATGTCGTGGTCCGGCGCATGGCCGCTTGCGCCGGGAGGGGTTATGTCATCCAAATCTGGATAGCGAAAGGCAAGCCGGAAACACATCCGATGGCGAAGCTCTATTTCCACTACGCGACAATGAACGCCGGCAAGTCGACCATGTTGTTGCAGGCGTCGTACAACTACCGCGAGCGCGGAATGCATACCTTGCTCTTCGTTGCCGGCCATTACCGCAAGGAGGAGGATCTCGGCTACATTTCCTCTCGCGTGGGGCTGGAATCGGATGCCGAGATGTTTCGTTCGGGCGACGATCTGTTCGAGCGGATCCGCGAGCACCACCAGTCGAAGACGACGCACTGTGTCTTCGTCGACGAGGCGCAATTCCTCGAGGAAGAGCAGGTCTGGCAACTGGCACGTGTCGCCGACCGTCTCGGCATTCCTGTCATGTGCTACGGACTCCGGACGGATTTCCAAGGCAATCTCTTTTCCGGGTCCCGGGCATTGCTGGCAATCGCCGACGAACTGCGCGAGGTTCGAACGATCTGCCGGTGCGGGCGCAAGGCCACAATGGTCGTTCGCCTGGGGCCGGACGGCAAGGTTGCCAAGGACGGCGACCAGGTGGTGATCGGCAAGGATGCCTATGTGTCGCTGTGCCGTCGTCACTGGGAAGAGGAGATGGGGCACATTCCGGCCGAAGACATGATCGGTTTTTCCAAGCCCTGACCTCGTCCCGCTTGAAACTTCCAGAGTCGGTCGCCACAGTCTATACCCGTATGACCTGAGGGAATCCGGCCGAACCGGCCGGGAAACGGAGACCGTGTACATGGCGACCTTGCAGAATTTTGATGCCGAGATCGAGAAGACCAAGCAGGTCGTCGAGGACATGCGCTCCAAGATCGAACAGTCGGGCGTTGTGCTCGACAAGTTCGCGAAGGCCGACAAGGCCATAGGCGACGCCGAATTCGATATCGAGAATGCCCGCATCCAGGACGTGCTGAAGCAGCAGAAGGTCATGGAGGCGAACATTGCCGACCTGATCATCGGCCTGGAGGACGCCACCAACGTATTCGGGACCGAATTCGAATCGATGAAATCCTATACCGGCTTCGAAAAGCTGGTCGGCCTGTTTTCCAAGCAGCGCATGCAGCGGATGCGTTCGGAACGCGTGCGCAACATGTCATTGGCCGGAAACCTGCAGGAACTGCTCGCGAAATCGGACACCATCGTCGGCATACTGACAGATCAGAAGAACATCCTCGATACCCGGTATGCCACGTCGGAGGACAGCCTCAGGACTGTCATCGAACGTCGCAAGAAGACCATGGAAGAACTCGAGACGACACAGAAACGGATTGAGGAACTGAATCCGCTGTTGCTCGATCTCGAAAACCGAATTGCGGCAACGACCAACCAGAAGGACCGGACGGAACTGGAAGGCGAACGCTCGAAGCTGGCAACCGAGTACAACGAGAAGCAGGCGCTGGAGCAGACGTTGCTGGCAGAGAGCCAGACACTTGAACGCTATACCTCGATGTTCCAGACCTTTGTCGATTCCCTGAACAACCAGATCGCGGCCCAGCAGACGCTGATCAACAAGCTGACCATCGATACCGAACAACGCATCGTCCTCTACAAGGCGCTGGAAGACTCGCTGAAGACGGCGGCGCAGCAGGATGTCGCGCACAAGATCAACACGCTTGGCAGCCAGGTCGATACCGCGGCCGAAACGACGATGGCCGGCATCGGCGCCGCGGCACAGAAGCATATCGGCGACCTGCTCGAGATGCACGAGAAGAACATGGTCGCGACGCAGGACATCCAGAGGCGCAAGAAGCTGGCCGACGACGCATTCGCCCGTCGCTTCGACGATGTCATGAAGAAGCACAACGCCGCGGACTATGTGCGCCAGTAGGGGCACGAGTTTGCCGCGGGAGGCATTCGAACCGTGAAAGCGCAACGATCCGCGTCGACGCCGGTCGACCGCTATTTCGCCTCCATCGGGGCGGCACTGGACGGGCTCGGCGTATTCCTGCGTGACGATTCTTCGCCGCTCTACAAGCACGGCCTCATCGCGAGAATCGTGACGGAATACGTCCAGCGACTGGCCACATCCTTCGACTGTTGGCAGCATCATCTCGACTACGCGAAATCCTTTCGGATCTCGCGCGCGGAAAGCGGGTTCCCGGTGTTCCAGAACGTGTTGGAGCTGGAGAACGACCGACGCACGGCCAAGGCGCGGCTCGGCGAGATTGCGGATCCCGCCACGCTGCGTGAAGAGATGGCGGACTTCATCCTGCGTCACAAGGCGTTTCCCGCGGAGTTGCAGCAATTGATGGCCGAGCGGCTCTACCTGGAAAAGGTCCAGGAGGGACACGTCTTCTCGCCGCTGGTGTTGCCGGAAACGGTGAAGGTCTCAGTCAATCCGAAGACAATGCGGCCATACTATCTCGTCCACTGGGGCGCTTTCGACGGCACGTCGAACCTTCCGCTGGTCTACAGCGTCATGGTCGAGGATTCTTCCACCGACCTGGTGAAACTTCTGGTCACGAAGGATGGCAAGCTCGATAGCTCGGTAGACATACCGCTTCCCGTAGGCGGGCTGCTCAACCCGGAGCTGGCGCGCGAGTTCGATGCCTTCGTGGAACGCAATTCCGCCTATTCGCTTTCGCCGTCGACAATCGCCACCAATCTGGACACGGATTTCGACGTGCTGCACCCGAAGCAGTTGCGGCGCATCGTGCTCGGGCCCTTCTACTCGGCCGGCATCACAGCGCACAACCAGCGGGTCAATCACATCCTCGAACAGGTTGCAGACCCGTTGAACGCCTGGCTGCTGACATGGACGATACAGGACGTCTATTCAAAGGCCGAGAAGCCGGCGCGCAAGGGGCTGTGGTCATCGGAACCGGCGCGGGAAGAGTTCCACATAGAGACGAGCGATCTCGAAGCTGCGCGGATGGGCGTATCTGCATACGAGAAGCACGCCCTGATTCCGCATGAGGCGTACCAGGCGCTCTATGCAGCAGGGGAGACCGAGAGCGTCTTCAAGGGCTACCAGACGCATATCATTTCAGGCGGGCAGGTGATTACCGATGTGTGACCGCAGCATGTCCGGAAAGCGAGCGGGAGAACCGGAATGGATATCGGCCTGACGCGGATCGACGAGGACGACATTGCGAAACATCGCGCGGTCGCGCAGTCGTTCGTCACGCGCATCGTCGTGATGGAGGAGAGCGGAGGCAAGTCCGACACGGCGCTTGCGGGAACCGGTCGGCGTTTCGTCTCCACGGTTTCCACCGGTGGCGTGCGGCGCACCCGCGAGGTGGAACTGGCCAGGCAGATCGCCGGGGTCAGGCCCGATGATCCGATGTTGTCGCCGGTGCAGCACGGCCTGCTCTACCGGACGCGACGCGGTATCGCGATCGCGCTTGCAGTCGCGGAGCTGTTCGCACGCCAGACGGAGCTGGAAAGCCTGCAGGCGCGCAACCTGTCGTCTCCGCTGCAGGGCGATGACGCGGAGCGGTTCAAGACGCTGGTCAATGCCTCGGCCTATATCGCGGCCTTCACGCTTTCGGCCTATCTCCTGCAGATGCTCGACGGAGGCACGGAGCCGGTCAACGATCCCGACGAGCCGGACTTCCTGTTCGACACGGCCCAGGATGCGCTGAAGTCGCTGGTCGCGGGACTGGCCAACGCCATCGACGGCGCGGCTGACGAGATGACCATGCTGCAGCGGGCGAAGGCATTTGCGCGGGTCTCCGTCGACGGACTGCTCGGACGGCGCGGTCGCTTCACCGGACTCGGTTCATTCGAGGACAGCCATATACGCATCGAGGCGGACGATTTCACCATCAACGGGTTCGACGTGGCGCCCGGCCAGCGCCGCAAGCCGCTGGCGATGCAGTTCAAGAAGCCGAACGAGATCATCGGCAACCATATTGCCAAATACCAGGCGACGCGGCTGGCCAAGATGCTGATGGCCTATGATTTCGAGCGGCAGCTCAATCCCTTCGTGGAACTGGGCGGTTTCCTGTTCACCTTCATCGGTGACGGCGCGCCGGGAACCGGCAAGACTATCCTGATCCAGATGATCGCCGGGCTGATCAACGACTACTGCGAGGTTGCGGGCTATCCCTTCCACTACGAGAATTTCGGCGTCGACCAGATCTCGTCCTACCAGGGCAAGTCGGGCCAGAACTGCAAGGAGTTCGTCAACACGATCGTCAACCCGAAGGCGATCGGTTTCGGCACGATCGACGATATCGACCAGGTCGCGGCGCGTCGCTCAGACGACCGGGCCTCGGCCGGGCAGCACGAAGTGACCGCGGTGCTGATGGAAAGCTTTGCCGGCGCGACAACAGTGGTGCGCGGCAACTGCTCCTTCGGCATGTTTTCCAACTACCCCGAGAACGTCGACGATGCGTTGCGCCAGCGGGCTGGCGCGCGCTGGCTGGTGGACGGGCCGCAGACGCTTGACGACTATATCGACATCTTCGTGCTGCTGGCCGGCAAGAACCATTCTATCCCGCTCGGCGATCACGACCTCTACGCGGCGCAGGTCATCAAGAAGGCGGTGGCGGAAGCCTATGAAGGCCATGACAGGCCAAAGGAGGAGGGGCTTCTGGCCGTCTACGAGCGCTTCATGGAGGAGCGCGGCGAACCGAAGACGATGGCCGATGTTGGCGACTACCTGCATCGCATCAAGCAGGCCGAGCCGCGCTTTACCGGCCGCGCGATCAAGAACATCACCGACGCGATCAAGATGCGGGCGATGGATTTCGACCTGCCGGACGAGTGGTTCGAGACGCCGGAGGCATTCATGCACAAGTCCTACGACGAGAAGAAGGCGATGATCGAGGAACTGCGCGGCCCGTTCACGATGAAGATGGTCATGCAGGAGATCAACCGCTACGCCGATTCCGAGTTCCGCTACACCGACAAGTCGGACGCGGCGGCCGTAGAGGCCATGATCCGTAATGAACGGCTGCGCGAGCGCGCAGCAAGGGAGATCGCGGACCTGAAGTCCAAGGGGCTGTGGAACGGCGCATGAAACGCCTCTACGACAACGACCTGATCTATGGCCGGCTGCTGAAAGTCAGCCAGCCGCACCTGATCGAGCGCTACAACAAGGCGTTGAAGGCGTTCGGCCTGCCGGAGACGAAGCTGGAGGTCTTCGACATCGACAAGACCGGTTTCTCGCCGCAGGTGGCAGACGAGCTGGGCGATCCGGACTACCTCGATCCGAACGGGATCAACCGGCGTTTCATCATCCTGACGCCGTCGCAATCGACGTTTCCGGTGGTGCATACGCATTTTTCCAACACCGAAGCGCTGATATACGAGTTCTTCACCGCGAACGCCCGTGCGATCAATGCGCTGACGATCAAGGACGTGATCTATGGCGAGATCGACGACAATGTCTCGCGGGTCAACGACATCGAGGACCTGCTGGGAATCGAGCAGGTCGAGTTCAACGTCCTGTCGGCCGACGACGTGCTCGGCAAGGCTGCAGAGCTGCGCACGCTGGTGGACCGGCTGAAAGGCGAGCCGGACGCCTGGCGCAACGACGCCATGCTGGAACGCATGGTCGAACTGGCGAGGATCGCCGGCGACATACGCGAAAACACGCTGGTGCCCGACCAGGTCGTGTTCCGGCACGACGCCTTCTGGACCAGCCATTTCGGTGGCTGCTACGTCTTCGTCGACGAGAAGATGACGACGGTGATCGCCGATCCGTCGGCGCCGGGCTTCCGCCGCTCCCGGCCGTGGCAGGTCGCCTATATTCCGATCCGGGACATGGCGCGGGTCCATGCCTTTCTGGCCGATACCGGCCGGCTCGACCCGCCGCGCGCCTCTTGGCTGGAACCGTCGGGTTTTCTCGAGCACCGTGCCGAGATGGCGATACGCGCGCTGTTGCGAAGGGCGGAGCCGGATGCCGACCTTGGGCGGATGGACGCGGTCTGGCTGCAGACGTGGATGCACAGAAATGCCGGGCTCATCAACGAGGATGGCGTCTATCCCTTCCTGAATGCGGTCAAACGCGACATTGCGCGGTCCGGTCATGTCGACATCCGAGATGTCGACAACCGATTCCGGTTTCTGCTGGCACGCGCGAAACCCGACCACAAGGACGCCTGGCTGGTGAACCGCCTTGTCACCGAATATGTCCCGAGCGACTTCGTTGCGCGTTATGTTTTCAACAAGCAGGGCTTCTACAAGGACTACGAAAGTTACGGTGATGCCTTCCGCCAGCACGTTGTGGAGATGCTGAAGACCACCTATCTGTCCGACAAGGCCGCGTTCCGCAAGCGGCTCTACGGCCTTTGACCCTTCCGGAGCGACACCATGCTTGACCCGATCATCGCCTTTTTCACCCGCCTCTTCGAGGTCATCGGCCGGGCGATCGGCACATTCGTGGCGTGGCTGGCGTGGCCGTTCATCGCGTTCAGGAACTGGCTGCGCGGGCGCGGCTGGTTCGTGAAGATCCCGGTCTTCGTCATACTGATCGCGATTGTCGCATCCTATGGCTATCTAATCTACATCACCCAGTTCTGGTCGATCGGCGATCCCGACTATCCGGAGCGCTATGCGTTCGAGACGGAATACGGAGCGGCGGGATCGCAGGCCGGCGACGGTGCCTGCTATCCGTCCGCGATGGTACAGGTGGCTGCGGACCTCATAGACAAGAACGTCAATCAGGAATACTGGGTTCCCTCGAACCCGCTGTCGAAGGCCGGGTTCCTGTTCATCATCGACTGGAAGGATACCCCGTTCTTCGACAACAAGGCCGCGTTCCAGCTTGGCATCAACCAGGCCGTCCGCAGAACGGCCGTCGAGCTGGTCGACCGGCTCGGACGCGTGCGCGGGACGTCTTCGATAAATCAGAATCTCCAGGATGCGCGCGAAGCCGCCAACTACCGGGAAGATGCCTGGTTCTTCACGCTGAGCCCGCCCTTCCTGCAGCCGTCGACACAGGCGCGGCTGCGCGATGCCCGCGACAGCCTGTTGGCGTTCAATCTGGAACTGCAGGAATGTCGGGCCGACTTCGATGCCCGCGCCGACAACCTGATGCAGTTCTTCGATCGTGTAACGGCCGATATCGGCTCGACCTCGGAAATTCTTCAGCGCCGGATGGAGCAGAGCAATTTCATGGGGTTCGACAGGCGCGCCGACGACCGGTTCTGGTTCACCTTCGGGCAGCTCTACGGCTATTACGGCATTCTCTCTGCGGCGCGCAGCGATTTCCGCGAGGTCGTCGCGCAGCGGAACCTGGACGCGATATGGGATCGGGTCGACGAGCAGATGCAGGACGCGTTGAACATGCGCCCGCCCTTCGTAGCCAACGGCAGCGCATCGAGTCTCATAAAGTCGCACCTGGAATCGATCGGTTTCGACCTTCTTCGTGTTCGCTCGAACCTAGTGGAAATGCGTGACGTGCTCGAGCGCTAGGGCGCGGTTGATACGCAGAATGTATTCATTCTCGTCGGATTGTGTATCTGTTTCCTAGCCGGCGGAGCGTTGTACCGGTAGGTGGGAGATCGACAGGCAGGCATTGCTGCGGACGCTGCGGTTGCATGCGCCGGCCGCCTGCGAATGCATTTTCGCGTCGTTGCCTACGCCCGCAGCAGACGGAAGCATGTTCCGAAGCAGGCTGAAATTCCCCTGAAATAGCGTTTCCATGTCAGGTTGCGACGGGTCTTGTCGCGTGTCGAACCGGGCGGAGGGAAGCGAAAGCATAGGCTCGCGAAAGCAAATCGGATTGCCTCGATGGCGTGTCTCTCGCGATTGGACGCTTCTCGGGATTGCTTTCCGAAATCATTTGTCGTGTATACATTTTTCGTCGGCAGCGTGATCCTGCCGGTGGGGCTACACGGAGGAGATCATGGCCGAATTCAAGACAGACATCGAAATTGCGCGTGCGGCAAACAAGAAGCCCATCCAGGATATCGGCGCAAAGCTCGGAATACCCTCCGAACATCTTCTGCCCTACGGGCACGACAAGGCGAAGGTATCGGCCGATTTCATCAAGTCGTTGCGGGACCGCCCTGAAGGCAAGCTGGTCCTCGTCACGGCCATCAACCCGACGCCAGCGGGCGAGGGCAAGACAACAACAACAGTCGGGCTCGGCGACGGGCTGAACCGCATTGGGAAGAAAGCGGCGATCTGCATCCGCGAGGCTTCGCTCGGACCGAATTTCGGCATGAAGGGCGGCGCGGCAGGAGGCGGCCATGCGCAGGTGGTGCCGATGGAGGACATGAACCTCCATTTCACCGGGGACTTCCACGCCATCACCTCGGCGCACAACCTGCTTTCGGCGATGATCGACAATCACATCTACTGGGGCAACGAGCTCGGGATCGACGAGCGGCGCGTGACCTGGCGGCGCGTGATGGACATGAACGACCGCGCGCTGCGCGACATCGTCGTGTCGCTCGGCGGCGTCGCCAACGGCTTTCCGCGCCAGACCGGCTTCGACATCACGGTGGCTTCCGAGGTGATGGCGATCCTGTGTCTCGCGAAGGACCTGGATGACCTGCAGAAGCGACTGGGCGACATCGTCGTCGCCTATCGTCGCGACAAGTCGCCGGTCTACTGCCGGGACATCAAGGCCGACGGGGCGATGACCGTCCTGCTGAAGGACGCGATGCAGCCGAACCTGGTACAGACTCTCGAAAACAACCCGGCCTTCGTGCATGGCGGGCCGTTCGCCAATATCGCGCATGGCTGCAACTCGGTGATCGCGACGACGACCGCGCTGAAGCTCGCGGACTACGTCGTCACCGAGGCGGGCTTCGGCGCCGATCTCGGCGCGGAGAAGTTCTTCGACATCAAGTGCCGCAAGGCCGGGCTCAAGCCGGCGGCGGCCGTGATCGTCGCGACGGTGCGCGCGATGAAGATGAATGGCGGCGTCAAGAAGGAAGACCTCGGCAGCGAGAATGTCGAGGCGGTGAAGAAGGGCTGCCCCAATCTCGGGCGCCACATCGCCAACACCAAGGGCTTCGGCGTGCCGGTCGTGGTGGCGATCAACCATTTCGTCTCCGACACGGAAGCCGAGATCCAGGCGGTCAAGGACTATGTCGCGGAGCAGGGCGCCGAGGCGATCGTGTGCAGGCACTGGGCGGACGGCTCCGCCGGCATCGAGGACCTGGCGCGCAAGGTCGTCGAGATGGCGGAAAGCGACGCGTCGAACTTCTCGCCGCTCTACCCGGACGACATGCCCCTGTTCCAGAAGATCGAGACCATCGCCAAGCGGATCTACCATGCCGACGAGGTCATCGCGGACAAGAGCGTGCGCGCGCAGCTGAGGCAGTGGGAGGAGGCCGGCTACGGACATCTGCCGGTGTGCATGGCGAAAACGCAGTACTCGTTCTCGACCGACCCGAACCTGCGCGGCGCGCCGACGGGCCACTCGGTGCCGGTGCGCGAGGTGCGGCTGTCGGCTGGCGCCGGTTTCATCGTGGCGATCTGCGGCGAGATCATGACCATGCCCGGCCTGCCGCGCAAGCCTTCCGCCGAGGTGATCGGGCTCAACGACGAGGGAAATGTCGAGGGACTGTTCTGACCGCGGGGCGGGCGCCCGGCCGGCGCCCGCCTCCTTCCCGCAGCCGGACGGTCGCCGGCTTCCGGTCCGAACACGGCCGGTGAAAATTTCCCGTTGCGCGGCACCCGCCGACGTTCTATTTTCCCGGCCATGGACATTCGCAGCGCAGTCAAGACTCTCTGGTGGTGGCCCCGCTTCTAGGCGGTGCTGACCCATGACTGCGCGTCAAGTTTCGGAACCGCCAAGTGCATCACGGCGCTTAGGCGGTTTTTTGCTGTCCGGCGCCGAATGAAAGGACAGGAAGAATGACCGGGAACAGGAAAGACGAAATCGAGATGGCGACGGACAAGGCAGACCTGACATACGTGACGCGCGGCGGCGTGACCGTGAGGCGCTATCGCCGCGACGCGGACTACGCGACGGCGATCGCCGACTACACCGAGCTGCTGGACAGCCAGCCGGGCGTGATCCTGTCGTCCAACTACGAATATCCCGGCCGATACACGCGATGGGACACGGCGATCGCGAACCCGCCGGTGCTGATCTCCGCGCACCAGCGGACCATGACCGTCGAGGCGCTTTCGGAACGCGGCCGTCCGATCCTGAAAATGATCGAGAAGGCGCTGACCGGCGCCGAGCACATCGCCGGGCTGGAGCCGGGCGACGGCGTGCTGACCGTGCGGATCGCCGAGCCGGCGGCGGTGGTCATGGAGGAGGACCGGACGCGGGCGGCCAGCGTTTTCTCCGCGCTGCGGGCCATCGTCGACCACTTCCATTCGCCGGAGGAAAACGATCTCGCGCTCTACGGCGCCTTCGGCTACGACATCGCCTTCCAGTTCGACCCGATCCAGCAGAAGCTGGAGCGCGATCCGGCGCAGCGGGACCTCGCGCTGTTCTTCCCCGACGAGATCCTGGTCGTCGACAACCACGCGGCCAAGGCCTGGATCGACCGCTACGAGTTCTCCGACGGCGAGACGACAACCGAGGGCCTGGACGGGACGGTGGCGCCGCAGCCCTTCGTCAAGACCGACACGATCCCGCCGCGCGGCGACCACGTGCCGGGCGAATATGCGAAGCTGGTCGAGAAGGCCAAGGAGAGCTTCGCGCGCGGCGACCTGTTCGAGGTGGTGCCGGGACAGGTGTTCCACGAGCGCTGCGACTCGAAACCGTCGGCGATCTCGCGCAGGCTCAAGGAGACGAACCCCGCGCCCTATTCCTTCTTCATGAATCTCTGCCGAAACGAGTTCCTCGTCGGCGCGTCGCCGGAAATGTTCGTTCGGGTGACGGGCCGGCGGATCGAGACCTGCCCGATCTCCGGCACCATCCGGCGCGGCGAGGACGCGATCGAGGACTCGGAACAGATCCTCAAGCTGCTCAATTCCAAGAAGGACGAGTCGGAACTGACCATGTGCTCCGACGTCGACCGCAACGACAAGAGCCGGGTCTGCGAGCCGGGCTCGGTGCGGGTGATCGGCCGGCGCCAGATCGAGATGTATTCGCGCCTGATCCACACGGTGGACCATGTCGAGGGCAGGCTGCGCGACGGCATGGACGCCTTCGACGGATTCCTCAGCCACGCCTGGGCCGTGACCGTGACCGGCGCGCCGAAACTGTGGGCGATGCGCTTCATCGAGAACCACGAGAAGAGCCCGCGGGCCTGGTATGGCGGCGCCATCGGCATGGTGAAGTTCGACGGCGACATGAATACCGGGCTGACGCTGCGCACCATCCACGTGCGCGACGGGGTGGCCTCGGTCAGGGCCGGGGCGACGCTGCTGTTCGACTCGGTGCCCGAGGACGAGGAGGCCGAGACCGAGCTGAAGGCCTCGGCCATGCTGGCGGCAATCCGCGAGGCGAAGCAGGGCAATGCCGGAACCGCCAAGCGGGAGACCGCGCAGGTGGGCCTCGGGGTCAGGATCCTGCTGGTCGACCACGAGGACAGCTTCGTCCACACGCTGGCGAACTACTTCCGCCAGACCGGGGCGGAGGTGCGCACGGTGCGCTCGCCGGTGCCCGAACAGGTGCTGGACGACTACCGTCCCGACCTGGTGGTGCTGTCGCCCGGGCCGGGCACGCCGGCGGATTTCGACTGCAAGGCGACGATCCGCAAGGCGCGCGACCGCGACATGCCGATCTTCGGCGTCTGCCTCGGCCTGCAGGCGCTGACGGAGGCCTACGGCGGAAACCTGCGCCAGCTCTCGCTGCCGATGCACGGCAAGCCCTCGCGCATCCGCATCAACCATCCGGGCCGGGTGTTCTCCGGCCTGCCGAAGACCGTCACCGTCGGCCGCTACCACTCGATCTTCGCCGACCCGTCGCGCCTGCCGGACGATTTCACGGTCACGGCGGAAACCGAGGACGGCGTGGTGATGGGCATCGAGCACCGCCACGAGCCGGTGGCGGCGGTGCAGTTCCACCCGGAATCGATCATGACGCTGGGCCACAATGCCGGCATGCGGATGATCGAGAACGTGGTGGCGCACCTGGCCGGCGACCGGGCACGCCGGGGCAAGGACGCCGCCGCCTGAGGCGGCAGGCGGTGACAGGCAGGGGACCGGCATGGCGGGCACGGCTCAACCGATTGTCAAGCGTCTCGCCACGGGGTCGATCGCGGTCGCCTTCGGCGTGATGGCGCTGAAGCTGGCCGCCTGGCACGTCACCGGCTCGGTGGCGCTGCTGTCGGACGCGCTGGAATCCACTGTCAACGTGATCGCCGCGCTGATTGCCTATTTCGCGGTCTCCTATGCCCAGAAGCCGGCCGATGCCGAGCATCCCTTCGGCCATTCCAAGGCGGAGTATTTCTCCGCCGTGATCGAGGGCGTGCTGATCGTCGTGGCGGCGCTGCTGATCGCCCACGAGGCTTTTGCCGCACTCTTCGCCCCGGTTCTGCCCGAGGCGCCGGCGCTCGGCCTCGGCATCAACATGGTCGCCGCGGCGATCAACGGGATGTGGGCCTTCCTGCTGATCCGCGCCGGGCGCGAGCACCGCTCGCCGGCGCTCGTTGCCGACGGGCGCCACCTGTTCACCGACGTGGTGACGTCGCTGGGCGTGTTCGCCGGGCTGCTGGCGGCGCTGGCGACGGGATACGCGATCCTCGACCCGCTGCTGGCCATCGGCGTTGCCTGCAACATATTGTGGGAAGGCTGGAAGGTGATCGCGTCCTCGGTCGACGGGCTGATGGACCGGGCGGCCGCGCCCGCCGACGAAAGCGCGATCCGCGCGGCGATCGCCGGCAATGCCGGCGGCTCGGTCGACGTGCACGACCTGAAGACCCGCCAGGCCGGCCGCATGACCTTCGTCGACTTCCACATGGTGGTGCCGGCCGAGATGACGGTCGCCGCCAGCCACGACATCTGCGACCGGATGGAGGAGGCGATCCGCGCCGCCATTCCCGGTGCGCGGGTGACCATCCACGTCGAGCCGGAAGGCGTGCGCGCGCACGGCGCCAGGGTCACCATCGACTGAGGCGAGCCGGACGGCGGGGGACTCCCGGCAAAAGGGACATTGGCAGGGATCAGGACGTGTCGGGCCGCATCGCCGCAAGCGCGAGGCGGTGGCACTCCGCCAGCACGCGGTCCACCTCGCCGGTGCCGTCGCGCGGCCGGCGCCGCCAGCCGGGCGGCGGGCCGTAGCGCAGGGGAAAGCGGTAGAGCGAGGGCACCTTGCATCGCTCCCTGCCGACCGCCCGCGCGGCCTCGCGGCGGGCGCGCAGCCGGGCGAGCCTCTTCGCCTGGGCGGGAAGATCCTCCAGCGCCGCTTTCAGCGCCATGACGCGGTTGCACAGCGCCCGCGCCGGCACCTCCTCGATCTCGCGGGCAAGCGCCTCGTCCGGCGGCAGCTCGGCGAAGGCGAGGCGGGCGCGTCCCGGGCGGGCCCAGAAATCGAAACGGCGGTGCGGATCGGCCAGCCGGAAGGCGGGCACGCGGCCGGAACCGGGCTCGGGCTCCTCGGGTGCCGGCGTCTCCGGCACCCAGCGGCGGGCAAGGCCGAGAAAGACCGGGCCGTGGCTGACCAGCAGGCCCCGGGCGCGCAGCAGCTCGACGGGCGAGGGCGCGGGCGGCGGGGCGACACGCGGGGGCGGGACCGCGATGCCGCGGGCAGCGGCGAGGATCAGGCGGCGGGCCGCCGACTCCGCCGGGCGCAGGAAGCGCAACAGGCGGCGCCTCGCGCGGCGCGGCACGGTCTCGGGAACGCCTCCCCCGAGCCCCAGCATGGCGAACAGCATCGCCGCGATGCGCCGCAGCGCCGCGCAATTGCGCTCGATCGCCCTTTCCCAGTCCCTTTTCGCGTCATCGTTCATGCGGACATGATGGCGCAGGCGGCGGGGAGGTGGATTACATTTTCATTTTGAAAGCGTTTCGGGCCGGTTCCCCGGCCTGGAATGAATGAAGCATCAAGGCGGCCGCCCTGATGCTTCGGGCTGCAGACGGGACAGCGGTGGATGGGCCTCTTGCGACGGCCGAAGCGGAGGCACGTTGCCATGGCATCTGGGAGGAGCCCGCCATGGCGGCGTCACTCAACCGAAACGGTTTCCGGCAAATCCGGCACGGTTCACTCGCTCCTGCACGGGATGCATATTTAGCTCGTTTGACTTGGTGGAGTTTCCTGTATGTGCGTAGGAGGCGGAGACTGATGGCACTGATTTTGGTAGTTTTTTGTTATTTCTTGTTTGCATGTCGTTGTCCATTCTGATCCTTCAAAATGGCTTTTCCAAACCAGTCCGGCACGGTCTTTATTTGTGACTCAAAGACGTCCTCCGGGACATCTTGCCAGAACGCTACGATAGCGTCAGAGAATCCCTGAAACTGCTTTTCGCTCACCTTGAGGTTGGTGTGATCGGGATATTTCGGTCCTGTAAAGACACTACCAGTACCTTTGAGCGGATCATCCAGATATTCAGGGTAGTTCTGTCTCAAATCAGTGAGGGATTTTCCCTCCCCGTGCTTGTAGACGTTGACAACCAAGCGGCACGCATCAAGGGCGCGGAAATAGGTGGTGGCGCGGATTTTCCAGCCAAAGCTCTCCAACAAGTCGGCTATTTGGTTGAAGTCGGCCGACCAGACCTTCAACCTAGTGTTATCACCGCTGTGCCAATGTTCAATTTCCCGCACGAGCCAATCTCGCAACTGCTTGTCCCACTCGTGGAACATACCTGCGGTAATGTTCAAACGGGTTTGCTCCCGCATATCACTTAGAAGTTCGTAGAACTCGATTCCCGCGTCGTTGGCCGCCTCGTAGAAGTCTTCTGGATTGTGATGATCAGGGTCAAACCGCGCATGGTTTTGTTCAAGCCATACCTTAGCGGCCTTGTTGGCGTCCGCCTCGATGTCTTCAAATTGCGAGAGCAGGCGCTTTCGGGCCTGCTCGACATAAAAGTGATGTCTCTTAATCAGCGACTTCCGGAATGGTTTCCACATCTGAAACAACACATAGTCACTCATGTCGTCGCTCCCGCCTTTTCTTTGGAGACCTTGCGTGGCGCGGATGTCATCTTGGTGCAGAAATCGAACAGCTTTTTCAGGCGCTCGGTATCGTTCCGAAACTGCCTGCCGATTTAGATACGCTCTAGCACCTCCTCGTTGCGGTAATGAGCTGTGCGAAGGTGGTCCGGCATATTTCGGGATCTTATAGATTGGCAATCCCCTACGCCCTGCGGGGGGCGAGGGCGTCGGTTTCGTGCGCGCGGGACAGGTGCTTCTCCACGCTCGCCGGGCGGCCGACGAGGTAGCCCTGGACGAGATCGACGCCAAGGTTCTCCAGTATCCGCAGCTGGTTGGCCGTCTCCACGCCCTCCACCAGAACGCGGATGCCGCGGTGGTGGACGAGGCCGATCATGTCCTCCAGCATCAGCAGCCCGACCTCCGACTGGCTGTCCTGCAGGAAGCCCTTGTCGATCTTGATCAGGTCGAACTCGTATTCGCGCAGGCAGGCAAGGCCCGCATAGCCGGTGCCGAAATCGTCCAGCCAGATCTGAAGGCCGAAGGAGCGCAGCTCCTCCACCGCCTTCAGCGCCTGCGGCTCCAGGAAGATGTCCATGCCCTCGGTGATCTCCAGCGCAAGCTGCGACGCGGGCATGCCCTCGCGCGACACGATCTCCGTCACCCGCAGCGGGAAGCCCGGCGCGCGCAGCTGCACGCCCGAGACATTGACCGAGACCGTTGCCTGCGGGTCCAGCCGCTTCATGTCGCGGATGGCGCGCTCGATGGCCCAGTAGCCCAGCTCGACAATGGCGCCCGAACGCTCTGCCTCGGGAATGAAGACCTGCGGGCTGATCAGGCTGCCGTCGAAATCGTGCAGGCGCATCAGGGTCTCGTAGCCGACCGTGCGGCCCGAAGGCAGGTCCCGGATCGGCTGGTAGGCGGTCGAGACCAGGTCCTCCGTGCGCGCCGTCTTGAGCAGATCCACCAGGTTCTGGCCGGACATGTCGTCGTCGGCGGCCTCGGGATCGAAAATCGTCCAGGTGGCGCGGCCGGAGAACTTGGAGGTGTAGAGCGCGCGGTCCGCCTCCTGCAGCAGGGCGTCGAGATCCATGCCCTGGTCGCGACGGCTCAGCGACGCGCCCGCGCTGATGGTGATGACATGCAGGCCGTCGCCGCGATCCGGGTGCTCGATGCCCAGCGACTTGACCGCGTGGCAGAGATCGGCGGCGACTCGGGCCAGCTCGTCGGTGTCGTTCACCTCGCACAGGAAGACGAATTCCTCGCCGCCATGGCGACCGACCACCGCGCCGTTGGCCTCCGCCGTGCGGGTGAACACGTCCGCCAGGCGGGTCAGGCAGTCGTCGCCCGCCTGGTGGCCCAGCCGGTCGTTGTATTTCTTGAAATAGTCCACGTCGGCGAGGATGACGCCGATCCGGCGGCCGTCCGCCGCGCGCGCCCGGCGCATCTCCTGGAACTCGCGCGCGATGGCGCGGCGGTTCCAAAGGCCGGTCAGGTGGTCGGTGTTGGCGATCTCGTGCAGCTTCTCGCCATACTCGATCGCCGCCTTCTCCTGGATGTGCGCCTGCTGGGAGTGCAGGAAGGCATGGTAGCGCTCCAGCGCAAGGCGCCAGGACAGGTAGAGCGACAGGGCCAGGCTACTGGCGAAGAACACCATGAGCGCCAGCTTGCCGCCCGGCGGGGCCACGAGGCCGCGCATGATGACGGTGCCGTAGGTGACGGCGATGATCGCCGACGCGATGGCCGAGACATGCAGCTTGAAATTGAAGAACAGGTTCGAGCCCAGGATGAATATGGTGCCGCAGACGATGTAGTAGGACAGGTTCGCCTGGTGGGTCGTGCCGATCGCCGCGAGAATCCAGGCCACGCCGCCGGCGACGATCGCCGACGCCGCGGCCAGGTGCAGGACAGACCGGCTGACGCGGCGCACGAGGCAGATCTCGAGTATGGCGAGAAAGAGCGCACCCGTGCCGATCCGCGAAGCCACGGCAAGGGGGGCAACGTCGGGGATCAGGAGGACGTCGAGAAGGCTGAAGGCGATGTGCGACAGAACGGCCGCCCAGATGCCCCAGCGCACGATACGGCGATTGCCCGCCGACTCGCGGTCGAAGAGCATGTCCCGAAGGACCGGATCAACAGGTTTCCACCAGGGTTGCCCGATCGCGGCCCCGACCCGCCGGGCGAAATCGGTGTCGGGAGGAGGGACGGCCGTCATTCACGGCCGCCGGAGGCGCGGGGGGTCATTTCGGGTCATCTTCCTGCGTCCGAGCGCAAAGATTGCCAGATTCATTCCAAAATCTTGCATGGCGCCTGCTAACCTAAGGTAAACAGCGCGCAAACAATGCCCCTTTCCGGGCGCGAGAATCGCCCGCCGAAGCGCCGTTGCGAGACATTGAGTCGCATGCGGGGCTTTTTGTTAACCATACGTTAACCAAGTTGTATCGCCGCCGCCCGCCCATCCCTATAGTCGGCCTGTCTCCCTCGGACAGGACCACCCATGGGCAAGTTTGCATTCGACCCCGACGCGCACAGCCTCATCACCCCGGAGGCGATCCGGCGTCACAATGCCGACGAGGCGGCCGGCGGGGACGCCGCGGAACTTGCCGCGAGGCGGACACAGCTGGCGCTGATGCTGGAATTCGCCCGGCAGGGCTTCGCCAAGGGCGAGGCGGCGGCATCCGTGGTGCGGCGGCTGGCCGCCCAGCTGCACGAGCTGCGCGGGCAGGCGGCCCCGGCGGTTTGGGAGGACCTCATACCCGCCGCCCAGCAGCATCCCGTCTCCGAATACCTCCTGCAGGACCCGTTCACCGCGTGGTCGTTCCGCAAGCCGCGCGGCTATGCGGGCGATGCCGGCCTGATCGACCTGATCTACAGGCATCCGAGCGTCGGCCACGTGGTCGAATCGGCGAGCGAGCTGGGCCGGGAGATCTATGCCTATACATGCGCCGTGGACAGCTCGGAGGCCGTGCGCGAGCGCCGGACGATCCTGGCGCGGAGCGTGGACGAGACGGCCGCCCGCGCGCCCGGCGCGGACGTGCTGGCGATCGCCTGCGGCCACATGCGCGAAACCGAGCTCTCGCAGGCCGAAAGCGACGGCACGCTCGGCCGATGGACCGGTCTCGACCAGGACCCGATCTCGGTCGCCACCGTCAATGCCAACAGGGCCGACAGCGCCGTCTCGGCCGTCGAGGGATCGGTGCGGGGCCTGCTGCGCGACGCCTACGATCTCGGGAGCTTCGACCTCGTCTACGCCGCCGGACTGTACGACTACCTGACGACGCGGATCGCCGTGCGGCTGACGGAAAAGGCGCTGGCGCTGCTGAAACCGGGCGGGAGCTTCCTGTTCGCGAACTTCAGCGACGAGCTGGCCACCGACGGCTACATGGAGACCTTCATGGACTGGCCGCTGATCCTGCGCACGGGCGACGACATGGCGGCCATCATGCGCGCGGCGGCGGACGGGAGCCGGTACGATCTCGACGTCTTCTTCGGCGAGAACCGCAACATCGTCTACGGCAGGATAACGCGGCCCGCCGAATAGGGCAGGGCGCCGGCGCAGCCACGCGTCGCGCGCCCCCTTGACCTGCGCTCCCGCCTGACGCTATCTCTGGCGACATGAACACGACCCGCGCGCATATCCGCCTCGCTCCCGCCGTTCCGGCCGGGACGCTTTCGCGCGCGCTTCTTCCGCTCCTTCTTATCGGCGGCTGCCGGGTCCGTTGAGGAGCGCCCGGCGGTCGGTTCGGCCCCGTCGGCGCCAGCTCCTCGCACGCTTTACATCCATTTTCGAATGACCGTATGAGGTCACAGCCGTTCGAGCCCGTGCCCGGTGCAGGACGGCCCACAGGACGAGAGACAAGCCAATGACCGTTCACACCCGTTCCGCCGCAGCCGGAATGCCGGAAGCAGCCGAGAAATACCGACCCTATCCGCCCGTGAACCTGCCCGACCGCACCTGGCCGTCGAAGATCATCGACAAGGCGCCGGTCTGGTGTTCCGTGGATCTGCGCGACGGCAACCAGGCGCTGATCGACCCGATGGGGCCCGAGCGCAAGTCGCGCATGTTCCGCCTGCTGCTCGAAATGGGCTTCAAGGAAATCGAGATCGGCTTCCCCTCGGCCTCGCAGACCGATTTCGACTTCGCGCGCTGGTGCGTGGAGGAGGGCGAGGTGCCCGACGACGTGTCGCTGCAGGTGCTCGTCCAGTGCCGGCCCGAGCTGATCTCGCGCACATTCGAGGCGCTCGAGGGCGCAAAGAACCCGATCGTGCATTTCTACAATTCCACCAGCGAGCTGCAGCGGCGCGTGGTGTTCCGCAAGGATGTCGAGGGCGTCAAGCAGATCGCCGTGGACGCGGCCAAGCTGATCACCGACATGGCGGCCAAGGCCGGCGGCGGGTACCGCTTCGAATATTCGCCCGAAAGCTTCACCGGCACCGAGCTGGAAGTGGCGCTGGAAGTCTGCAACGCGGTCATAGAGGTCGTGCAGCCGACGCCTGACAACAAGCTCATCATCAACCTGCCGGCGACCGTCGAGATGAGCACGCCGAACATCTATGCCGACCAGATCGAATGGATGTGCCGCAATCTCGACAACCGGGAGAACCTGATCATCTCGCTGCATCCGCACAACGACCGCGGCACGGGCATCGCGGCCACGGAACTGGGCCTGATGGCCGGCGCCGACCGCGTGGAGGGCACGCTGTTCGGCAACGGCGAGCGCACCGGCAACGTGGACGTGGTGACGCTGGCGCTCAACATGTTCACCCAGGGGCTGGACCCGAAGCTGGACGTGCACGACATCAACCGCATCCGCGACGTCTATGAGCATTGCAACCAGCTCGCCATCCCGGAGCGGCACCCCTATGTCGGCGAACTGGTCTACACGGCATTCTCCGGCTCGCACCAGGACGCGATCAACAAGGGCATGAAGGCGCTCAAGGAATCCGGCTCGCGGTTGTGGGAGGTGCCCTACCTGCCGATCGATCCGCAGGACGTCGGCCGCACCTACGAGGCGATCATCCGCATCAATTCGCAGTCGGGCAAGGGCGGCATCGCCTACGTGCTGGAGGCCGACTACGGGCTGCACCTGCCGCGCAACCTGCAGGTCGAGTTCCGCGACGTGATCCAGAGGATCACCGACCGCGAGGGCAAGGAACTCTCGTCCGAACGCATCCACCAGGAATTCCTGGCCACCTATGTCGACATTCCGAACCGGCGGCTGCGCTTCGTCAACCACACCACCGCGGCCGAGGGCGAGGAAGGCGGCATGCGCAAGGTCGAGGCGACCATCGTGGACGGTAACGAGAAGGTTACCATTCACGGCCGCGGCACCGGTCCCATCGACGGGTTCCTCGACGCGCTGTCGCGGCACCTGGGCCGGACGGTCACCGTCATCGACTATGCCGAGCACTCGTTGCAGCGCGGTTCCGACGCGGCGGCGATCTGCTACATGGAAATCGACATCGACGGAGAGCGCGTCTTCGGCGCGGCGATCAACAAGAACATTGTCGCCGCATCGCTGGAGGCCATAATCGCCGCCGTGAACCGGAAGATCGCGGGGTAAACCGCAGCGCCGTCATTGCAGTAGGTGTCGCCCTTACGTAAGATGCGCCCGAGCAATGAAACGATAACAACAACTAGCCGGGAATTGCGGCATTGGGGGACGCATCACGAAGCAAGGGTATCGACCCCGGGGCCATAAGGGCTGCGCTTGACGACATCCTGCGAAGCGCGACGTTCTCGCGATCCGAAAGGTCGCGGGAACTGCTCAGATATATCGTCGAGCGCGACCTGGAAGGCGAAGCCGACCGGCTGAAGGGCTTTGCCATCGCGCTCGACGTTTTCGACCGCGAGGACAATTTCGATCCCTCCACCGATGCCGTGGTGCGCGTGCAGGCCGGACGCCTGCGCGACCTTCTCGAAACATACTATTCCGGAGAAGGCGCCGACGCCCGGATACGCATAACGATTCCGCGCGGCACCTATGTGCCCGTCTACAACATGATGCTCCGCGTCCCGCCGCTGTCGCGCAGCGCGGACAAAGGGAGTGAACCGCCGCCGGTGCAGCAGCCCGAGAAGGAGCCGCTTCCGCAGATCGCGCTGGCGGAGCCCAGGAGCGGGCGCAGGATGTCCGCCGATCCGGATGGCATGATCCATGTCAGCACGCGGCTGTTCTGGGGCGCGACGGCGACGATCGTGGGCCTGCTGGTCGTGATCCTCGTCCTGCTGGGCAGCATCTTTCTCGGCGAGGTGAAGCCGCTTCCCGCCGCGGCATCGCGCCTGGCATCGTCGGATGCGGCCATGCTGCGGGACGCGACGCTGCCCTCCGTCGCGGTCGCTGCCGACACTGACGGCGAATTGCGCCTCATGCTGGAGGATGCCATTCCCCGCTTCGGCAGCGTGGTCTATCGAAACGACAGATCGGTCACGCTCGACCATCCGCTGGCCGACTTCTACATCAAGACGGTTCAATCGGGCCGCCGTTCGCTCAACGTCCAGTTCTTCCACCGCGAAAGCGGAATCATGATCGGGACGGATCACATTCCCGGCGGGCAGAGCGAAAGCGAGATGGCCGATCATGTCTCGCGGATATTGAGCCGCTTCCTGCCGGTCGGCGGCGCGATCTATGCCTTCCTCGAATCGGAGGGCGGGCTCAATCCGCTGACCAGTTGCCTTGCGACCAGCTCCGCCTATTTCAACAGCCAGTCCGCCGAGCGCCACCGCGCGGCGCAGGACTGCAACGCGAAGTTGCTGGAAGATGGCGTGAATTCCGCCCTGGTCTATGCCAATCTCGCCTCGCTGGCCGTGGAATCGGTGACCGACGGCTACGATTATCCCGAGGGCACGACGCTCGACGACGCCCTGAGGCTTGGACGCCGGGCGGTCGAACTGGCACCGCTTTCGGCCACGGCGCACCGGTCACTGGCCTGGGTGCTGCAGGCTTCCGGCGAACATGCGGCGGCCCTGCAGGAAATCAGCAATGCACATGCCTTCAACAGCTACGATCTCGGCATTGCGGCAAGCTATGGCTACACGCTGGTCGCGGTGGGTGATTTCCCGACGGCGGTCTCGGTGCTGGAGCGGGCGACCGAGGCCGCGCCGGTGCATCCCAGCTGGTGGGACTATGCCCTGTTCCTGGCGGCATTCCAGACCGGGCGGAATGATCTCGTTTCCTACAGCGCGCGCAAACTGGCGGTCAGCGACCGGTCCCATTACTGCGCCGCCCGGCTGATTGCCGCCTATATCGAGGGCGACGAGGTGCTCCGCAAGAAGATGCTGAGCGAACTGGCCACCGAGGACAGCATCATCACGCGCGATCCGCTGGCCTATTATTCGCGCCTGATGCCTCGGCAGGCGGCGGAGAAATTCGTCGCCGTGCTGGCCAAGGCCGGCCTGCAGGTACGGTCCAGCGATGAAGGGTGAGCCCGTTCCGGTGCTTTCCTTCCGCGAGGCGGGGGCGGCCGGCGGACCGGATTTCATGCTGCTGCACGGCTTCGGCGGTTCGGGGGCGCATTTCAGGCCGGTTGCCGAGGACCTGGCGGCGCGGGCACGCGTGACAATGCCTGACCTGCCGGGCCACGGGGCATCCTTCGACGTGGCCGGGTCGCGCCATCCGCGCGCGGCGGCCGAAGCGGTGCTGGCGACTGCCGACGCGGCCGGCATCGGGCGGTTCCACCTCGCAGGTTTCTCGATGGGCGGTGCGGTGGCCTGCCTGATCGCCCTGGCCGCGCCGGAACGGGTTCTTTCCCTCACATTGCTCGCACCCGGCGGGTTCGGAACGGAGATCGCCGCCGGCACGCTGCGCGAATTCGGCATCGCACGCGAAGCCGATGCCGTGCGCCGCGCGCTCGCGAAAATGATGGCGCCGGGCGCGACGCCGCCGGAGCGCGAGGTCGCGCTGATTGCCGCGGAGCGGGAAAACGAAAGGCTCGCCGGCGAGATCGCGGCGATAGCGGAGGCGATTACCCGCGACGGCAAGCAGGGCGAGATCCCGCGGGCGATGCTGGCGGGAATCCGTTGCCCGGTGCGCGTGGTGTGGGGCACGGCCGATCCGGTCCTGCCCGTCTCCCAGTGCCGCGACCTGCCGGAAAACTTTCGCGTCGATCTGGTCGAGGGGGCCGGGCACATGCTGGTGGCGGAGGCGCCGGAGGCCGTGCGCGCGGCGCTGGCGGCGCAACTCGCCTGATCGCGAAACCGCGTTTCCAGGCGGCGCAAAAAGAGTCGCTTCGGCCCGCGTTTATTGTTAACAAAACATGAACGCGACGCGAACGGGAACTGCCCATGAGCATGGATAACAGCAAACCAGGTGAACCGGCGACAGGCCGGCTTGTCGATGCCGTTCGCAAGGTGCGTATCGCCTCTGCGGACAAGTCGGACGTGGTCGTCGAGATGCGCGATGCCACGCTGACGCGGCTGGAACTGCTGGCGCAGGACCTGCAGCCGGTCATCGACGAGGTGCCGGAGGACGACGACCGTTTCGACTTCGCCCTGTCTTCCGGCCTGCAGCCCCGCTTCTGGATCGATGCCACCGCGCATGTGGCCATGGCACCGGACCGGCGGACCTATCGCTTCGTGCGCGACACCCGGCTCGGCCGGATCGTGCTGGCCGAGTCCGCCGACCGCGCGGCGATCGTCGATGCGGTGATCGATCATGTCGCCATGCGTATCCACGAGCGCGAACTGGTGCTGGCCGGCGAGACCGTCTCCTATCGCGGACTGCGGACCGGGCGGGAAAGCCCGGCGAAGGCGGCAGACGCGGAATTGCCCCCGGACGAACAGGTCAGCCGCATAGAGAGGGCCGTCGAAGCGCTCCACAAGGACGAAGACGGATCGACGGAGACGGTGCACGGATCGGCCGCGCAGCAGGATGGGACGCACGCCGCATCCGCAATACGGCCGCGCCGGCGCGGCATCGCCCGGACGATCGCCGGCGGGTTGGCCTGGATCCTGTTTGGCGCGGCGGCCGGCGGCGCGATCGTTCTCTATCTCTACCGCCAGTTCCCGTTTCAGCCGTAGAGGACGCGGCGGTCCGTCACCGCGACGGTGCCCGTTCTCCCGGTCAGCGAATGCGCTTCCAGGCTGCATTGCCAGCGACCGGGCTCTCCCGCGATCGCGAACAGGTTGAACGCTGCGGCGGGGCGCCTGCCGCCCGGCTCCTCGCCGGCGGCCGGAACGCCGATGACCGGAACCGCAAGATCGCCGGGGCCGGGGATCTCGTTGCGCTGGGCCAGATGGGTATGGCCGTGCAGGACCAGTTCCGCGCCGTGCTTGCGGATGGTTTCCTGGAACAGGCCGATACCGTAGAGGCGCTTGTGCGCCGCTGCCGCGCGGCGCACCGGCGGGTGGTGGATCAGGACGACGCGGAACAGGCCCTTTTGCCGCGCGTCTTCCAGGACCTGCGAGAGACCGTCCGCCTGCCTTCGCGTGAACACGCCAGAAGCCATGAAGGGGCCGGTCGCCACCGCACTGTTGACGCCGATGATCGCGGCCGGTCCGCGCTCGCGCAGGAAGGGGAAACCGTGACGCGTCAGCGGGATGGCGGCCGCATCGGATGTCATGTTGGCGTGCCAGGCGGCGACCGCGCGGGCGAGCGCGCCCGGCACATAGGCATCGTGGTTGCCCGGCACGACGCTGACGGCTGCGGGGTCGCCGAGACCCCGCAGCCAGGCGGCGGCATTGGCTATCTCTGCATCGAGGGCGAGATTCGTCAGGTCGCCCGTGACGGCGACATGGTCGGGCGCGCTGCCCTTCATGGCGGCGACAAGGCGGTCCAGCGCGTCGCCGGCCATGTGGCGGGCGCGGTTGCGCTTCCAGTTGATGTAGCCGGTGATGCGCTTCGAGAAGAGCTCGCGCCGGCGCACGGGCGGCAGCGGCGCGAGGTGGGCGTCGGATATATGTGCGAGACGAAACGTCATCACCCTTTCGTAAGGCAGCGCGGGCGGATTACAAGCGGGGAAACGCCATGTTCCCAACCCAGGAAGCGACCGCACCCATGAAACCCGATCTTCGCACGAGGCTCTTCCATGCCTGGTTCCTGCTGACGCGGCCGATGACGCTGGGCGTGCGCGCCCTTGCGCTGGACGAGGGCGGCCGCGTGCTGCTGGTCAGGCATACCTATGTCGACGGCTGGCACCTGCCCGGCGGCGGCGTGGAGACCGGCGAGACGGTCCACGATGCGCTGGAGAAGGAACTGCGGGAGGAGGCCAATGCCGAACTCGGCGCGCCGCCGCGGCTGCATTCGATCCACTTCAACCGGCAGGCAACGCGGCGCGACCACGTGGTGCTTTTCCATTGCGACAAGGTGCGCCAGTTCGCGCCGAAAAGCCGGGATCGCGAGATCATCGCGGCAGAGTTCTTCGATCCCGATGCCCTGCCGGAGGGGGTGACGCGCTCAACCGCGGCGCGCATCCGGGAATTCAGGGAGGGCATCGCCCCCGATCCCTACTGGTGAGCCGGGAAGCGGTCGCGGTCGTGCGGCGCGGCATAGTCGATGTCCGGACCGGCGGGCACGATGCGCGTCGGGTTGATGGTCTCGTGGCTGCGGTAATAATGCTTCTTGATGTGCTCGAGATCCACGGTTTCCGCGACGCCGGGCACCTGGTACAGGTCGCGGGTGTAGCTCGACAGGTTCGGATAGTCGGCAATGCGGCGGATGTTGCACTTGAAGTGACCGACATAGACCGGGTCGAAGCGCACCAGCGTGGTGAACAGGCGCCAGTCGGCCTCGGTGAGGCGGTCGCCGACCAGGTAGCGTTGGCGCGACAGGCGGTCCTCGAGGCGGTCGAGCGCGTCGAAAACATCGGCAACGGCCTCGTCATAGGCCTCCTGCGTGGTGGCGAAACCGGCGCGATAGACGCCGTTGTTGACGTTCGGATAGACGAGGTCGTTGATGGCGTCGATCTCGGCGCGCAGGCCCTCCGGGTAGAAGTCCGCGTCGTCGCCGGTCAGGCCGTCGAAGGCCGAGTTGAACATGCGGATGATCTCGGAGGACTCGTTGGAGACGATGGTCTCGCGCTTCCTGTCCCAGAGAACCGGCACGGTGACGCGGCCCGAATAGTCCAGCCTGGCCCTGATATAGAGATCGCGCAGGAACTCGAGGCCGTAGAGATGATCGCCGGTCGAGCCTTCCTCCGTGTCGAAGGTCCAGCCGTCATCGGCCATGAAGTGGGAGACGACGGAGACGGAGACGAGATCCTCGAGCCTTTTCAGCCTGCGGAAGATCAGGGTGCGGTGCGCCCAGGGGCAGGCGAGCGAGACATAGAGATGATACCGGCCCGCCTCGGCCGGAAAGCCGCCCTCCCCGGAGGGGCCGGCGCTGCCGTCAGGCGTCACCCAGTTGCGGAACTGCGAATCCGTGCGCACGAAGCGGCCGCCGGATTTCTCCGTGTCGTACCACTGGCTGCTCCATTTGCCGTCGATCAGAAGTCCCATTCCCGCATCCTTTCCGTTCCACCGTTCACCTAGTTGCTGCAGGGCGTCCCGTCAGGTGGCAAAATGTCGAACGATGCGTCACCACGCAGGAATCTCGCCTCGCGGCTGCAAAAAAAGGTTGGACCGCCGGCCCGTGCTTTGCTAGGCGGAAAACATGAGCACCGCGATCAGGGCAATTTCCCTCCGACGATGAACCGGGACGGCTTCGCCGCCACCGGACATTCCTGCCGTTTTCATCGTCGTTCCAGCCTGGTGCCAACATGACCGCCTTCACCATCCTGCCCGAAACGGGCGAATTCGACCCTGCCATCGAGCAACTTCACGCCGAGGCCTTCGGACCGGGACGCTATGCGCGCGCCGCGTTTCGCGTGCGCGAGCAGGGGCCGCACGACCGGGCGCTGTCCTTCGTGGCGGTGGCCGAAAACGGGGGTACGCTTCTCGGCTCGGTGCGGCAGACCCGCATCGAGACGTCGGGGACGGGCGCACGCGGCCTGCTGCTCGGCCCGCTGGCGGTGCGCGAGGGGCTGAAGGGCAGGGGCATCGGCAAGGCGCTGATGCGCAGGGCGGTGGACGCCGCGCGCGAGGCGAAGGCGCCCTTCATCCTGCTGGTCGGCGACAGACCCTATTACTGGCCGTTCGGCTTCGAGGCCGTGCCGGCCGGCAAGGTGCAGATGCCCGGCCCGGTGGACCCGGCGCGGCTTCTGGTTTGCGAACTGGTGCCGGAGGCTGCCGAGACGCTGGGCGGGATGGTCCGGTGGCGGGGCGGAAGCTGACCGGCCGCTACCTTCCTTCTCTCACCCACGTCCCGGCGAGGACGAGCAGCAGCAACGCCAGCCCGAGGAAACCCGAGAAGAGCGAGTAACGGCTGACGCCGAGCAACTCGGTCTCCTCCGTCGCGCGCAGGCCGATCCAGTTGCCGCCGGCGGCACTGGCAGTGGCGCGGACGGGGAGTATTCCCGGCACGTCCAGCGATCCGGAATCGTCGAGCAGGCGGCGGATCGAGCCGCCGCTGGCCTCCGCCACCGGGCGCAACACGTCGAGGGTGGAAATCATGGAGCTGAACTCCGGCGCGTCGACCGGGCCGGCATGGGCCAGCGTCGAGAACTCGCCCTGGGAAATTTCGTAGAGGCCAACCTCGCCGACCTCGACCTGTGCCGAGAATATGCCGTTGCCGTTGTTCTCAAGCGCCACTTCCATTTCCTCGCCGGATGGCGAGCGGATGATCGCGGGCGCTGCCTCGTCGGCCATGGTCTGGCGGCGGATGGAAAGGGTCTGGCCGTCCGTCGAGGCGGTCAAAGCCTCCTCCTCCAGTTCCGGCTCCTTCATCAGCCAGTGGGCCATGCGGCGATAGAGCCCGACATGGGGCCCGCCGCCCTCGAAGCCGCGGGCCCACAGCCAGCCGTGATCCGACAGGATCATGCCGACGCGGCCCTCGCCGAAGCGGTTGAGGACCAGCAGGGGCTGCTCGTCGGGACCCTGCATGGCGACGATGCCATCCGGGGTGTCGACGTCGATGGCGCGGAACCAGCGTCCCCAGTTCGGCGGTTCGCTGGTACCGCCTTCCAGATCGCGGGTGACCGGGTGGCGCCGTCCTTCCTCGGAAATGCGCGGGAAATAGCCCCTGGCCGTGACGACACCGGTCGGCGTGGCGGGCAGGGCACTGACCAAGGGCGTGTTGGCGATGGAGGTCTCGCCGGCATATTCGGGACCGGCCGCGACCAGCAGCGCCCCGCCGCCGCGCACATATTCGGCGATGTAGTCGTAATAGAGCGACGGCAGCACGTTGCGATACTGGTAGCGGTCGAAGATGATGAGGTCGAAATCCTCGATCTTCTCCACGAAAAGCTCGCGCGTCGGGAAGGCGATCAGCGAAAGCTGGTTGATGGGCGTTCCGTCCTGCTTCTCCGGCGGGCGAAGGATGGTGAAGTGGACGAGATCCACCGAGGCGTCCGACTTCAGCAGGTTGCGCCAGGTGCGCTCGCCCGAATGGGGCTCGCCGGAGACCAGCAGGACGCGCAGGTTCTCTCGGATGCCCTGCAACTCGGCGACGGCTCGGTTGTTGGACAGCGTCAGCTCGCCGTCCAGCCCGTCGACCGCGAGCTCGACGATATTGGTGCCGGCGCGGTCGAGCTCCAGTTCCAGCGGCGTCTCGACGCCGGGAATGGCGGTTTCGGTCGCGACGAGTTCGCCATTGAGGAATATCTGCACCCGGGCAGCACCGGATTCGTCCACATTGGTGTCGGTGATGCGGTAGGTCATGGCGACCGGCTTGCCGGTGATGGCGAAACGCGGCGCCTGGGCGAACCCGATCTTGCGGTCGAACTCGTCCGGGCGGCCGGTGGCCAGAACGTGAAGCGGCGCACCCGCCGGAAGGCCGGTCTCGTCGCCGGACGGCACGTCGTGAACCTGCCCGTCGGTGATCATGATCGCGCCACCGAGCCGCGATGGCGGCACGTCGCGGATGGCGGCGGACAGGGCCTCGAAAAGCCGCGTCTCGGCGCCGGCGCCGGCACCCTCCGTCACGCCCGCATCGACCTCGCGCAGCTCGAATTGCGGGAAGCGGGCAAGCCGGTCCTTCAGCATGTCCAGCGCGCGGTCGGTGGTTTCGGGCCGGCCGTCGAGCTTCTGGCTCTGGCTGCGGTCGACGACCAGCGGAACGACGGTGGAAAGCGGCGCGCGCTCTTCCTCGTTGATCACGGGATTGGCGATGGCGAGCGCCAGCGCGGTGGCCGCGCCGGCGCGCAGCGCGGCGCCGCGGGTGCGCGAGACCAGCGCCCAGACGACCAGTGCCGCGACAGGCAGGCAGACGATCGCGAGCAGCCACCAGGCGGCTAGCGGAGCGAAGTCGAGCGAAAGCGTCACCATGCTATTGTCCCAGCCTTTCGAGCAGCGCGGGCACGTGGACCTGGTCCGCCTTGTAGTTGCCGGTGAGCATGTACATCACGATGTTCACGCCGGCGCGGAAGGCATAGATGCGTTGCATCGGGTCGGACGAGATGGTCGGGAAGACCGGCCGGCCCGTCTCGTCGAGCGCCCAAGCGGCGACGAAATCGTTGCCCGTGATCATGATCGGCGTCACGCCGTCGCCGGAGCGCACCGGGCGGTCCGCCGCCTCGTCGCCGGTCACCGAGGCCTCGACCCAGAGCGGCGAACCGTCATAGCGGCCCGGGAAGTGATCGAGGATGTAGAACGCCTTGGTCAGGACATGGTCCGGCGGCACCGGCTCCAGCGGCGGGATGTTGAGGCCGCGCAATATGTCACGCAGGCGCTGGTTCTCCGGCGAGGACGCGCTGCCGGAAAAGGAAGCGGTAAGCTGGTCGCGGGTATCGAACAGCACCGTGCCGCCGCCCTGCATGTAGGCATCAAGACGCGAGATGGCCTGCTCGCTCGGCATCGGGCCGGTGGCGTCGATCGGGTAATAGATCAGGGCATAGAAGGCCAGCTCGTCGGTCTCCAGGTCGAGGCCGACCGGCTCCGCCGGCTCGAGCGCGGTGCGGCTCTGCAGGAAACGGCTCAGCCCCCACAGGCCGGCGGCGCTGATCTCGTCCACCTGCGGGTTGCCGGTTACCACATAGGCCAGCCGCGTTGTCTCCAGTATCTCGATGATCTCGTCGTCGCCGGGGCGCTCGTCGGATTGCTGTGCCAGCGCGGCCACGGGCGACAGCATGGCCGCGACGGCGAACAGGGCCATTGCCGTGGCCGTCGCCCGGCCGATTGCACCGCGTCCGGGCGGACGCAGCCGGCCATTGATCCAGAGAACGGCCAGCGTATCCAGTGCAAGAAGCGCCAGCGCGAGCAGGAAGAGCGGGCCGCGCAGGTCGCTCTCCTCGCCGGAACCGTATCCGAAGGTCGCGCTGCCGGCGTCGAATTCCGGCGTTCCGATCGGCGTGAGCGTGTCCCCTTCGCCGAGAACGTTGCGGGCGATGAAGCCGTCCGCGGTGCCGTAGAGGCCGGCGGGGTGATCGTAGCCGGCGGGCGCCTGCAGGGCGGCCTCGTCGAGCGGGCGGACATGGGCGGGCGGTGAGGCCAGCTCGCCGTCGGCGCCGAGGATGCGCCAGGGCGGAAGCGACTCGACGACGGTGCTGGCGTTGCCGGACCGGATCGTTCCGGTGTTGCGCGACAGGTTGGCGATGCGGCGCAGCATCTCCACGAAACTGCCGGAGATCGGCAGGTTGGACCAGGTCGCCTCGGCGGTGACATGGAACAGGACGATGGTGCCGCGGCCGCGCGCCGTGCCGGTGACCAGCGGCGTGCCGTCTGCGAGATTGGCCCAGGTCCGGCTTGCGAGATCGAGATCCGGCTCGGCGAGAACCTGGCGGCTGACGGATACGTCCTGCGGTGCGGCAAGGCCCCCGAAGGGCCCGTTCTCCGGGAAGGGAGCGACCGGCTGCGGCTCGGTCCAGGACAGGGAGCCGCCGAGCGTGCGCTCGCCGAGCCGAAGCCTGACGGGCAGAAGCGGATCGTCGCCGGCGGTCGCGGCAAGGCGCGGCCCGGCGAAGCGGACCAGCGTGCCACCCTTCCCGACCCATTCGTCCAGCTCCTCCAGGGCGGCATCGGGCAGAACGCCGATATCGGCCATGACGATCATTGCCGGGCCCTGTTCGATGAGCGCGGGGATGTCGACGGCGAGATCGCCGGTGCGGCCCTCGACGAGATCGGCGAAGGGCTGCAGGGCACGGCGTATGTAGAACAGCGGCGACAGCAACGGCTGGTCGAGATCGCCGGACTGGCCGCTGACGAGGCCGACGCGGCGGCGGCGCGTGTTCTCGTCGATCAGCCAGACGCCGCCGGCATGTTTCTGGCCGGCGATCCTGACCGCGGCGAAATCGTTGCGCAGCTCGAAGGGCACGTCGAAGCGGGCGACGGCCTCGCTGCTGCCGGCCTCGAACAGGGCCGCGGTCTCGGCAAGCAGGCGGCCCTTCTCGTCATAGGCGGCGAGGGAAACCGGATCCGGCGTGCCGTCACCCTCGGGCGCGACAACGCGGACATCGAAGCTGGCGGGCGTGTTGCTTATGCCGCGAATGGCGCGCAGCGCCGCAATGCCGCCGTCGAACAGCAGCACGCGCGAAGGCGCGAGCCCGTCAATGGCCGCGACGACTTCCTCCGCGTCGGGGCCGGCAATGCCGTCGCTCAGCCATGCGACGGTTGGCGAACCGGCATCCGCGAGCGCATCCGCCAGGCGGTCGAGCGCGGCCATGCGGTCCGGCCGGGCGGCGAGAGGCCGCGCGGCGGCCAGGGCGGGAAGCACGTCCTCCGCGGCGGCGAGCGCGACATTCGCGTTGGCCGGGGCGACGGTGAAGGCCACGACCACCGGCCGGCCGGCCTCGCCGGCGTCGCGCACCAGCCGCGTGGCCAGGGCCATGCGGTCGTCCCAGTCGGCGCCGGTCGACCAGGTGTTGTCGACCAGGAGTGCCAGCGGTCCGTCGCCGGAGGCCACGTCGGCGACCGGATTGAGCACCGGGCGAGCGAGGGCGAGGATGACCAGGGCCGCCATGAGGAGACGAAGCAGGGTCAGCCACCACGGGCTGCGGGCCGGGGTCTCCTCGTGCTTCATCACCTCGGCGAGAAGGCGCAGCGGCGGGAACAGCTCGGTGCGCGGCTTGGGCGGGGTCAGCCGCAGCAGCCACCAGATCACCGGCAGCGCCGCAAGGCCGAACAGCAGCGCCGGAGCCGCAAAGCTGAGGGGCAGTCCGAGCATCAGGCTGCTCCTCGCCGGGCCGGCATCGCGCCGGGCTGGCCGGTCAGGCGGCCGTGCAGCGCCACGAGTGCCTCGGAAGCCAGCCGGTCGGTACGGTTTACGGTGTAGCTCCAGTCGAGCCTGCGGCAATAGTCGCGCAACGCATCGCGGCGGGCATGGTAGATCGTCTTGTAGGCGGCGCCCCAGGCCTCGGCACGCCCCGCGGTCAGGCGAACGCCCGTTTCGGGGTCCTCGAACTCGGTGCGTCCGGCATAGGGAAATTCCTCCTCGGCCGGATCGGCGACCTCCAGCAGGTGGGCGCGCGCACCGCGACCGGCGATTCTTTCAAGAAATTCGATGGTCTCTTCCGGCGGGTCGAGAAAGTCGCTTACCAGCACGATGTCGCTGTGACGCTGGATCGAGTCGATCCGCGGACGCGCGGGAAGGGCAAGGGCCGCCGGGCTCGCAAGGGCAATGGCAAGGCGCTCGGCGCCGTTGTGGGCGGCCACCGGCTTCATAAGTCCGGGATAGCCGACGCGCTCGCCGGAGCGCGCCAGCAACTCGGCGAGCGCGAATGTCAGCACGAGGGCGCGCGATTCCTTGGACACCTTCGCCGCGCGCGACCTGAACAACATGGACAAGCTGGGATCCGCCCATAGCCAGACAGTGTGCGCGGCTTCCCACTCCATGTCGCGGACATAGGTGTGGTCGTCGCGGGCGGAACGGCGCCAGTCGATGCGCGCGAGCGTCTCGCCCGGCACGTAGGGACGGAACTGCCAGAACGTCTCGCCGATGCCGCGCTTTCGCCGGCCATGCCAGCCGGCGATCACGGTCGAGACGATGCGGCGCGCGTCGATCAGGAGGTCGGGAACGAGCGCGGCGCGCAGACGGGCGCGCGTCAGCGCATCGGTGCGGTCCTCGCGATCCTGCCGCGTGCCGATCGTCGCCATCGGCATCAGCTCCTGTCCAGGGTGTTCACGATGTCGGAAATGACGTCGCGCACGCTGATACCCTCGGCCCTCGCGGCGAAGGTGAGCGCCATGCGGTGCTGCAGCACCGGCTCGGCCAGTGCCTTCACGTCGTCGATGGAGGGCGCGAAGCGGCCGTCATAGAGCGCGCGTGCGCGCGAGCAGAGCATCAGCGCCTGGCTGGCGCGCGGGCCGGGACCCCAGGCCACGTGGGCGTCGGTCGTGGCGTGGCCGGTGCCGGGACGGGCGGAACGGACGAGTTCGAGGATCGCGGTGACGACGCTTTCGGGCACCGGCATCCGGCGGACCAGCTTCTGGAGCTCCAGCAGCCTGTCGCCGGTGAACACGGCGCTCGCGTGCTGTTCGCTCATGCCGGTCGTCTCCAGCAGGATGCGGCGCTCGGCCTCCAGGGAGGGGTAGTCGACGTCGATCTGCAGCAGGAAACGGTCAAGCTGCGCCTCGGGCAGCGGGTATGTGCCTTCCTGCTCCAGCGGGTTCTGGGTCGCCAGCACGTGGAAGGGAGCGGGCAGGTCGTGCCGCTCGCCGCCGAAGGTGACGTGATATTCCTGCATTGCCTGAAGCAGTGCCGACTGGGTGCGCGGGCTGGCGCGGTTGATCTCGTCGGCCATCAGGAGCTGGGTGAAGATCGGTCCCTTGACGAAGCGGAAGGAGCGGCGGCCGTCCTCGGACTGCTCGAGAACTTCCGATCCAAGGATGTCCGAGGGCATGAGGTCCGGCGTGAACTGGATGCGGCCCGCCGATATGCCCAGAACGGTGCCGAGCGTCTCCACCAGCTTGGTCTTGGCAAGGCCCGGCACGCCGACCAGGAGCGCGTGACCGCCGGACAGGATGGCCACGATGGCGTTCTCGACGACCTCTTCCTGACCGAAGATGACCTTGCCGATCTCGGCGCGCATGGCCTCGATTCCGGCCAGCGCCGCTTCGGCTTCGGCGACCACCTCGCTTTCGTTGAGTGTATCGGCGGGGTTGGTGGTGCTCATGCGCGCTCTCCGTTCAGATGCCGTATAGAGAAGGTAATTCAGTGTGGGGTACTGACAAGCCGATGACGACTGACTAATTCGTGAGGGTAACAGATTTATCCACACCGATTTGCCGGCAGGACAAAAAGAATGACCAAATCAGGCGAGGAGAAGGCACCGGGCGCCCCGGGCGACGACATTTCGGGCCTGCAGGCCCTGCTGTCGCGGGCGACGCAGGGCGCGAAGGGCCTCCCGCCGGTGGAAAAATGGAATCCGCCGGATTGCGGCGCCATCGACATGGTGATCCGCGCCGACGGCACGTGGCACTATCTCGGCACGCCGATCGGCCGGCAGCCGCTGGTGCGGCTGTTTTCCACGGTGCTGCGCAAGGACGAGGACGGCAAGACCTATCTCGTCACCCCGGTGGAGAAGATCGAGATCACCGTCGAGGACGCGCCCTTCGTGGCGGTGGAACTGCATGTCTCCGATCCGGGCCCCGACCAGGTGCTGACCTTCCGCACCAATGTCGGCGACGTGGTCGAGGCCGGGCCGGACCATCCGCTGCGCTTCGAGACCGAGGAGGGCAGCGGCGGTCTGAAGCCTTACGTGCACGTGCGCGGGAGGCTGGAGGCCCTGGTCAGCCGGGCAGTGATGTACGAACTGGTCGAACTGGGCGATACGGTCGAGATCGACGGGGAAGAGGTGTTCGCGATCCGCTCCGGCGGCACGGCGTTCACCGTCATGCCGGTGGACGAACTGGAAAAGGCGGTGAAGTGAACCAGGCGGGAACGAGGATCTCACGGCGTCTCACGGTGGACGATTTCCGGGTCCGGGCGACGGAACGCGCCAATCCGCAACGCAATGGCGATTTCGGCGACCACCGGCTCAATCCGGAGGCCGCAAAGGAGTTCGCGCGGTTCAAGTGGCGGGACGCGGCGGTGCTGATACCGGTCATCGACCGGCCGGAAGCGCCCTCGGTCCTGCTCACCCAGCGCGCAGCGCATCTGCGCACCCATTCCGGCCAGATCGCCTTTCCCGGCGGGCGGATCGACCCGGAGGACCGCGATGCCGAGACGGCGGCGTTGCGCGAATGCGAGGAGGAGACCGGCATCGCGGCGGAGCATGTCGAGATCGTCGGGCGGCTGCCCCACTACATGGCGGGTTCCGGGTTCCGGATCGCGCCGATCCTGTCGGTGGTGCGGCCCGGGTTCTCCCTGGCGCCCAATCCCGAGGAAGTGGAAGCGGTGTTCGAGGTGCCGCTGGCCTTCCTGATGGACGAGGCGAACCATGCGCGCGGCAGCCGCATCGTCGGCGGGCACCTGCGCCACTATTTCGAGATGCCCTACGGCGACTGGTATATCTGGGGCGTGACCGCCGGAATCATCCGGGCGATGTATGAAAGGCTCTACTCGTGAGTGACAGGACGATCGACGCCGACTGGCTGCGCGGCGAGGCGCTCCAGGGAATTCTTTCCGCGCTGTCGGAGGGCGGCGAGGAGGCCCGCGTTGTCGGGGGCGCGGTGCGCAATCACCTGCTGGGACAGGAGATCGGCGACATCGACATCGCGACGACGTGCCTGCCCGAGGAGACCGTGCGTCGCGCCGAGGCCGCAGGCTACAGGACGGTGCCATCCGGCATCGAGCACGGGACCGTCATCATCGTCGCCGACCACCGCGGCTACGAGACGACGACGCTGCGCCAGGACGTGGAGACCGACGGGCGGCGCGCGAAGGTGCAATTCGGCCGCGACTGGGAGGCGGACGCAAGGCGGCGCGACTTCACCGTCAACGCGCTGTATTGCGAGGCCGACGGGCGGATCGTCGATCCCGTCGGCGGGCTGGCCGACATCGAGACGCGGACCATACGGTTCATAGGCGATCCGGAACACAGGATCCGCGAGGACTATCTGCGCATATTGCGGTTCTTCCGCTTCTTCGCCTGGTATGGCGACGGGCGGCCGGACGCCAAGGGGTTGCTGGCCTGCGCGCGGCTGAAGGACGGGCTGGCCGGGTTGTCGGCGGAACGGGTGTGGGCCGAGATGCGCCGCCTGCTGGAAGCGCCGGATCCGGGCAGGGCGCTCCTGTGGATGCGGCAGACCGGCGTGCTGTCGGCAGTGCTGCCGGAATCCGAGAAATGGGGCATCGACGCCATCGCGCCGCTGGTGGCTGCGGAAAAGGCTTTCCGCTGGCCGCCCCGGGCCATGCTCAGGCTGGCTGCGATGATCCCCCGCACCGAGGAACACGCGCGGGCCGTCGCAGGGCGCTGGAAACTGTCGAATGCGGAACGCGACAGGCTGATCGACTGGGCACAGGCCCCGGAGGTGACGGCGGAGACGAGCGAGGCCGCACTGGCGAAACTGCTCTACCGGTCGAAATCGCACGCGGTCGCCGACCGGCTCCGGCTGGCGCTTGCATCCGCCCGGGCAAAGGCGGAGAGCAATCCCGAATGGCTCGAGACCGTGGCCGCCCTCGTCCGGCTGGTGCGTTTCGCGGAGGAATGGAAGCGGCCCAAATTTCCCCTCACGGGCGCGGACATGATCGCAGCCGGACACCGGAGCGGCCCGGCGGTGGGCGAGACCCTGCGCGCGCTCGAGGAGAGCTGGATCGACAGCGGCTTCACGCTGACGCGCGAGGCGCTGCTCGAAAGGATTCCCGACCCGGCGAAATCAGGATGAGGCCTTGTCCGCCTCGCAGATGCGGGCCTTGATCTGCTCGACCATGCTAGGCCGGATCGTCGTCTCCTGGTGCGCGACGCGCATGTGTTCCGACGCGCGGCGAACGATCTCGGCTTCGTCGTCTGCATGGGTTTTCCAGCTGCAGCCGGGAACAAAACATTCGTACTGTTTCATGGTGTCAAACCCTCCGTTGCCGATGACCGGATCATCGCCCGGAAAGTTGACCTCAATGTGCCGGGCCGGCGCATTGACGCATGTCAAGGCCACTTAACGGCCGGTGGCATGGAGGAGAGTATGGAATCGACATTGCCTCCGGTCTTCAGGCCGAAAAGCGTGCCGCGGTCGTAGAGCAGGTTGAATTCCACGTAGCGGCCGCGCCGCACGAGCTGTTCCTCGCGCTCGGCGTCCGACCAGGGCGTGTTGAAGTTCCGGCGCACGAGGTGCGGATAGACGATCATGAAGGCGCGGCCGACATCCTTGGTGAAGGCAAAATCGGCATCCCAGCCGCCGGCCTCGTCCGACGAATGCTGCCAGTCGTAGAAGATACCGCCGATGCCGCGCGGCTCGTTGCGGTGCGGCAGGAAGAAATAGTCGTCGCACCATTTCCTGTATTTCGCGTAGTCGGCGACCGGATGCTTGGAGCAAACCAGTTCCATGGACTTGTGGAAGGAAACCGCGTCCGGATCCTCCTGTGTGCGCCGGCTGTCGAGAACCGGGGTGAGGTCGGCGCCGCCGCCGAACCACCAGCTGGTGGTGACCACCATGCGGGTGTTCATGTGGACGGCCGGCACGTTGGGGTTCTGCGGGTGGGCGATCAGCGAGATGCCCGAGGCCCAGAAGCGCGGATCCTCCTCGGCGCCGGGAATGCTGGACCGGAATTCCGGCGAGAACTCGCCATAGACGGTCGAGGTGTGGACGCCGACCTTCTCGAACACGCGGCCGTAGAGCATCGACATGACGCCGCCGCCGCCCTTGCCGCCGTCGCGCTGCCAGGGCGTGCGCTCGAACCGACCGGGCGCATAGTCGGCGAAGGGGCCGGTGACGTCGTCCTCCAGCTTCTCGAAGGCGGCGCAGATCTGGTCGCGCAACGTCTCGAACCACCGACTCGCGGCGGCTTTCTTGTCCTCGATGTCCGGCGGCAGACCGGCGGGCAGGTTCGGGCGCTGTTGCATGACGGCAAATTTCTCCGGCAAAAAGACGGTGTTAACTAGCGGTTAACGCTTCGCGCGCGGGATTCCAAGCCCGTCCTGCGTCATCCACGGCCCGATTGACACGGCGAGTGCACGATCTAAACTCGTCCGCACTGCGGGGGTAAAGAATCATGCTTCCACCCAAGCCGCCACGGTCGACCGTCGGTCGACAGCTCCAGAAGAGCCGCCAGATCGCGAAATTGCGAACCGACAGCTTCGTGCGCGAAACCTACCGGCTCGAGCGGCGGGACGCGCGCAGGAAGGCGCGCGAGTGGTTCGACCGCTATCCAAAAGCCGCCTACTGGACCCAGGTGGAAAGCTGGCGGGTCCTCGACGGCGACGTTATCGAGTTCACCATGCGGCGATTGCCCACAGCCGACTGAAAGTTCTTCCATGCCCTTTGAAACGCCTGTTTGCCGGCGCGTCGCGACGCGCGAGGAAATGGATGCCTGTTTCGCGATCCGCGAAACGGTGTTCATCGCGGAGCAGAATGTCGATCCGGCCATCGAGCGCGACGGGCTGGACGAGCAGTGCATCCATTACATCGCGGAGAGCGGCGGTCTGCCGGTGGCAACGGCGCGGGCGCGCTTTCTCGGCGACAAGATCAAGATCGAGCGCGTCGCCGTGCTGAAAGAGGCGCGGGGCACCGGGACGGGGGCGGCGCTGATGCGTTTCCTGATGGTCGATCTCGCCGCGGACGAGGGGGCGGCGGGACGGAACTTCTTCCTGTCCAGCCAGAGCCCGGCGATCCGGTTCTACGAGCGGCTGGGCTTTTCCGTCTGCTCGGAGGAATACATGGAAGCCGGCATCCCGCATCGCGACATGCGGGCGGAGATCTCGGACTAGCCGCCCGGCGCGCCCATGGGGTCGTCGCGAAGCCGAACCGCGGGGATCACATCGAGTTCGGCAGGAACAGCACCAGTCCGGGCAGCAGGATCAGGATCGCCAGCCGCAGGAGGTCGGTCACCACGAAGGGCAGGACGCCGCGGAAAATGCTGCCGAGGCTGACATCGCGCGCAATCGTGTTGATGACGAAGACATTCATGCCGATCGGCGGCGTGATCAGCCCCAGTTCCACCGTCATCACGATGATGACGCCGAACCAGATCGGGTCGAAACCAAGCTCCAAAATGACCGGAAAGACGATGGGCACCATCAGGATGATCATCGCCATCGCGTCAAGGAAGCATCCCATCACGATGAACAGGCCCATGATGAGGAACAGGGTACCGTAGCTGCCGAAACCGAGATCGATCAGGAACTTCGTCAGGTTCTGCGGTACCTGGGTGACGGCGAGGAAGTAGCCGAACAGGATTGCCCCGATGAGGATGGTGTAGATCGCAACGGAAGTCCTGAGCGCCTCGACGAGGCTGTCGAGCAGCGAGACCAGGCCGAGCCGCCGGCGTGCCAGCCCGATCAGCGCGGTCAACACGGCGCCGACGGCGGCTGCCTCGGTCGCGGTGGCGATGCCGAAATAAATCGTCACGATAACCGCCACGAAGAGCAGGGCAACGGCCCAGACGCCGCGCAACGCCGAAAACGCCTCGCGCAGGCTGAAGGGCGCGCCGGCCGGAAGCTTCGAGCCGAACCACAGCCGAACCGTCGCCATGTACATGAGGACGGCGAGAATGCCGGGAACGATGCCGGCGATGAACAGCGTGCCGATATCCTGCTCGGTGATGTAGCCGTAGACGGCGAGCACCACCGACGGAGGAATGAGGATGCCCAGCGTCCCGCCGGCGGCGATCACGCCGGTCGCGACCTCGTCGCGGTAGCCGGCGCGCTTCATTTCCGGATAGGCTATGTCGGTCATGGTGGCGGCGGTTGCCACGGAGGAGCCGCAAATCGCCGAAAAGCCGGCGCAGGCGCCGACGGTGGCGATGCCCAGCCCGCCCCTGAAGGAGCCCAGCGTGGCGTCGGCGGCCCTGAACAGTTCCCGGCTCATGCCCGAGCGCGTGGCCAGCACACCCATCAGGATGAAGAACGGAATCAGCGTCAGGTTGAAGTCGGTCACGGTGCGAATCGGCGAGGTTGCCAGCAGGTTGAGCGCCGGCGTCCAGCCGACGACCATGCCGAAACCGCCGACGCCGACAATGCCCATCGCGATGCCGATCGGCACGCGTATCAGCATGAGAAGAAACAGCACGACGAAACCGCCTGCCGCGATCAGGTCTCGCTCACTCATTCGGCGTGTCCTCGGGCGGGAGTGCATCGAAGGATTCGAGATCCTCGCGGTGACGCCAGATGCGCCAGATGCGGATCGATGTCATTGCAAGCGCGGCGACCAGGCCCAGCACGATGGCGCCGAGAAACGGCCAGTGCGGCAGGCGAAGATCCATCGTCACCTCGCCGCCGGGAAACTGCGCCAGTACCCGTTCGCCGATCTTCCAGACCAGACCGGCGGTGAACAGCAGCAGCACCGTCCATGCGGCCAGGTCCATCCAGCGCCGCAACTCCGGGCGGACGGCATGGGCAAGCAGGTCCACCTTGATATGGCTGCCGCGGTAGGCAACGGAGGCAAAGCCCCAGATGATGGCGACCGCGAGTGTCAGCCGCGATATGTCGAAGGCATCGGGCAGGGGGGCGGCGAAGAGATAACGGCCGATTGCCGAGACGAAAATGACTACCGTCACAAGTCCGAGCATGACGGCCGCGATCCGTTCGATCCACAGTGCCGCACGGCCGGGCGGCTTCGGGCGCCTTGTTTGCATGATACCACAGTCCCCGTTGCGGTGAGGGAGGGGCTGTCGCCCCTCCCAACCCATGCTTACTGGTAGAGCGTGCCGTTTGCCTCGAAGGAGGAAAGCAGCCCCTCGAGCACGGCCTCCGGATCGTAGCCCGCAGCCTTCGCGTCGGCCTTCCAGGCGTCGAGCGTCGGCTTGGCGGCTTCGCGCCACATCGCCACTTCTTCCTCGCTCGGCGTGTAGACGGTGTGTTCCGGGTCATTCATGATCTCTTCCCGGACGCCGGTGTCGTATTCCGTCCAGCCGGCGGAGAAGCGCTTGGACCAATCCGGCGTGCAGTGATCGTCGATCACCTTGCGCTGGTCGTCGCTCATTCCCTCGTAGCGGGCCTTGTTGAAGAGCAGGACCTGCGCCGAGAGATAGAGCGGCATGTCGTTGTGGAACTTGGTTTCCTCGCCGATGGAGAAAATCTTCATCGCCTCGTAGGGGAAGGTCACCGCATCGGCGTTGCCGCGGGCGAGCGCCTCGCGCGCCTCGGGTGCTGCAACCTGCACCGACGAGCCGCCGAGCGAGTTGACGAAACGCGCCATGGTCGAATGGGCAGGGCGCACGCTCAGGCCCTTCACGTCTGCCGGGACCTTGATCTCGGTCTTGCCGTGAAACCGTCCCGGCTCATGCGGATTGACCAGGCAGAAATAGACGTCGCTCATCTCCTTGTCCGCGTAGTCGAGATACCACTCGTGGATGGCTTTCGACGCGTTGAGGCCATCCTTGGCGAGGAACGGAACGCCGATGAGTTCGAATATCGGGAAGCGACCGGCGGTGTAGCCGGGATTGACATATCCGATATCGGCGATGCCGTCCCGGGTCATGTCGTAGTGGTCGGGTGCGGCGCCGAGCTGCTGGGCCGGGAACACCTCGAAGGTGATCGATCCGCCGGAAGCCTCGGTGATGGATTCCATCCACTCCTTCATGCCGGTTTGCGGCACGGCGTGCTGCGGGGGCAGCCAGTGCGCCAGGCGCAGCGTGACGTCCTGCGCTTGTGCCGCGCTCGTGCCGAGAGCCAGAGCAGCCAGAATGCACAGCGATCTTTTCATTTTTCACTCCTCCCTAGGATTATCCGGGTAGCCGGATATGGCATTTGTATACATATTCCGCCCTTTGCAAAGGGGGCATCCCGATAAAGGGCTTGCAGGAGATCGTGCCGCGAAGGGATAATCTCCAGCGATTGCTCCGGCAGATGCAGCCCATGACGCGGTTCGCGGATTTCACCGGGTATCGGAGACAACAGCCCGGCCCAAGCCACATCGCGGCGTCAGCATCGCTGAGCGTCGCATCGTTTTGGGCCAGCATCAACGACCAATCACAATCGACCGCATCGGAACAGCCATGACAAACATCCTGCCGGAACCGAAACTCGAACATGTATGCGATCTCACCGTCGAGCTCGATCCGATCCGTGAAATGGGCGCGGGACGCGCCGGCAAACGCCGCATCATCCCGATTGTCGGCGGAACGGTTCGCGGGCCGCTGCTGAACGGCCGCATTCTCGATCTCGGTGCCGACTGGCAGACCATCTTCGCCGACGGACTCGCCGAACTCGATACACGCTATGCCGTCGAAACCGACGACGGCGCGACGATCGAGATCATAAACTACGGCTATCGGCACGGTCCGCCGGAGGTGATCGCGGCGATCGCAAGGGGCGAGGCGGTTGACGCGGGAGCCTACTACATGCGGACCCATGCGCGCCTAGAGACGGGCGATCCGCGCTACGAATGGGTCAACCGGACCTTGTTCGTCGGATCGGGGGCCCGGTTCGCGGAGAAGGTGGTCGTCAGCCTGTTTGCGATCCGTTGACCGCATGAGCCGGTCGTTGCCGCGGGAACCTAGCGCCAGGCGAGCTGCCGCATGGCCTCTCCGGCGACCATGGCCACGGACATCGCGAGGTTGATCGAGCGGGCGCCTTCGGCCATCGGGATCGCAAGGCGCGCATCCGCAGCCTCGTGGACATGGTCCGGCACGCCGGCACTCTCGCGGCCGAACAGCAGGATGTCGTCAGCCGCGAAGTCATGGGCGACATAGGGCATGTCGGCCTTCGTCGTCAGGAGGACGAGACGTTTCCGCTCCGCCGCCCGCCAGGCATCGAATTCGGTCCAGTTCACGTGCCGGTGCAGGACCGCCATTTCCAGGTAGTCCATGCCGGCACGCTTCAGGGCGCGGTCGGAGAGATCGAAGCCCTCCGGTCCGATGACATGCACCGCCGCGCCGAGGCAGGCAGCGAGACGCAGGATCGTGCCGGTATTGCCGGGAATGTCGGGCTGGAAGAGGGCAATATGGATCGTCGGGGCAATGGTCATCGGGTGTCGGTTTCTGGCAGGAGAGATCGACTGTGGCCATTCGGCACTAGTCCTGACGGCCCGGTCGGTATAAGAAGCCATCGTCAACCGCAAGCCAAGGAGGCGACAATGGATATCATTTGCATTCCGATGCGCGTCGCGCTCCCCGCGGGAAAATTGCTGCGCCTCCGGGCCAACAGCGCCTCCCGCGCCTGATCAGCCAGCGGTTCGAATACAGCCAAGAGATTTCGTCGTGACCGCCGGTTTTGGTTTCACCAGAACGGATTTCGGTCATGACCCATTGCTCTGAGCTTCCTGTTTCCGCCTCCGCACATACGGCCTTGCCGGATGTGCGAACGCCACGCCCTTTTGCGCTTCGCGGCGCGCCATCCTCTCGCCGATCCCGAATCGGACACCATATTGCCCCCCAAGAGGTCCGCCATGTTCTCGTGGTTTGAAAAACGCATCGATCCCTTTCCCGCCGAGCCGCCGGAGCAGCCGCCGGCGACCCTGCTTGCGTTCTGCTGGCACTACACCAAGGGAATCTGGCCGTGGCTGGCGGTGACGTCGGTGCTGATCGCCCTGATTTCGGGACTGCAGGTCACCCTGTTCGGCTTCCTGGGCAATGTCGTCGACTGGCTGGCCAATGCCGACCGGGCGACGTTCCTGCGCGACGAGGGCTGGACGCTGGCAGGCATGGGCGCAGTGATCCTTGTCCTGCTGCCGGGGCTGAGCCTCCTGCACACGATGGTCATGCACCAGACAATCTTCGGAAACTATCCGATGATCATCCGCTGGAAGGCACATCGTTACCTGCTCGGCCAGAGCTTCGCCTTCTACCAGGACGAGTTCGCCGGGCGCGTCGCGACCAAGATGATGCAGGCGGCGCTCGGCGTGCGCGAGAGTGTGGTCAAGATCCTCGACGTCTTCATCTATGTCTCGGTCTATTTTGCGGGCACGCTGATCCTCGTCGGCTCGCTCGACCTGTGGATGATGCTGCCCTTCGTCGTCTGGCTGGTCTTCTATGTCGGCCTGCTGCGCTACTTCCTGCCGAAGATGCGGAAGATTTCCGAGGTGCAGTCGAACGCGCGCTCGACCATGACCGGCCGCGTCGTCGACAGCTACACCAACATCATGACGGTGAAGCTGTTTGCCCATTCCGGCCGCGAGGAAATCTATGCGCGCGAGGCGATGGACGACTTCCTGCAGACCGTGCATCCGCAGATGCGCTACGTCACCATGCTGAACACCGGTCTCGACATGTCGAACTCGCTGCTGCTGTTCGCCGTCGGCGCGGTCGGTATTGCCTCGTGGCTTGCCGGGGCGGCCTCGGTCGGCGCGCTTGCCGTCGGTGTCGGCCTCGTGCTTCGGCTGGAAGGCATGTCCCACTGGGTGATGTGGGAACTGGCCGGACTGTTCGAGAATATCGGCATGGCCGAGGACGGAATGGGCACCATCGCGCAGCCGCGCGCCGTGCAGGACAAGCCGGACGCGAAAGTGCTGACCGTCAGCGAAGGGCGGATCGAGTTCGATCACATACGCTTCCACTACGGCAAGGATGACGGCGTGATCGAGGATCTGAGCCTGGCGGTGGCGCCGGGCGAGAAGGTCGGCCTCGTCGGCCGTTCGGGTGCCGGCAAGTCGACGCTGATGAACCTGCTGCTGCGGCTTTACGACCTGGAGGGCGGGCAAATCCTGATCGACGGCCAGAACATCGCCGACGTGACGCAGGACTCGCTGCGCTCGCAGATCGGCGTCGTCACGCAGGACACCTCGCTGTTGCACCGCTCGGTGCGCGACAACATCGCCTATGGCAAGCCGGATGCGACCGAAGAGGAGATCATCGCGGCCGCAAAGAGGGCCAATGCGCATGACTACATCGTCGACCTGGTCGATATGCAGGGGCGCACCGGCTATGATGCGCATGTCGGCGAGCGCGGCGTGAAGCTGTCCGGCGGCCAGCGCCAGCGTATCGCGATCGCGCGCGTGTTCCTCAAGAATGCCCCGATCCTGGTGCTGGACGAGGCGACATCGGCACTGGACTCGGAGGTCGAGTCGGCGATCCAGGAGAACCTGTACGCGCTGATGGAAGGCAAGACGGTGATCGCCATAGCGCACCGGCTTTCCACCATTTCCAGCCTGGACCGACTGGTGGTGCTCGACAAGGGCAGGATCGTGGAGGAAGGAACGCATGAGGAACTGGCGCAGTCGGACGGCCTCTATGCCCAGTTGTGGGCACGTCAGTCCGGCGGTTTCATCGACACCGGGGAGACGGTAGCCGCAGAATGAGCAGACGCTTCAAGCCGGGCCAGGAACCGGAATCGCGATTTCGCAACATGGACCACCCGGTGTGGAACCGGGTGGAACGCTTCGTCGACCCGTTCCACGACACCGGGCGGGAATTGCTGCCGCAGACCGCATGGGGTTTCATACTCTATTTTGCCAACCAGGCGCGCTGGCCCTTCATCGTACTGCTTGTCGTCGGCGGGCTGGTCGGCGGCGTGGACGCGGCGCTCTACTGGTCGGTCGGCTGGCTGATCGACATTCTCGACAACTCCTCGCCGGAGACGTTGTGGCGCGATCACTGGCACCAGCTGGTCGGTCTCGCGTTTCTGCTGCTGGTGGTGCGGGCGGTGGTGATGATTGGGGCGGCGATCATCGAGCAGCAGGTCATCGTGCCGCGCTTCTACACGATGATCCGCTGGCAGGCCTTCCGCCGCGTGATCCAGCAGCCCTATGCCTTCTACCAGAACGATTTCGCCGGGCGCATAGCCACAAAGATCATGCAGGCGGGCGAATCGACGGGCGACTTCATCGTCACCTCGCTGCAGGCGCTGTGGTCGTTTCTGACCTTCGTTATCCTGGCCGGGACGATCCTGACGACGCTGGACTGGCGCATGGGCGTCGTGGTGGCTACGTGGGGCTGCGGCTATGTGGCGATCATCCGCTTCCTGCTGCCGCGGCTGCGCAGGGCAGGACGCGAGAATGCCAACGAGCGCGCCGTTCTCAACGGGCGCATGGTGGACATCTTCACCAACATCCTCTCGGTGAAGCTGTTCGACAGCGGCCAACGCGAACATGGCGGCATCCGCCAGGCGCTGACGAACTACCTGAGCGCGGTCACGCACCTGACGCGGATGATCACGACCGTGCGCGCTTCCGTCGCCCTGCTCAACGGCATCCTGATGACGGCCGTGGGCACGCTGGCCGTGCTGTCCTGGATGGACGGGGCGATTTCGACCGGCTCCATCGCGGCGACTATGGGGCTCATCTTCCGCCTCAACCAGATGTCGGGCTGGATGATGTTCAACATCAACGGCCTGATCCGGGCATATTCGACCGTTCAGGATGCCACCGAGACGATCTCCGTCGTGCCGGCGATCCGCGACAAGCCCGGCGCGATCGAGATGCCGAGATCGTCCGGCCACATCCGTTTCGACAAGGTCGTGTTCCATTACGGCAAGGAGCATGGCGGGCTCTTCGACGGCCTCGACGTGGAGATCCGGCCCGGCGAGAAGGTCGGACTGGTCGGACCATCGGGCGCGGGCAAGTCCACCTTCGTCAACCTGCTCCTGCGGCTGTTCGACGTCGAGGGCGGGCGCATCCTGCTCGACGGCCACGACATCCGCGACGTGACCCAGGCATCGTTGCGCGACCAGTTCGGGGTTGTCAGCCAGGAGCCGTCGCTGATGCACCGCTCGCTGCGCGACAACATCGCCTATGGCCGCCCGGGCGCGACGGAAGAGCAGGTGATCGAGGCCGCGAGGCAGGCGCATGCCCACGATTTCATAGTCGGCGTGGAGGACCAGAAGCGACGGCGCGGATACGACGCCCATGTAGGCGAGCGCGGCATCAAGCTTTCCGGCGGCCAGCGCCAGCGCGTCGCGATTGCCCGCGTCATGCTGAAGGATGCGCCGATCCTGATCCTCGACGAGGCGACCTCCGCTCTCGACTCCGACATCGAGGCGGCGATCCAGGAAAACCTGCAGACGCTCATGGCCGGCAAGACGGTGGTGGCCATCGCGCACAGGCTTTCGACCATCGCCGCGATGGATCGGCTGATCGTGATGGAGAATGGCCGGATCGTCGAGACGGGCACACATGCGGAGCTGATCAAGAAACAGGACGGGCTCTATGCCCGGTTGTGGGCACGGCAGTCCGGCGGTTTCATCGCGCTGGGCGAGGCGGCGGAATAAATCCGGGGATGCTCTGCGACAGATCGCCGCGCCGGGCCGGGAACATTCAACGGTCTAGGCTGGACAAGCGCCGGCATCCGAAATAATGGATCGCGGGGACGCGGCTACGGCCAACGGCGATTCATGCGCTCGCCGACCGTTTGCCGTCACAGTGACTGTACCTGAAAGGAAGGCTCCTGTGAGCGAAGAAGCAATCACCTCCGACGAACCGACGCGCCGCGATTTCATCTATATCGCCACAGGCATGCTCGGCGTTGTCGGCGCGGCCGGCCTGGCCTGGCCCTTCATCGACCAGATGCGTCCGGACGCCGCTGTCCGTGCCGCCGGCGAGCCGGTCGAGATCGACATTTCCAGCATCGAGCCCGGCGGCGTGATCATCGTGACCTGGCGCGGGAAACCCTATTTCGTCCGTCGCCTGACCGAGGACGAGATCGCCGCCGCAGGCGAACTCGGCGAAGGTGACATGAAGGACTGGCAGCCGGCCGATGAGCGCATCGACTCCGTCGAGGGCGCCGACGATGCCGGCTGGATCGTCGTTTCGGCCAACTGCACCCACCTGGGCTGCATTCCCAAGACCGTTGAGAATGCGCCGGAAGGCTGGGCCTGCCCGTGCCACGGCTCGGTGTTCGACATGACCGGTCGAATCCTGCGCGGTCCGGCCGCGATCAACCTGCCTCGTCCGCCGCACGTGTTCGCCAACGAGACAACCCTAATCATCGGCACCGATACCGCAGAGGCCTGAGCATGAGCAAAATGGAACACCACGGCACCTACACGCCGACCTCCGGAATCGGCAAATGGATCGACGCGCGCATGCCGCTGCCGCGGCTGATGTACGATTCATTCGTCGCCTATCCGGTGCCGCGCAACCTGAACTACGCCTACACCTTCGGCGGCATCCTCACCTTGATGCTCGTCGCCCAGATCCTGACGGGCGTCGTTCTGGCCATGCATTACGTCTCTTCCACGGAACTCGCCTTCGGCGCCGTGGAAAGCATCATGCGCGACGTGAATTCCGGCTGGCTGCTGCGCTACATGCACGCCAACGGCGCGTCCTTCTTCTTCATCGCGGTCTACCTGCATATCTTCCGCGGCATGTATTACGGCTCCTACAAGGCGCCGCGCGAGCTGCTGTGGATCCTCGGCTGCATCATCTACCTGCTCATGATGGCCACCGGCTTCATGGGTTACGTGCTTCCCTGGGGGCAGATGTCATACTGGGGCGCCCAGGTGATCACCGGCTTCTTCACCGCTTTCCCGCTGGTCGGCGAGTGGATCCAGCAGTTCCTGCTGGGCGGCTATGCCGTCGGCGAGCCGACGCTGAACCGGTTCTTCTCGCTGCACTACCTGCTGCCCTTCATGATCGCGGGCGTCGTTGTCCTGCACGTCTGGGCGCTGCACGTGACCGGCCAGACGAACCCGACCGGCATCGAGGTGAAGTCGAAGACCGACACGGTGGCCTTCACGCCCTACGCGACCATCAAGGACGCGTTCGCGATGATGGTGTTCTTCCTCGTCTTCGCCTACTTCATCTTCTACATCCCGAACTATCTCGGCCATCCGGACAACTACACCGAGGCCAACCCGCTGGTGACGCCGGCCCATATCGTGCCCGAATGGTACTTCCTGCCGTTCTACGCGATCCTGCGCGCCATCACCTTCAACATCGGCCCGATCGACTCCAAGCTCGGCGGCGTGCTCGCCATGTTCGGCTCGATCGCGGTGCTGTTCGTGATGCCCTGGCTGGATACATCGAAGGTCCGCTCGGCGGTCTACCGTCCCTGGTACAAGCTGTTCTTCTGGATCTTCGTCGCGAACGCGATCCTGCTCGGCTGGCTCGGCTCCAAGCCGGCGGAAGGCGTCTACACGACGCTGGCACAGATCGGAACGGCCTACTACTTTGCCTTCTTCCTCATCATCCTGCCGCTTCTCGGCCTGATCGAGAAACCGCGCCGGATGCCGAACTCGATCACCGAGGCGGTCCTGGAGAAGAACGGGGCGCAGCAGGTGGCCGGCACCGCGGCGGCTTCGCCGGAAACAAGGGGTTGAGGCGTTACGCCCAAACACACGGGAAACAAACAATGAGAAACATCATTGCCAAGATCGGTGCCGCGGCCCTCGCCCTGACGCTCGCCGTGCCGGCGGCGTCCGCCGCGGAGGAAGAGGCGGAACACACGGTCCACTATCCGATCAACAAGCCGGTCGAGCAGGACTGGAGCTTCGCCGGGCCGTTCGGCACCTATGACAAGGCGCAGCTGCAACGCGGCCTGAAAGTCTACGTGAACGTGTGCTCAGCCTGCCATTCGCTGAAGCGCGTGGCCTTTCGCAACCTCGAGGACCTCGGCTACTCGGAAGAGCAGATCAAGGCATTCGCGGCCAACTACGAGGTCGAGGACGGCCCGAACCAGGACGGCGACATGTTCACCCGTCCGGCGATCGCTTCGGATTACTTCCCGAGCCCCTACGAGAACGCGAACCAGGCGGCAGCCTCCAACAACGGCGCGGTGCCGCCGGACCTGTCGCTGATCGCCAAGGCGCGCGGCGTCGAACGCGGCTTCCCGCAGTTCATCTTCGACATCTTCACCCAGTACGCGGAAGGCGGCCCCGATTACATCTACTCGCTGCTGACCGGCTACACGGATGACGTTCCGGACCATATCGAGGTCCAGGACGGGCTCTACTACAACCCGTATTTCGCCAATGGCGCGGCACTCGCGATGGCGCCGCCGCTCTATGGCGACGACGTCGAATTCGACGACGGCACCCCCGCCACCATCGAGCAGGAGGCGCGCGACGTTGCCGCCTTCCTGATGTGGGCTGCGGAGCCGCACCTCGTCGAGCGCAAGGAAATGGGCTTCCGGGTCATGATCTTCCTGGTGCTGTTCTCGGCATTGCTCTACATCGCCAAGAAGCAGGTGTGGTCGCGCGTCGAGCACTGACCCGCACCGAGAATACCCAACGAACACTGAAAGGGCGCGTCGGCGCCCTTTTCTTTTGAAGCGCGCGGGGACATGATCCGCGGCGTTTGCTGTACGGCAAGGAAAACACTGATGACATTGCGCGAAAACCTAGAAGCCGCGATCCGCACGATCCCCGACTATCCGAAACCGGGCGTCATGTTCCGCGACATAACCACGCTGCTCGGCGACGCGCGCGCCTTCCGGCGCTCGATCGACGAGCTGGTGCATCCCTATGCCGGCACCAAGATCGACAAGATCGCCGGCGTGGAGGCGCGCGGCTTCATCCTCGGCGGGGCCATGTCCCACCAGCTGTCCGCCGGCTTCGTGCCGATCCGCAAGAAGGGCAAGCTGCCGCACGAGACGGTACGCATCGCCTACAGCCTGGAATATGGCGTCGACGAGATGGAGATGCACAAGGACGCGGTGAAGAAGGGCGAGCGGGTCATCCTGGTCGACGATCTCATCGCCACCGGCGGCACCGCGGAGGGGGCCGTGAGGCTGCTGCACCAGATGGGCGCGGAGGTGGTCGCCGCCTGCTTCGTCATCGACCTGCCGGATCTCGGCGGCCGGAAGAAGATCGAGGCTCTCGGCGTCCCGGTGCGCACGCTCGTAGAATTCCCGGGCGACTGACGGACCGTGCCGATGAGCTGGATCCTTTCCATTATCGGCCCGAGCGACATGGCGGCCCTGGCCTTCTTCGTTTGCGCCTGGCTCATGTTCGAGGCGGTGGTCGACTATTCGCCGCTACGGTTCCGCAGCCTCTCCGGCCTGATGGCCGAGCGCCGCCGCGAATGGATGCTGACGCTCGCTGACCGCGACCTGCGCATGATCGACACGGGCATCGTGGCCGGGCTGCAGCAGGGATCGGCCTATTTCGGCTCGGCATCGATTCTTGCCATCGGCGGCTGTTTCGCGCTGTTCGGTTCCACGGACGCGGTGCTGCAGATCTATCGCGACATCCCGTTCATCGAGCCGGTGCCGCGCGGCGCCTACGAGCTCAAGGTGTTCGGCCTGACGACGATCTGCGTCTACGGATTCTTCAAGTTCGGCTGGGCCTACCGGCTGTTCAACTACTGCTCGATCCTGATCGGAGGTGTGAGCCACACGCAGGACGCGCCCCCGGAGGAACGCCGGGCCGCGGCATTGCGGGCCGCCGAGATGAACATCGTCGCCAGCCGGCACTTCACCGCCGGCATGCGGGCCATCTTCTTCTCGCTGGCCTATATCGGCTGGTTCGTCGGACCCTGGGTGCTGATCGGCTCCACGGTATTCGTGGTCCTCGTGCTGGCGAGGCGGCAGTTCTTCTCGCGGGCGCGCAGTATCCTGATCGCGTGATGGCGGGCAACAGGGGAGGAGCGGCGTATTGACCTCGTGGATTGCCGGTACACCCTATGCGAACGTCCTCGACGCGTCTGCCCGAATGGCGCTGGAGCCGCTGAAACCGCAACTGATCCGCGAGGGCACGGTGCTGTTCCGCCCGGGCGACATGCCGGCGGGTTTCGTGCTCACCGTGTCGGGCAGGGTCAATGTCTATCTCAACAGCCGCACCGGTCGCGAATTGCTGCTCTACTCGATAGAGCCGGGCGAGACCTGCGTACAGACGACGCTCGGGATGCTGGGCGCGCAGCCCTATAGCGGCGAGGCGATCGCCGAGACCGACGTCGTCGCGGTGACCGTGCCGCCCGCGATATTCGACCGGTTGCTGACAGGCTCCGAAACCTTCCGGCGTTTCGTATTCAGGGCCTTTGCCGACAGGCTGGGCGAGATGACCCATCTGCTCGAGATGGTCGCCTTTGTGAAGGTGGAGCGGCGGCTGGCGCAGTGGCTGCTTGCACAGGCCGGCGAGGACGGTGCCGTGAGGGCGACGCACGCGGAAATCGCCTCGGCCATCGGCTCGGCGCGGGAAGTCGTCTCGCGCCGGCTGGAGGCGCTTGCCGGGCGCGGCATCGTCAGGCTGGAGCGCGGCGTCGTACGGATAGAGTCGGCAAGAGGCCTGCGGCAGATAGCCGGGGAGGAGGCCACCTGAGAATCCTTATCCTTGTGTGACATGGTCACCGACAACGGCGTCGAAATGCTGTTTGATGCCGCCATCGACCGAAACCAATGAGGAAAGGAACGGACATGTTCAAGACCAATGAAGGCATGATCGACAGGGCGATCCGGGTCATCGTCGGCTTGGTGCTTCTTGCCGCCTTCTTCATGTATCCGGATGCGTCATGGCGCTACTGGACGCTGGTCGGCATCATTCCACTGGTGACGGGGCTCGTCGGGACGTGCCCGGTCTACTCGGTCTTCGGCATCTCCACCTGTCCGACCAGGAAAGCCTGACCCGGAATCGAAAAAGGCGGCGAAACTCGCCGCCTTTCCATTCGCGTGCGGTCGGCGTCAGACGTTGAACTTGAACAGCATCACGTCGCCGTCCTGGACGATGTATTCCTTGCCCTCGTCGCGCGCCTTGCCGGCCTCCTTGGCTGCAACCTCGCCGCCCAGCGTGACGAAGTCGTCATAGGCGATGGTCTGGGCACGGATGAAGCCCTTCTCGAAATCGGTGTGGATTTCTCCGGCCGCCTGAGGCGCCTTGGCGCCCTTCTTCACGGTCCATGCCCGTGTCTCCTTCGGGCCGGCGGTGAAGAAGGTGATGAGGTCGAGCAGGCGGTAGCCCTCGCGGATCAGCCGGTCGAGGCCCGGTTCCTCCAGCCCCATGGCTTCCAGGTACTCCTCGGCCTCGGCATCTTCCAGCTGGGCCAGTTCGGCCTCGATTGCCGCCGAGATGACGACGGTGCGTGCGCCCTGTTCTGCCGCCATCTTCTCGACAGCCTGCGAATGGGCATTGCCGGTCGCCGCGTCGCCCTCGGCGACGTTGCAGACATAGAGGACCGGCTTGGAGGTCAGCAGGTTCAGGCTCTTCAGGATGGCAAGATCCTCGGTCGCGATGCCATCGAGCATCAGGCGGACGGGCTTCGAATCCTGCAGCAGGGCAAGGGCCTGCTCCATGACCGGGAGGATGGTCACGGCTTCCTTGTCCTTGCCGGTGGCGCGCTTGCGGATCTGCACGATGCGGCGCTCGAGGCTCTCGAGATCAGCCAGCATCAGCTCGGTCTCGACGGTCTCTGCATCCGAAACGGGATCGATGCGTCCCTCGACATGGGTGATGTCGTCATCCTCGAAGCAGCGCAGAACGTGGACAATGGCATCGACCTCGCGGATGTTGGCGAGGAACTGGTTGCCGAGGCCCTCGCCCTTCGAGGCGCCGCGCACGAGGCCGGCAATGTCGACGAAATTGATGCGGGTCGGGATGATCTCCTTGGAGCCGGCCGCCGCGGCGATTTTCGCCAGGCGCGGATCGGGCACCGCGACCTCGCCGGTGTTCGGCTCGATGGTGCAGAAGGGGTAGTTCGCCGCCTGCGCGGCCGCGGTCTTTGTCAGCGCGTTGAAGAGCGTCGACTTGCCGACATTGGGCAGGCCGACGATGCCGCATTTGAAACCCATCAGGTCAGTCCTTCTTTCCGAATAGCTTGTTCAGCATGTCCGCCATGGGGCCGGTCGGCTTGACCTCCGGGGCATGTTGGCGCGCCTGGCGAACATGGCTCTGTTTCTTCGCGCCGGCGGGCTTCGCCGGTGCCGGTTTTTTCCTAGCGGTCGCCATGTCCGTTTCCCCCATCGCAAGCGCGATCCTGTTCATGAACCCCGAGTCGTCTCCCTTGACCAGCAACTCGGCATTGTCCGCGATCTCCGTCAGCAGGCGATCGATCCAGCCCCGGTCGGCCTTCGCGAAATCGCCAAGGACATGGGCGTGCACGCGCTCCTTGGCGCCGGGATGCCCGATGCCGATGCGGACGCGCCGGTAGTCCTTGCCGCAATGGGCGTCGATCGACTTGATGCCGTTGTGGCCACCGGAACCTCCGCCGGTCTTGATGCGCAGCTTTCCGGGCGGCAGGTCGAGCTCGTCATAGAGGACAATCAGCGAATCCGGTCCGAGCTTGTAGAAGCGCAACGCCTCGCCGACGGCCTGCCCGGAATTGTTCATGAAGGTCTGGGGCTTGATGACCAGAACCTTCTCCCCGCCGATGCGCCCCTCGGCAATCTCGGCGTTGAACTTCTTCTGCCAGGGACCGAAAGACGAATGGCGGCGAACGATCTCGTCCGCCGCCATGAAGCCGATATTGTGCCGGTTGTTGGCATATTTGGTGCCGGGATTGCCGAGGCCAGCGACAATGAGCATGGCAATAACCCCACAATCTGTGCAACCGGCAGGCCGGGATTACTCCTCGGCGGTGACTGCTTCCTCTTCCGTCTCGACGACTTCTTCCGCCTCTTCCTTGGCGCCGCCACCCGGCGCGGAGATCGTGGCGATGGTGAAGTCGCGATCGGTGATGGTCGGCACTACGCCCTTCGGCAGCTCGATGCGCGAGATCTTGAGCGCGTCGCCGAGCTCGGCGTCGGCCAAGTCCAGCTCGAAGTAGTCCGGGATCGCGTCGGCTGGGCAGTGAACCTCGACCTCGTGGCGGACGACGTTGAGCGTGCCGCCCTTCTTGAGGCCCGGGCAGGTCTCTTCGTTGAGGAAGTGGACCGGGATGTTCACCGTCACTTCGGTCTTTGCCGAGACGCGCAGGAAATCGACATGCATGACGATGTCCTTGACCGGGTCGAGGTCGTAGGCCTTCGGCAGAACGCGGTGCTTCTTGCCGTCCAGCTCGATCTCCGCAACCGTGGTCATGAAGCCGCCGGCATGGATGCGCTTGGTCACTTCGTTGAGCGGAAGCGTGATGGAAAGCGGGGGCTTGTTGTCACCATAGATGACAGCGGGAATGTTGCCGTTGCGGCGAATAGCCCGGGCGGACCCCTTACCGACCCGTTCGCGCGCCTCGGCCTTGAGCACGTATGTCTCGCTCATGGCATTTCCTTTCGAGGACGTAATATGGAGTGTTTTACTGTTTCCAGAAAAACCAAAGCCGGTCGCCCGGCCTTGCCGCGCTGCCTCCAAGGGTGTCTGCGCGGATGCGCGTGCCTATAGCGCACCGGGCACGTCGGTGCAAGTTTCCACGGGAGAAGATAGTGCGGGAAGGCGAAGGGCGTTAAAAGACAGGCGAAGCCGGGGCCGCGCCCCCGTTTTCCGCGAATGACCTTTCCGGATAGGGGGCGGGTCGGCGCCAGACCGATCAGTCGAAAAGGGAGGAGACGGACTGCTCGTGCGAGGTGCGGGCAATGGCCTCGCCGATCAGGTCGGTGATCGAAAGCACGCGGATATTGGGCGCGGATTCGACGGCCGCCGTCGGCTGGATGGAGTCGGTGATGACCAGCTCGGTCAGCTTGGAATCCATGATGCGGTTGACCGCGCCGCCGGATAGCACGCCATGCGTGATGTAGGCGGTCACGCTGTTCGCGCCCTTTTCCAGCAGGGCCTCGGCGGCGTTGCACAGCGTTCCGCCGGAATCGATGATGTCGTCGATCAGAAAGCAATCCTTGCCCTTGATCTCGCCGATCACGTTCATCACCTCGGATTCGCCGGGCTTCTCGCGTCGCTTGTCGACAATGGCCAGCAGGGTGTCGTTGAGCCGCTTGGACAGGGCGCGGGCGCGCACCACGCCGCCGACATCGGGGGACACGACGATCACGCTCGACAGATCCTTGTAGCGGGCGCGGATGTCGCGCGCCATGACAGGAACGGCGTAGAGGTTGTCGGTCGGAATGTCGAAGAAGCCCTGGATCTGGCCGGCATGGAGGTCGAGCGTGAGCACGCGGTCGGCGCCGGCACGGGTGATCAGGTTGGCGACCAGCTTGGCCGAGATCGGCGTGCGGCCGGAGGTGCGCCGGTCCTGGCGGGCATAGCCGAAATAGGGGATCACGGCCGTGATGCGTCGCGCCGAGGAGCGGCGGAACGCATCGATCATGATGAGCAGTTCCATCAGGTGATCGTTGGCCGGGTAGGAGGTCGACTGGAGAATGAAAACATCCTCGCCGCGGACATTTTCCTGGATCTCGACGAAGATTTCCTCGTCAGCGAATCGGCGGACGCTTGCCCGTCCGACACTCACTCCCAGATACTTGGCAACGGATTCCGCGAGTTGGCGATTGGAATTGCCAGCGAAGAGTTTCATTGCGCCCTGCCGGTGCGTGCTGTGGATAACTGGCGCGGGTTTTACAGCCCCCACCACTCATTGCAAGGCGCAAAGCCGGTTTCACACCCGATTCTTCACACCACGGGTCATGCCCCGCTTTTCAGCCATGCCGTATAGGCGAGCATGAAGCTGTCGGCAATCGCCTCCATTGTCGCAGGCGGCACGGATGCCCAAGGGTCCGGCGTCGCGCCGGGGACGGTCTCCTGACCCTGTATCCGGTGCACGCGCTGCCCGCTCGGGGTGATGACGTCCCATACATGGACGACGGTGGTCGATCCGCTCTCCGTGAAGGCGGAGAAGTAGCCCTTGATCTCATGGGTGTAGCCGCCGGCTTCGGCGGGAACGAGACGGACGCCGCTGGCGCTGCCCACGCTGCCCAGGCGCTTCGACAGCGGTTCCACCTTGTCCACGGAGACTCCCACCACCGGTGCGAAATAGACGCGGGCGATCTCGGGAGCGTCGGTAGGCGTATTCGCGGCGGTTACCGCGCCCTGCGCCGCCGCATCGCCCGCGATCGCGGGAAAGCGGGCCTCGGCCGCGGCCTCGTCCGGGTCCTGCGGCTGGCCGATGCCGAGTCCGCTGTCGGTGCCGGTGCATGCGGAGACGAGAAGAAGCGCACACGCCAGGCTGGCGAGCCGAAGCATTGTTCCCGTCATCCAGCCGTCATCCCCATTTCCGTCATGCAGCCGCCATACCCGTACCTGTCATGCAGCAGTCATCCCCGTTCGCGTCATGCAGCAGTCATCCCGCTGTTGTTGTTGTGATGGTGGAGCGCCCAAACCCTTACCTCAACCCACAATCAAATCAAGGCCGTGACGCGACAGGCATTCGGGCTCGCCGTCCGTCGTCAGATAGGTCTGGCCCAAGGTCATTGCAGTGCCGCTATCGGAATCGGCAATGATCATGTGTGCGAACAGCGTCATGTTCGGTTCCACGGGTTCTTCATTGCCGGCGTGGAACATGGGCATGTCCATCCAGCAGGGCGTGAAATGGGCGCCGAGCGAATAGCCGCAGGCATTCAGGCGATGGCGCGTCAGATCGGCTTCGGCCATTGCCCGTGCATGGGCATCGAACACGTCGCCGAAGGTATAGCCGGGGCGCATCACGGTCTCGCAGGCGGCGAGCGCGGCTTTTGCGGCCTCGTAAAGCTCCAGGTGACGCGACGATGGCTTGCCGGTCAGCACGGTACGCATCATTGCGGCATGGTAGCGGCGATAGGCACCTGCCCATTCGAGCGTCAGCTGGTCGTTCTTCCCGAGCGTGCGGCGTCCGGACTTGTACCTGCAAAGCAGAGCATCCTCACCCGAACCGATGATGAATTCGTTGCCTGCATAGTCGCCACCACCTTCGAGGATGGCTCCCTGCATGGCGGCGAGGATCCTGCTTTCGTCCGTGCCGGCCCTGATCAGCGGAATCGCCGCGTCGAGGGCGTCATCCGCCAGTTCCGCGGCCTTCCTGGCACAGGCGATCTCTGCCGGCGACTTGATCGACCGCAGTCGCGGAACGATCGCCGAGGCATCCTCCAGTTCCGCGAAGGTGCTCAGGGCGGTATCCACGCGCCGCCCGTTGGCGGCCGTCAGGCCGTGGGTTTCGTATTCGATGCCGATGCGCTTTCCGAGCAGGTCGCGGTCGGAAAGGAGTTCCTTCAGGTCGCGCGCCGGGTTGGCTCCGGCGCGGTCCTCCCAGATCACGATCGTTTCAACGTTGGAAGTATGTCGCGCCTGGCGCAGGTCTGCCGATCGCGTCAACAATGCGATTTCGCCGTTTGCCTCGACGATCATGCACTGGAAGAAACAGAAGCCGAAGGTATCGTAGCCGGTGAGCCAGTACATGCTCTCCTGCGCGAAGAGAAGCATGGCATCCAGCCTCGCATCCTTCATTTCCGCTAGCAGGCGCGCCTTGCGCTCCTCGAACTCGCTGGCTTCGAAATGCAGGGCCATGAATGGTCTCCTCGTCCAGTACGAAAAAGGCAGATCAGTCGGACAGCACGATTGCGGACACCTGTCGTCCGTAGTCGGGCTCGCCGCGATGGGTGGTGCGCCGGTAGGAATAGAACAAGGCCTCGTCAGCGTAGGTGCAGTGACCGGTATGGCTTGCGCCGATACCGGCGGCGGCGAGTCGGGAGAGGATATAGGCCGGGAGGTCGAACAGGAAGTGGCCGTCACGCCGCGACGGACGGAAGAAACGGGCATTCCCGGATTCGGACGCGCAGAAACGGGCCTCGAATTCCGGGCCGACCTCGTAGTTGTCCGGGCCGATCGTGGGACCCAGTACCGCGTGGATGCTCTCGCGCCGCGCGCCTGCGGAAATCATGGCTTCCACGGTGTTTTCCAGGATACCCGATACCGCACCCTTCCAGCCGGAATGTGCGGCCGCGACGACGCCATTCTCCGGGTCTGCAAAAAGGACGGGGCCGCAGTCGGCGGTCAGCACGCCGATCAAAACGCCGGGCGTCGCCGTGACGAGGGCGTCGGCCTTCGGGCGGTTCGTTTCTTCCAACGGGCGGTCGATCACGACGGCACAGTCCGAATGGACCTGGTGCGGCGTCGATATGGCGCCGTCCGGTCGGCCCAGCCAGGAAGCGATCCGTGCTCGGTTTTCGCGCACCCTTTCCGGTTCGTCCGCGGATCCCAGACCCGCGTTCAGCCCGGCATAGATACCGGTAGAGACACCGCCCTCGCGGGTGAAGAAACCATGCCGGACGTTGCCCATGCCGGACAACGCTTGCGATCGGATCGGGCGCAGGATGTCCTGCGGGTTATAGGTCATGTTCTGCATCTGCTCCGCCGGTACGGCACCCTGTTGCAGTGCGTCGATCCTGTCAACATGGCTGCTTCTGGGCATTCAGCGAAAGGGGGGCAGCGCCATCGGCTTGCCTGTCAGGCAGAGCACCTTGAACAGTTCGCCCATGCCCTTCTCTCCCACGCCGGCGAGACGCTCGGCGGCCATCCGGATATCCTGTCGGGATGCTTCGTCCTTTCCGCGTCCCAGCGCGCCGGCTCGCTCGGCGAGGCCCAGGGAGAGCAGGAACTCGCCTTGGGAAATCACGGGAAGGGGATGTGCTCCTGCGGCGCGGGCTGCGCTGGCCAGGGACTCGAAATCCACGTGGCTGGTCAGGTCGGCGGAGCCCGGCTGGTCGAATACGGAGACGTAGCGGTGAGCGCGCACGGCCTGCAGCGTGTCCGCATAGCCGGATCGTGCATGGCCGTAGTCGATCAGCAGTGCCGCGCCGCCGGATTCCGCGAGGCGCACGCCGAGCCGTGCGGCGATTGCTTCGCGGGCCGGAGCATATTCGAAGATCGCGCCTTCCGCCTGGTCGTCCGCGCGGGGCGGCAGGAGGGATGGATCTCCGAGCGGCGGGCCGGCGAAGAAGCGGAGCGCGCCGTCGTCGCCGATGCCGACATGGCGCTCGCACCAGCCACGGGCCGTCTTCACGAACTGCCGGACAGGCACGGCATCGAACAACTCGTTGGCGACAAACAGCAGCGGTCCTTCCGGCAGGCCGTCGATATCCTGCGTCCATGTGCATTCGAGCGGCGCGTCGGCCAATGTTTCGCGCTGAACGGATGCGAGGCGGTCGCTCGTCTCGACTAGATGGACCCGGGCAGCCGACAGGAATGCGGGGTCGATCGCGGCCGTGCGCAGGATGTCGCGCATGAGCGTTCCGCGTCCGGGGCCCATCTCGGCCAGGACGAAGGGCGCCGGGCGGCCGAGCTGCCGCCATGTATGGACGAGCCAGGCTCCGACGATCTCGCCGAACATCTGGCTGATTTCCGGTGCGGTGATGAAGTCCCCGTCCACACCGAACGGTTCGCGGGTGGTGTAGTATCCGCCGTCGGGATCGAACAGGCACAGGGCCATGTAGTCGGAGACCGGCAGCGGACCTGCCGCCTTGATCAGGCGCCTTATCTTCTCTTCGACGATGCCGGTCATTCTTCGGTAGCGGGAGAAAGCCGGGCAGAGAGGGCAAGGGCGATGCCGAGGATCACCATCGGCAGCGACAGGATCATGCCCATGGTCATCCAGCCGCCAAGGAGATAGCCGAGATGCTGGTCGGGTTCGCGGAAGAACTCCACGAAGATGCGCGCCGCGCCGTAGCCGCCGATGAAAACACCGGTCACAAAACGCGGGTAACGCAGCTTCAGCCGGCCATGGGTGCAGAAGCGCAATACAAGCCACAGGACGATACCCTCCAGCGCGGCCTCGTATAGCTGGCTCGGATGGCGCGGAAAGGGACCGGCGCCGGGAAAGGCCACGGCCCATGGTACGTCGGCGATGCGGCCCCAGAGTTCGCCATTGATGAAGTTGGCAATGCGGCCAAAGAACAGGCCGATCGGTACGACGGCGGAGACGATGTCGATCAGGCTCCACATCGGAATGCCGCGTTTCCGTGCGAAGGCGATCATGGCGATGGCCATGCCGACCAGGCCACCGTGAAAGGACATGCCGCCGTGCCAGGTGGCAAGGATCGCCGCGGGATCGGAGAGATAGTAGGCGAGGTCGTAGAACAGCACGTAGCCGAGCCGTCCGCCGACGACGATGGCGATGGTCGCCCACAACAGGAAGTCGTCGAGGTCGGCGGCGGTGACAGGCGCGGCGCGTCCACCCCACAGTCGTTCATTGCGCACCAGCCGGCGGGTATAGAGCCAGCCGAGCACGATGCCTACTATGTAGGCCAGCGAATACCAGCGGATGGCAAGCGGCCCGACCTGGAAGATGACCGGGTCGATGTCCGGGAACGGAATTGCCAGAAGCGGCGCGCTGAAGGGCGTCATGTTCGTCCTCTTGATTTCCCGCATCCCGACCGTCCTCGCGGCGTTTCAGCGGCTTCCGTCTTGCAATGATCGGGACACGGCAATACCTAGTGTCTTGAACACAGGAGCAGCCGCCATGACAACAGGGCCCAACAAGATTCTGGACGATTTCGCCCGCCTGATGACCGACATGGCGGGTACGGCGCAGGGCGTGCGCCGGGAAGCCGAAGCGGCCTTTCAGCACCAGATCGAAAAGCTCCTGGCCGGCATGGATCTCGTGAAGCGAGACGAGTTCGAAGCCGTGCGCGAAATGGCAGTCCGGGCGCGCGAGGAAAACGATGCGCTTTCGAAGCGGGTCGCCGAGCTGGAAGAGAAGCTCGAAAAGGCTTCCGACAAGTAACCGCAGAACGCATTTCACAGAAAGTTCACAGCTTCTTTTCGGCGAATCAAAGGGCCGAAAAAGCAAGCGTTAAGAGTCGCTTACCTAGTGCGGAGCGGCTCCCCGCCCGCATGTCCTCGCATCGTTATCCGGCGCTTTTTCATTTCAGGGGCTTTTCCGCGTCTCATGGATCAATAGACTGAAATTATTGAGTGATTCGATTTTTTGCGAATGAAAGTTTAGCGCAGCCGCGTCAGTCCGTTGCAGCACTCGTTCGCCTTCATCGTAACCGTGTCGCGTACATCAACCCGGTTTTGAAAGCGCTGCCCTCAGGGGCTGAGAAAACGGAGCAGACCAGGCAATGAGCCTAATTGAGCTTGACTATTATCGTGCCGCGCATCCCGTCGACGTCATCGAGCAGGTCGCCCATATCAACGATTGGAACTTCGAGCGGACCGGTGACGACGAGATCGCCGTCGCCGTGCAGGGGCATTGGACCAACTACCACGTGTCTTACGCGTGGATGGAGGATTTCGAGTCGCTGCACTTCGCCTGCGGCTTTGACGTGAAGGTGCACGACAGCCGTTTCGCCGAACTGATGCGGCTGATTTCGCTCATCAACGAGCAATTGCTGATGGGCCATTTCGATCTGTGGGAGCAGGAAGGCGCGGTGATGTTCCGCCACTCCCTGCTGCTCGCCGGCGGCGCGGAGCCGACGGAGGCGCAGGTCGAGGTGATGCTGTCCAGTGCCATCGAGACATGCGAATCCTACTACCAGGCTTTCCAGTACGTGCTGTGGTCTGGCGCCACCGCCAAGGAGGCGCTGGAAAGCACCATGTTCGAGACCATGGGCGAAGCATAGGGAACGCGCGATGGCAGATGAATCCGGGGGCGTCGCGCCCGAGATCAGCTTCGACGATTTCCTGCGGGTCGATATCCGTACCGGCACGATCATCGAGGCGGAGGCGTTTCCGGAGGCGCGCAAGCCGGCGATCAGGATGAAAATCGACTTCGGGCCGGAAATCGGCGTGAAAAAGTCTTCGGCGCAAATCACCGTGCACTATAGACCGGAGGAACTGGTGGGCCGGCAGGTGATGGCCGTGGTCAATTTCCCGCCGCGCCAGATCGGGCCCATGCGCTCCGAGGTGCTGACGCTGGGCTTCGAAGACGAGGAGGGCGCGATTGTCCTTGCTGCCGTGGACAGGCCCGTCCCGAACGGGCGGCGCCTGCTCTAGACCGGCAGGCGCAATTCCGCCCGGAGGCCGCCCATCGGGCTGTCCTCAAGAGTGACGTCCCCACCGTGGCTGCGCGCGATGTCGCGGGCGATAGCAAGCCCCAGTCCGGTGCCGCTTTCGTCCAGATTGCGGGCCTCGTCCAGCCTGTAGAAGGGCCGGAACACGTCCTCTCGCTGTTCAGGCGGGATGCCGGGGCCGTCATCGTCCACGGTCAGCGTCAGCCAGCCCTTGGCGTTGCGCGCGACGATCTCGACACGGTCGGCATAGCGGAACGCGTTGGAGGTGAGATTGGTAACGAGGCGCCGGAAGGCGCCGGGTCTCACCACGATGTCGGACCGGCCTATGAGGCTTGTCCGTACCTTCTTGCCTGCCAGCCTTCCGTCCGCCCGGATCTGGTCCAGCAATTCGTCAAGATCGAGCTCCCCTGTCTCCTCCTTTGCATCGCCGCGCGCGAAGGAAAGATAACCCTCGAGCATCGACTGCATGTCGGACACATCCTTTTCCATCGCCTCGCTCAGCGCCTTGTCCTTCGACAGGGCAAGCTGGAGCTTGAAGCGGGTGAGGATGGTGCGCAGGTCGTGACTGACGCCGCTCAGCATGGCCGTGCGCTGCTCGATCTGCTTTTCGATTCGCTCGCGCATCTGGATGAAGGCAAGGCCGGCGCGCCGGACCTCGATGGCGCCGCGGGGCCGGAAATCGGGCGGGAGCGGTCGGCCCTTGCCGAAACTTTCGGCCGCTTCGGCAAGCTTCTGGATCGGGCGAATCTGATTGCGCAGGAACAGGATCGCGATGAACAGCAGGACCAGAGAGGTGCCGACCATCCACAGGAGGAAGATGTGGGTGTTGGATGCATAGGCCTGGCTGCGCCGTGCGATTACACGAAGCACCTTGCCTTCGAGCTGGATGCGAATCTCCACCAGGCTGGAATTGCCGACGGTATCGATCCAGAACGGGCGGCCGATCTGTTTCGTGATCTCCTCCGACAGGATGCGGTCGAGGATCGAGAAAAACGGTTTCGGCGCGGGGGCGGGAAGGGGATCGGGCGGCAGGACCGCGACGTTGAGGGCAAGCCGTTCACGCGCCATCCGGATCACTTCCTCGTACTCCGGATCCTGGGGATAGGTCTCGATGACATCAATGATGGCGGCGATGTCGCGCGTTACCGCCGTCGAGAGGCGCTGTGTGACGGTCTGCCAGTGACGCTCCATGAACACGAAGGCGATGACCGACTGGAGCAGCACCATCGGCGCGATGATGATGATGAGCGAGCGTGCATAAAGGCCGCGCGGCATGAACTGCGAGAAGCGCCCGAGTATCCGGCGCAGCACCAGATTTGCCGCGCGCAACATGGCACGCAAGCGTTTCCACCAGGGACGCCGGGTTGCCCGTTTCGCCCGATTTTCCCGGATATCTGCCGTGGCCATCCTGCCCGCCTGCCGCCCGCCCGGGGCGCCGTTCCGCGCCCGTTCGCTATTCAATGGACAGACGGTAGCCTATTCCCCGCACGGTTTGAAGGTAACGCGGGTTGGCCGGATCTGCCTCGATCTTGCGGCGCAGTCGGTTGATCTGGACGTCGATCGTGCGTTCGCCGATGCCGGACTTTTCGGCGAACATTTCATGGCGCGGTATCGTCTCGCCGGCATTCTCGGCGAAGCGAACCATGATCTCCTGCTCGCGGTCGGTCAGATGCACGGGTTCGCCGTTGCGCTTGAGTTCGCGCCGCGCGATCACGAAAGTGTAGGGGCCGAACACGATCTGCTCGATCTTCGGCTGGGCTGGCGCCGCGCCGCGCTTGACGATATTGCCCACGCGCAGCAGCAGTTCCCGGGGATCGAACGGTTTCGGAAGATAGTCGTCCGCGCCGGCTTCCAGCCCCTCTATGCGCTGCTCGGTTTCCGAGCGGGCGGTCAGCATGAGGATCGGCACATCGCGCTGGCTGGCGCGCAGGCTGCGCGCGAGCGATACGCCGTTCTCGCCCGGCATCATCACGTCGAGGACCAGCAAATCGAATTCGAGGCCTTCGATCTTGCGGCGTGCCTCCTCGGCGGTCGCTGCGCCGGTAACGCGGTAACCGTTGGTGCCGAGATATTCGGACAAGAGGGTGCGGATGCGCGTATCGTCGTCGACGATCAGTATGTGCGGCGCGTCATCCGCAATCACGGTTTCGGTGGCGGCTTCGCTTGTTTCGCTCATCGATCCTCACCCGGTTCCGTTTCGCCGTTTCCACCGGCATTGAGCATCGAAATCTGCTGCCGGGATTCGTCGGTCATCATGGCGAACAGGAACCTTGCAATATCCTCCTCCGCGCAGCCCGTTTGCTGCAATGCAGACACTATGCGGCGAGACTGTGGCTCGCGCAGGTCGCGGATGAGCGTCTGTCCGCTCTCCGTCAGGTAGAGCTCGCGCTGGCGCCGGTCGACCGGGCCCGGCTTCTGGCAGACATATCCGCCGTCCACAAGCTGCTTGAGAACGCGCGCGAGGCTCTGCTTGGTGATCTTCAGCAGGTCAAGCAGCTCGGCGACGGTCAGTCCTGGCTTGCGATCGATGAAATGGAGAACGCGGTGATGCGCGCGGCCGAAGCCGAATTGCGCGAGGATGGTGTCGGGATCGCCGGTGAAATCGCGATAGGCGAAAAACAGGTGCTCGATCAACGTGGACGCGGGAAGAGCTTCGGTTTTGTTGTTCATCAAACGGGCTGGTTCCATGGGGGGAGGACTACCGGATTTTATGTCAGGTATGTTGACATATTTTGGCACTTTAAGTAATTTCCATCAAGGGTCAGGCCCGCGCTACGCAGCATTCTTAAAGATACCGGTCCGCTAAATTCCTGGTTGTTGCGCCGCTTCGGGTACATACTGCTCCTCACAAAAATACAGCGACAAGACAATATCACGGCGGAAGAACGGAGTTTCCAACATGGCTGAAGTCCCATTCGATCAGCTAGATGGCCATATATGGATGAATGGCGAGTTCGTGCCGTGGAAGGATGCGAAGGTTCACGTGCTGACCCACGGTCTGCATTATGCGAGCGCGGTTTTCGAGGGTGAACGTGCCTATGGCGGCGAAATCTTCAAGCTGACCGAACATACGGAACGCCTGCACGAGTCGGCCGACATTCTCGGATTCAAGATACCCTATTCCGTCGGAGAGATCGACGCGGCCTGCATGGAGCTCCTTCACAAGCAGGGTTTCGCGGATGCCTATGTGCGCCCCATTGCCTGGCGCGGCTCCGAGATGATGGGCGTTTCGGCGCAGAAGAACCGCATCAACCTCGCCATCGCGATCTGGCAGTGGCCGAGCTACTTCGACCCGGAGCAGCGGATGAAGGGTATCCGCCTCGATCTGGCCGCGTATCGCCGACCCGATCCGCGTACCGCGCCGTCCAAATCCAAGGCGGCGGGGCTTTACATGATCTGCACGCTGTCGAAACACGCTGCCGAGGCCAAGGGCTATGCCGATGCGCTTATGCTCGACTGGCGTGGCAGGGTCGCCGAGGCGACGGGCGCCAATGTGTTCTTTGTCAAGGACGGCGTCATCCACACGCCGACGCCGGACTGTTTCCTCGACGGCATTACCCGGCGCACGGTTATCGAACTGGCGGGAAAGCGCGGCTACGAGGTGGTGGAACGGACGATCATGCCGGAGGAAATGGAAGGCTTCGAACAGTGCTTCCTGACCGGCACGGCGGCAGAGGTGACACCGGTATCCGAGGTCGGTCCATACAGTTTCGAGGTTGGCGATATCACCCGGACCTTGATGGACGATTACACGGCCACCGTATATCCGGCACGAGCAGCCGCAGCGGAATAATCGCCCGGGCAACGGTCTGGCGCGCATGCCAAGACTTGGCAATTCGAACCCGTGAAGAGAATCGTGTAGGTTCCTTACGTTGCGGCATCCTGTTCGGGGATAGTCCGCGGCGACAACACAGGCGGGAGAAAAGCCATGGAAGCACTGATTCCAATCATCATTCAGGCCATTTCGGGTGCCGTGGGAGGAGGAGTCGTCGGGAAGTTCGTACAGTCCGCGGCGATGAACATGCTGCCGAAAATTCTGGCCGGCGTTGTCGGCGGAGTCGGCGGCGGAACGGCGATTGGCGGAATCATTGCCGGACTCCTGGGCGGCAATCCCGCAGGCGGCATGGATATCGGCAACATTCTCGGTGACGTGATCGGCGGCGCTGCCGGCGGCGGAGTCCTGACCGGGATTGTCGGCGCGATCATGGCCAAGCGGTGATTTCGTGAAGGAATGAAATGACATTTCGGGGCGGCTCCTGTTTGTCCGCCCCGATACTACAAGCCTTGCGGTGACGGTGGATAAGCTGGCAGGAAGCATGCCGACGATCCGACAAACGCAAGGGGAGCCTCATGGCCGCCAAGCTCAACGCGCTCATCATCCCGGTCACCGCATTCCAGCAGAACTGCACGGTTCTCTTCGACACCGAGTCGAAGCACGGCGTGGTGGTCGATCCCGGCGGTGACATCGACCACATACAAGAGGCACTGGAGAAAAACGGCATTGTCGTCGACGCCATTTGGTTGACGCATGGCCATATCGACCATGCCGGCGGCGCGATGGAACTCAAGGAGACGCTCGGGGTCGAGATCATCGGGCCGCACGAGGCCGACAAGATGCTGCTCGACGGCCTCGAAGACCAGGCACGCATGTTCGGCCTTCCCGCGGGAACGGTTCGCAACGCGGCGCCCGACCGCTGGCTGGAAGAAGGCGATGTCCTGTCCTTCGCGGGGCACGAATTCGAGGTGCTGCACTGTCCCGGGCATGCGCCCGGCCATGTCGTCTTCTACAACCGGGCAGCGGGCTTCGCCCATGTCGGCGACGTGCTGTTTCGCGGCTCTATCGGACGCACCGACCTGCCCGGCGGGGACCACGCGGCACTCATTGCCTCGATCAAGGAGAAGCTGCTTCCGCTCGGCGACAATATCGGCTTCATCTGCGGCCACGGACCAGGCGGTCAGCTCGGCGAGGAGCGCAGGACAAATCCGTTCCTGGTACAGGCCTCGGCTTGATGGCGCCGGCGGCGGTTCGTTCTCCCGGGGCAAGATCCCCGCACGGCGGACCGTCCGGGGATTCACGGCAAGCTGCCTGAACCCTATTTCGGCACACAGAAATGATCGAGGCCGTCATAGCCGCGATAGGTGCCGGTCTGCGGATTGAAGGACCGGTAGCGGGCGTCGCACCAGCGATACCATTCCGGCGACCAGGGTTGCAGACGGCTCTCATAGGTAATCACGCGCGGCCCGGAGGGCGCAGGCGGATATGCATTCGGCGCGGTCCGGTACTCTCGAACCGGCCGATTGGCGCTGGACAGTGCACCGGCGATGATCGCGACGCCCGCCAGGCCGAGGATGGCCGCTGCCGCCGCTTCGCCACCGTCCAGGTGGCGGTCGACGTGCGAATGACGCGGACCGGGCGCCGGTGCGACACGCCCGGTGCAGAAGCGCCGGCCATCGCGCCGGAAGCAGTCGCTGCCGCGGTGGAAGTTGCGGGCGCCATCGTGGCGTTTCCAGCCATCGGCGGCGGCCGGTGACGCGGCCAGCGGCGACATGGCGGTCGCGGTGACGGCACACGCGGCAACGAGGGATTTCAGCGCGGATGACGCAAACAGCTTGCTCATGACGTTTCTCCAATCGCGTCTTGTTCGGCAAAGGGACGGCTGCGCCGCCCGAACGCGTGGGAGCAAACTAGGAAGGCCAAGCTGAACGCAGCCTGAACGGCCAATCACACCGTCTTTCATGCGTTCACGCATGTGCGCGGACAAGAAAAAGGCGCGCGGCAATTGCGGCCGCGCGCCTACATGTCCAATCGGCAGCAGCGTCGCCGCCGCAGATCATTCCTACTCGGCGATGGCGAGGTTTACCGCTTTCGGTCCCTTGCCGCGACGGTCCGGCTCGGTCTCGAACGAGACCTTCTGGTTCTCCATCAGGCCGTCGAGGCCGGACGCCTGCAGGGCGGAGATGTGGACGAAGATGTCCGCGCCGCCGTCATCCGGCTTGATGAAGCCGAAGCCCTTGTCGGTGTTGAAGAATTTAACCGTACCAGTCTGTGACATATTTCCGGATCCTTTTCCGTGTCGATGCGCGGCCGCCCCATTCTGCCGCATGATTTTCCACGAGCACCATCGCGCGCGGAGAGGCAGGCAGTTCTCGAATGCAAGGAAAGGAACCAGTTCTCGCGCCGTTTCGGTGAACGACGCCCGGCTTGTTTTCTCACGTGCCGGTGCGCGGTATTTCCGACTTCCAATTCGTTCGCAAATTGCCCGAACGGGAAAAATAACTGCTCTAGCCAAGTCAAAATGTAAAGAAAAACTTTTTTGAAACCCGCGCGAAACTTTCTGTGCCAGAAGAAAATGCGACATTCCTGCCGCGTGACAGTGCTCGACATGCGGCATAGGGTTGTTGCGGAAAGGGAGATCGCGATGAAGGCATTGACGGGCAGGCGGATCGCGGCGCTGGGGATCGCCCTGGCGATGGCGCCGGCACTCGCAGCCTGCGAGAGGACCATCTCGCCGCCGCCGGCCAATTCCGCCTTCTGCCCCGAAGTCTACCAGCCTGTCTGCGCCCGTACGCCGAGCGGCCGGCGAACCTTCCCCAATGCCTGCACCGCCGAGACCGAGGGCTTTCGCGCCTACGCGCCGGGCGAGTGCCAGCCTGGAGGGTCCGAACGCATATGCCCGATGATCCTGGCGCCGGTCTGCGCGGAACGGGCCGGACAGCTCGCGACCTATCCGAACGACTGCACGGCCGCCTCCCAGGGCGCGCGGGTGGTCCGGCAGGGTCCGTGCTGACCATAATGGCGCCCGACAACAGATGGAGAAACGCATGATCCGGACGCTCATATTCGCCGCTCTCGCCATGCTGGCGGGCCTTACCGCAACCGGCCAGGCCGACGACCTGAAGGTCGGCATCGCCCGCGACATGCCGAGCGTCACGGTGGACACGCCGGACGGGCCGCGGGAGATCCGCCGCATCCAGGACGAGACGCACGAGATCACCGGGGAATTCGCGCGGACGTCGCGCGCCTGCCCGCCCTTCTGCATCCAGCCGATGAGCCCGGCGGAGGGAGTGACGACGATCGGCGAGCTGGAGCTGATCGAGATGCTCAAGGACCCGGACGCGCTGGTGGTCGACAGCCGCACGGTCGACTGGTTCCGGGGCGGCTCGATTCCCGGCGCGATCAACCTGCCATACACCGAGGTCGGCGACCGGCTCACGGAGCTGGGTTGCGAACCGGATTTCGACGGCTGGGACTGCGAGAACGCCAGGCGGGTGGCGCTGTTCTGCAACGGGCTGTGGTGCGGCCAGTCGCCGACGGCCATCCGCGCCATGATCGCCGCGGGCTACCCGGCGGACCGCATCTTCTACTATCGCGGCGGCATGCAGAGCTGGCGGGTGCTGGGCCTGACGGTGACCGGCGAATAGCTCGCGCGGCGCGGCCGGGGAGCGGTCCCCGTCTCACCTGAGCACCAGGACCCAGGCCAGCATGGCGCCGAGGCCGAGCGCGAAGCCGCCCGCGCAGCCCGCCGCCGCCCCGGCAAGGCGATGGCCGCGCCGCAGCCACGCGCCGAGCGGTGCGCCGACGACCGCGCCGGGCGCCCCGGCGATCAGCGCCAGCAGGAAGAGATCGAAACCGGACAGGATGCCGATGTCCGACATGGCGTCATCCCCCTTTCGCCGCCGCGGCCGCCTTCGCCGCGCCTGCCTGCCGCCCGTTCACCGGACCAGCTCCAGGACCCGCCGGCGGATCGGGCCGCCGGGCGCCATCTCGGACGCCTCGAAGGCGGCGTTCCTCTCCCGGTAGCGGGCATAGGCCGCCTTGAGCGGCGCCTGGATCGCCTCGCGGATCGCCGTGCAGCCGGGATCGTTCTCCTGCCGGAAGCCGACCGTGGCGTCGTATATCTCCCGCGCCATCTCCTCGACGTAGCGGCCGTGCACCTCCTCGTGGGAGCGGATGGCGGCGGCGAAGCGCGCCCAGCGGGCGGCGGTCTCCGGCGGCAGGGGGCCGGACGGCTCCGGCAGGGTGTAGGTGACGGTGAGGAAGGGCCGGGCGGCGGCGAGCACGCAATCCCTGCCGTCGCGCACGTAATCGCGGCCCCATCTGAGGTCGAAATCGGTGCGCGCGATGGCCCGCCTGCCGCCGACCAGCGGGCCGCCGCCGCCGATGGCGGCATAGAGCGCCGCCCCCGTCTCGCCGGAGACCGGGTAGGTCTTCACCACGACGCGGGCGCGGATCTCCGCCGCCGCGGCCGGCGCGGCGAGAAGCAGGAGGGCGATGGCGGGGAGACTGGGCAGGGCGCGCATGCGGGCTTCCGGCGTGGCTGTTTGCATCGGCCCAGACTAGCGGGCCTCGCGCCGGGGCGAAAGACGCGTCGCCCCGTCGCACGCCGCGCCCACGAATTCCCACCCTGTGCCGCTTTCCGTGATAGGGTGCGGGCCGTGCGCGCAATCTTGTGCGCCCGTTTTCAGAGATTGGACATTCCATGCAGATTCCCGAATGGGTGAAACCCGCAGCCACCGGCGCGGCGGGGGGCGCGGTCGCGCTCGCGATCGTCGGCTTCGGCTTCGCCGGCTGGGTGACCGGCGGCACGGCGCAGGAGATGAGCAGCAAGGCGGCGGACGAGGCCAGCGTGAAGGTGATCGCGGCGATCTGCATCAACCAGTTCGCCGCCGGCCCGAACGCCAAGGTGGAACTGGCCCGGCTGAAGGAAGCCAAGGCCTGGGAGCGTGACGATTTCATCGAGGCCGGCGGCTGGTCGACCGTCGCCGGGGTCGAGAACGGCACCCGCAAGGTGGCGGACGAATGCGCCCGGCAACTGGCCGCGATGGACGAACTGCCGGTCATGATGCCCAAGGTCCCGACCGCCGACAACGGCTGACGGACACGCGAACCGACAGGGGCCGTCCGGCAATCGCCGGGCGGCCTTTTTCGTGGGCGCGCGCGGGATCGGCCCCGCGCCCCCGCTCGCGAGGCCGGGTTCTCGGGCGCGAATTGCCTTCCGCCGCTCACGACGTGTTCCAGGCGTCGAGGGCCAGCGCGTGGCATTCCCTGAGCACCTCCCCGATCTCGGTCCTGGGCCGCCTTCGCCAGCCCGGCGGCAGGCCAGGACGGAACGGGCGGAAACGCCAGGGGGAGGGCCGCCGCACCGCGTCGGGCGAAAGGCCCTCGATCTTCCCGGCGTCCGCCAGTTGCATGCGCTCGATGGCGTGGCCGAAGCGCGCCTTCCAGCGGGCGAGGCGGGCGGCCTGGCCGTCGAGATCGTCCAGCGCCAGGGCCAGGGCACGGATGCGTCGGGAAATCGCGCGGGCGTCCACCAGCTCGTCGGGGTCGAGGCCCGGGGCGGGCCAGTCTTCGTCGCCCTCGTATTCGAGGAAGACGTGGCCGAAAGGGCCGTCCAGCCCGGTGACGTCGAAGAGAAAGGGCGCGTAGCGCTTCCACGGGTCGAACAGCGCGAATGACGGCCGGTCGCGGTACAGGTCCAAAAGTTCGGCGTCGGTGGGGTCGGCGTCCGGCCGCGTTTCCGGCCCGCCCGCGGGCGCGGTGCCCGGATGCCCGTCCGGGCCATCGTCGCGGAGGACGACCGTGAGCGGGTTGTTCTTCGATTCCGGCGGGGTCGCGGCATTCAGGGAACGGGGCCTCGGGGCATCCCCGGTCCCCGGATCGGTGCCGGGGATGGCCGGGAGCTGCTTGCCGTGCGGTTCCGCCCTGCGCGTGACGACCGTCACCAGCTTGCAGGCGGCCATGGCGACCAGGCGGCGGGCGGCGAATTCGGCGGGGCGCAGGACAGACAGGATGCGGGTGCGAAGCCCGCGGGGCAGGAAGACCAGCGAGCGGCCCGTCCTGATCCCCGCGAGGACGAAAAGCCGCGCGACGATCCTCAACAACTCGTCCAGGTTCCGCTCCACCGCTCGTTCCCAGTCGAACTTCATCGCCTTCTCCGTCAAGACGTCACGGGGATTATCGGCCAGGTGGCGGGGCGGTGGATTACATTTTCATTTTGAAAGCGTTTCGGGCCGGTTCTCCGGCCTGGAATGAATGAAGCATCAGGGCGGCCACCCTGATGCTTCGGGCTGCAGGCGGGACAGTGGTGGATGGGCCTCTTGCGACGGCCGTAACTTATCTTATCCCCCTGCAGCATCCATTCCGGCCATCCGAACGGTAGAGAGGCCTTTGCGGCCGCATGTAATCCAGGACGAACGGACAACCGCCATGACAATGTGCAATTCCAATCCTCTCGGCAAGCCAGAAGCCGAACACACCATTATCGCCTTCGATGTCGCCAAGGAGACCCTCGCCATCCATGTGCTGCCCGACGACAGCGCCCATGCGATCGCAAACAGGCCGGCGGCTGTACGCGCCTTCCTGCGGCGCGCTGCCGTCAAGGCAAGGACGCCTGTGCTCGTCGTCTGCGAGGCGACTGGCGGCTACGAGCGCCATGTCGTCGATGCGGCGCACGCTCTCGGCCTCGCGCTGCATCGCGCCCATGGCCAGCGCACCCGCCTGTTCGCCCTCTATCGCGGCCTGGCGGCCAAGACCGACCCGCTCGACGCGCGCATGCTGGCGCTTTACGGCCGCGATACGCCGGACCTGCGCCTGCATGCTCCCGACGATCCCGACCAGACCACCTTGCGCGCCCTGCGCAAGCGTCGCGACGACCTGGCGATGATGATTGGCATGGAACAGCGCCGGCTTCACCATGCCGGCTACAAGCGCATCGAACGATCGATCACGCGCCATATCACGGCCATGCGGAAGGAGCTCGCCGAGCTCGACGCCGAGATTGAGACGCTGATCGAGACGTCTCCCCAGCTTGCCCGCAAGGCCGCCCTCATCCGCTCCATCAAGGGGGTCGGGCCGATGACCGCCCAAGCCTGTCTCGCCTACATGCCGGAACTGGGAACGCTCACCAAGGGGCAGGCCGCGAGCCTGGCCGGCCTCGCCCCCGTAGCGCGCGATTCCGGCAAGCTGTCCGCCCCGCGCCGTATCAGCGCCGGCCGGAAAACCCTGCGCTCATGCCTCTACATGGCTGCCGTCGTCGCAGCCTCGCACAATCCGGTCTTCAAACAATATGCCGCCGAAATGCGCCAGCGCGGCAAGCCTGCAAAGGTCATCATCACCGCCATCATGAGACGCCTCGTCGTCATCATCAACGCCATCCTAAAGGAGGGCAAACCATGCCGACAAAGCATCCCTGCTTGACAACCAGAGACGGTAGATAAGTTTGGGCGGGAGTGGGGGGGATAAGGGGTGTGGGTTATAAAACGGGGGGGCACCCTACGACGGTCCTCCTCGTTCCTTGGATAGTACTCGGGTTTAATCCGATGGCCATGGATGACGAATGGTAGGATGGTCTTAACGGCTGACCGCCAGCATCGGGCGAAATCGGTCCTTCTAGGTGCAGCAATAGTGAAATGCCGGCGAAGGCCCCGGTTACCCTGGAGACGCGAAGTTTGCGGAGCGTTTCGATGATCTCGATGCATAGATGCGAAGCTTAACTAAGAAGGGCAAATAAGTAATGACGCACCGTAGCTTATGGGGAGGCTGGATAGCTGTGAACCTAGGCTTTATGTTTGCGTTGTCTGATGAGAATGCTAAGAGGCCGGGGCTTTGCAAGTCCGTTCAAAGCGATTTGTAATTATGTCTCGGTTCTGCAATATCTAATCAGGCGAGTTTTTATCCAGTAGGTTGAAGAGGGTAAAAATGGAACTAGATGAAGCAATATCACAGATCAAATTTGGAAACTGTGTACTTTTTACAGGTTCTGGTTTCTCGTTAGGTGCTAAAAGTATTTCTGGTGGAGATATTCTAAATGTATCGGGTTTAATAGAGCGCTTTCTTGATATTTCTGGTGTTGATGAAAATAGGAGTGAATATGATTTAGAAACGGCTGCACAAGTCGCGTGTGGTGCCGATAAACAAAGAGTATTTAGTGAACTAATGCACTCTATGCGGTGTAGAGAGGTATCTTATGACCATCGTCACATCGCTCGCATTAATTGGAGACGAGTTTATACATCGAACTATGATAATGTTTTTGAGGTAGCATCTACATCTGAAAGAAAGGTGTACAGAAGCTTTACCGTCCTTGATCGAGCGCATTCCCCCGAGCCGGGCGGTAATGAAGTAGTCCATATTCATGGATATATTGAAAGACTCAGTTCCGATAATTTCGATCAGGAGTTCTACCTGACTGATGATCAATCAAGGAATATCAGGTTTATTAATAGTTCATGGAACCGAAAGTTTCTTGATGATCTAACGTTTTCGGATGCTGTGTTCTTTATAGGATTTTCGAATAGTGATTTTCATATACGGAAGCTTTTGGATAGTGTTACAAATCTCAAAAATAAGATATTCTTTATTGTTCAACAAAATCCGAGTAGGCCGTCTATTATAAGACTTCAGCCGTATGGCGAGGTTTGTCCGATAGGGTTGACGGAATTTGCTAATCGGGTCGCGTCAATACGACCGCAACGCCGATCTGCCGATAGTCTTGTGCACGACTGCTTTCGTAAGAAGGTCTATGAGCGTGTAAATAGCGAAGATCATGCCTCTCGAGAACAGGTTCAGCAAGAGGTCATGCTGGGGACTATTGATGAGGCGTTTTTTACGAAATCTATATTATACGATAAAAATCGCGGTGTTTATATTGATAGAGTATCCAGAAGGTTTTCCGATGTGCTTAATTTAAACCCAAAATGTATTGTTTTCTATTCAGATATTGGTAATGGAAAGACCGTCATCGCAAATCACTTTTGTTCTCTGTATCAAGGTCGGTATGCGAATGTTTTTGAGTACAATGGAAGAAGCTATTCGACAAGCGATGTTAGAAGATTTTGCGAATCCGTTGAGTCCTCAATCTTCTTAATTGAGAATGTTTCAAAGAATATAAATCTTCTTCGGATTATATCTGATACAAATAATGGTCATATTATCGTGGCTACAGATAGAACAAAGCGCTTAGAAATTGATTGGCACAACGTAAGAGACGCAGTACCGTCAGCTATCAAATTCGATGTAAATATACTTACATCTAATGAGATGGAACTAATGGTCGATTTTCTAGACTCAAATATCCTATGGGGTGATTATACAAATTTGTCATCAAAGCAACAAAAAGTGGACTTCATTCGTAACAGGTGTGGGGCAGAGATTCGAGGTATCCTTTTTGCTCTATTTGATGGGGGATCGGTCAGAAATAGGGTGGATACATTATTCTCTGAATTAGACTCCCTGCCAAAAGATTATCGTGATCTGTTGATAATCGTCTGTGTGCTGAATTTTGCGTACACAAGAAACAATCTTGATGGATATCTTTATGAATATGAGGATCTATTGGACCTGCGAGTCAGCCTGTCGGACTTTTCGGAGAAAATCAATAATAGCTCTATAGGTGAACTTCTAGATCGCGATAGAGGCTGTTTTAAGTTCAAATCTTCTGTATTTGCAAAATATATGCTAAACTCGAAGGTTGACATTTCTTATGTTCTTGATCTTGTGTATAGAGCGCTGCTGAATCTTGAGCGTACCTATCGTCATGATGACGTATACTTTTATCGAGATATGTCTAAAGCGTTGATGCAATACAATTTGTACCGGGAGATATATACTAGGAACAGTGCCAAGGATGGGCGGCTAAAGATTGCCAAAAAGCTTTTTGAAAAAGAAATACATAGCTTTTATGATAGGTGCCGGCACTTAAAGATCGCTCATAATGACCCTTTGTTTGTCATTCAAATATCGATGGCGCAACTGGATGGTGAGCATTTTGAAGAGTGCGAGCGTTTGATTGAATCTGCCGAAGCAATGTGTGACAGCAACTATGATCGTTATCAAATCGAAACTCATAAGGCTGAGGTTATCGCCAAGCGATCGCTTGTTCGCGGGATCAGTCCTGGGCTCGTGTCTGAGCTAGAGGCTTTTTCATTGTTAAAGTCCGTTGTGGAGCGGCGGAACGAAAGATATCACCCCTTTGGCGTTATGGATGTTCTGTTGCACGTATTTGACAAGAATATAAATGCGATAATGGTAGGCGACGATTGTGATAAGGCTGCAGAAATGATGGTATCAATGATAGACCTTACGAATAGATTCCCTAACGAGTTATCGGAGCGATATCATATAATTCGTATTGTCAATCGTCATGCGAATGGAATACTGAAGAAAATTGGGTATGAGTTATAAAAGGGCGAATTCCGCCCTTTCAATAGCCTGTTCGCGCTGCACGCATCGCAAATGCAGGAAATGGCCAAGGCGGGACCGCTACCTGCGCGTTCGTCGCCCGAAACGATTCACCGGGTCGTCGGCTTGCCGCTGGGGCGGCAACCGGCTCCTCATCCTCCGCATGGGGGGATAGGGCCGCTACCGCCCCGGCTTCCCTGTCTTGCCCGGCCTGCGCTTCCGCGCGCGTTCGTCGGCCGGGTCTTCATATGAACCTGCGCCGATCTTGCCGCGCTTGACGGGCTTGGCGTCCGAACCCAGCGGCTTCTCCGTCCGGCCCACCGTCCTCTCGTCCAGGGTGTTCTTGCGGAACAGCGACTTGCCCAGCGGCTTGGCCATGTCCGTACCCGGTCCCATGTCATCGAGGCCCGGTTTCCTGAAACCGGATTTGACCGGCTTGCCCTGCGCGGCACGCTTGCGTGATTCCCTGGTGTTCTCCACCCCGGTGTCGCGGGCCAGGGCGTCATCCATGACGGCCAGTTCTGTCTCGCGCAGGCGCCTGATCTCGTCCCTGAGCCGGGCGGCGGTCTCGAAGTCGAGATCGGCGGCGGCGTCGCGCATCTGGCCCTCCAGCGCCTTGATGTGCGCCTCCAGGTTGTTGCCGATCAGCGCGCCCTCGTCGGCGGCAAGGCCCTTCGCGCCCGCGATGTCGGCGCGGACGTGGTCGCGCTCGTAGACCGAGTCGAGAATGTCGGCGATGTTGGCCTTGACCGATTGCGGCGTGATGCCGTGCTGCTCGTTCCACGCAAGCTGCTTCTCGCGGCGGCGGCCGGTCTCCTCCATCGCCCGCTGCATGGAGCCGGTGACGTGGTCGGCATAGAGGATCACCTTGCCGTCGACATTGCGCGCGGCGCGGCCGATGGTCTGGATCAGCGAGGTCTCGGAGCGCAGGAAGCCCTCCTTGTCGGCATCGAGAATGGCGACGAAGCCGCATTCGGGAATGTCGAGGCCCTCGCGCAGCAGGTTGATGCCCACCAGCACGTCGAAGGCGCCGAGACGGAGATCGCGGATGATCTCGATGCGCTCCAGCGTGTCGATGTCGGAGTGCATGTAGCGGACCTTCACGCCCTGCTCGTGCAAATATTCCGTGAGATCCTCGGCCATGCGCTTGGTCAGCACGGTGACAAGGGTGCGGTAGCCCGCCGCCGTGACCTTGCGGATCTCGTCCAGCACGTCGTCGACCTGGCTGCGGGCGGGGCGGACCTCGACCGGCGGATCGACCAGGCCGGTCGGGCGGATGACCTGCTCGGCGAAGACGCCGCCGGACTGCTCCAGCTCCCACGCGCCGGGGGTGGCCGAGACGGCGACGGTCTGCGGGCGCATGGCGTCCCACTCCTCGAAGCGCAGGGGCCGGTTGTCCATGCAGGAGGGCAGGCGGAAGCCGTACTCGGCCAGCGTCGCCTTGCGGCGGAAGTCGCCGCGATACATGCCGCCGATCTGCGGGATGGTGACGTGGGACTCGTCGATGAAGACGATGGCGTTGTCGGGGACGTATTCGAACAGGGTGGGCGGCGGCTCGCCGGGCTTGCGGCCGGTGAGGTAGCGCGAATAGTTCTCGATGCCGGCGCACGACCCGGTGGCCTCCAGCATCTCCAGGTCGAACTGGGTGCGCTGTTCCAGCCGCTGCGCCTCCAGCAGGCGGCCGGCGCGGTTCAGCTCGTCGAGGCGGTGGCGCAGCTCCTCCTTGATCGACTTGATGGCCTGGTTGAGCGTCGGGCGCGGGGTGACATAGTGCGAGTTGGCGTAGATCTTGACGCTCCTGAGCGCGTCGGTCTTGCGGCCGGTCAGCGGGTCGAACTCGTCGATGGACTCGATCTCGTCGCCGAACAGCGAGATGCGCCAGGCGCGGTCCTCCAGGTGGGCCGGGAAGATGTCGATGGTGTCGCCCTTCACGCGGAAGGTGCCGCGCACGAAGTTGACCTCGGCGCGCTTGTATTGCTGGGCGACGAGATCGGCGAGAAGCTGGCGCTGGTCGATGCGGTCTCCCACAGTCATCTGGAAGGTCATGGCCGTGTAGGTCTCGACCGAGCCGATGCCGTAGATGCAGGAGACGGAGGCGACGATGATGACGTCGTCGCGCTCGAGCAGGGCGCGCGTGGCCGAGTGGCGCATGCGGTCGATCTGCTCGTTGATGGAGGATTCCTTCTCGATATAGGTGTCGGTGCGCGGGACGTAGGCCTCCGGCTGGTAGTAGTCGTAGTAGGAGACGAAATATTCCACCGCGTTGTCGGGGAAGAAGTTCCTGAACTCGCCGTAGAGCTGGGCGGCCAGCGTCTTGTTGGGGGCGAGGATCAGCGCCGGGCGCTGCGTCTCCTCGATCACCTTGGCCATGGTGAAGGTTTTTCCACTGCCGGTGACGCCGAGCAGGACCTGGGTGCGGTCGCCGTCCTCCAGGCCCGAGACGAGGTCGCGGATCGCCGCCGGCTGGTCGCCCGCCGGCTCGAAGGGCGACTTCATGCGGATCGGGATGCCGCCCTCGGACTTCTCCGGCCGGGCCGGGCGGTGCGGAACCCACAGCTCGCCGTTCTTGTGCAGCGGGTTGCCGGAATCGATCAGCGCCTTCAGCGCCTCGACCGTGGCCGTCACCCCGGCGGTGGAGGCGAGCTGGTCGGCCTCCTCCAGCGACACGTCGAGGCCGGCGACGGGGTTGAGGCCCGCCGCGGCGCGCTCGCGCGGATCGTTGGTGCCGCCGATGGAGACGCCGCCGCCGGTGCGCTTGTCGCCCACGGTGTATGTGCGGTCCGGTTTTTCGGCCTTCTTCTCCGCCTTCTTCTCAGCCTTCCGGCGGTGTTTCCCCGCCTTCGAGCGGATCTCGCGCGTCTCCGCGGCGCGGGCCTCGCGCGCGGCCTCGTCCTCGAGCTGCCTCACCCAGTCCTCGACGCTGCCGGACAGGGGCGCGGCGTCGAAATCCTGCTGGGGCTGCTCTTCAAAACCGGAGGGCTTGCCGGTCTTCTTCTCGGGGGACTTGGCCATGCGGCCAATATGGGAAAGGACGCGCGCGAAGGAAAGGGGAAAGGCACGGGGAATGCATCATCACCCACCGCTCCTGACAGGAGGCTGTCAGGAGAAGACGGCGGACCGCGCCGGGACCGTGCGGCGTCGGGCTATTCCCTCTCCGGGCGCAGCAATCCCGACAGTTCCTCGGGGAAGCGGGCCGGATTCACGCGGGTGAGATAGTAGTCGATATTTCCCACCGGCTGCGGCAGGGCGACGGTCATGCTGAGACTGTCGGCGCCGCACGAATAGGTGATCTGCGGGATGAAGGTCGGCGCGCCGCCCGGCACCGGAATGGTCGCGGACTTCCTGCCGTCGGGTGTCGTCAGGGTCGCCCCGAGCAGCGCGCCGCCGCCATTGGAGCAGAATTTCAGCTGGTTGCCGGCGGTCCACATGTGGCCGGTCTCGGTGTTCACGCGCAGGTCGAACTGGGCGATGTGGAGGTCGCCGGTGCTTTCCTGCACCTCCTGCGCCTCGATGTTCCGGTTGAAGGGTATGGTGGCGTAGAAGCCGTCCTCGTAGATGCGAATGGCGAGGATGTGCGCCATGTCCAGGGTCAGGTCGTAGAAGTAGTCGGCCATGCCCATCCGCGTGAAGGCGGCCCTGAGCTGGTCGATCGCGTTGTTGCTTCCGATCCACGCCCCGGCAAGGCAGGAATCCATGGCGGTGCCGGGCGGCGGCGGACACGGAACCTGCGCGGCCGCAGGCGAAACGAGGAAACACGAAGCCGCCAGAACGCCGTTGCGGAGAAGCCGCGCGAGCGAACCGAATGGCGATCCTTCAACGAATTTCACGGACATGTGCGATTGCTCCTTCCCGATCAAAAGACATTCGACAAGCCATATGCCCGGCCCCGCATTTCATGGGGCACATCCCCGCGCGAGCCCGGGCAATGCGCGCGCACATTAGCAAAAGACCGCGGTTGCGGGCAAAAGACGGCGGTCGCGTCTTCCGCAGGCCGGCGCCGGGCGCGGGGACCCGCGTTTCAGAGATCCTTCGGCTTCAGGAAATCAAGCAGGCGCGCGCCGCGGGAACCGAGCGCGGACCAGGGGCCTTCGAAGGCGAAGCGGGCCAGCGCGGCGGTGGGAAACTTCCGACGCATGCGGGCGAGCGCCCGCGGATCGGAGCCGGGGGCGGCAAGCAGGGCGGCGCATTCCTCCAGCCCCGGATTGTGGCCGATGACGAGGACGGTCTCCGGTGTCGTGTCGAGCGCGCGCAGCAGGGCGAGGATCTCCTCCGGGGCGGCCATGTAGAGCGACGGTTCGAGGCGGGGCTCGACCGGCGCGGGCAGGGCGGCGGCAAGCAGCGCCCAGGTTTCGCGGGCACGCGCGGCAGGCGAGACGAGGGCAAGGTCCGGCAGCCAGCCGCGCTCCGCCATGAGGCGGCCCATGGCCGGGGCGGCCTCGCGGCCGCGCCTGGCCAGCGGCCGGTCGAAATCCTCAAGCAACGGATCGTCCCAGGACGACTTGGCGTGGCGGAGGAGAAGGAGCGTGTTCATGGAACCGCTGTCTTTATCGCCGGTACGCCTTCCGCCCGCAAGGGGGCGGCATGGCGGCGTCAGGCGGCCGCGGCGGACCGCCCGGCATTCGCCTGCAGGTTCTTGCGGATGCGGTAGGCCTCCAGCAGGGCGAGCGGAACGAAGTGAATCAGCGCCGGGGCGAAGTCGTTGTGCACGAAGATCCAGTGGAGCAGGGTCAGCACGGCAGCCGGATAGACCCAGCGCTGCAGCGGCTTCCACCATTTCATCAAGGCGCGCACCGAGGCGTCGTTGCTGGTGACCGCCAACGGTACGAAGATCGCGAAGGCGGCCCATCCGGTCCAGATGCCGAGCTCGAAAAACTCGCGGGCCATGGCGGAGAGCGATCCGGTGTCGACGATGTAGAGCAGGGTGTGGAGTGCGGCATAGCCGAAGGCCGCGACGCCGAACCAGCGGCGCTTGCGCACCATCCAGAAAGCCCACCTGGCCTTCGGAAACAGCATGCGAAGCGGCGTCGCCAGCATGGCAACGATCATGAAGCGGGCGGCGAATTCGCCGGTGGGATGGAGCAATTCCTCCAGCTCGCCGCCGGATACGAGCCCGGACATCATGGGAACGGCGGGAAGGGCCAGCAGCGCCCAGACGAACCAAGGGGATCCCGCGATGCGGGTGACGGCGGACATTGACGCTCTCCAATGGGTTATGCTGCTCCGCAAATAAGGATGCGGCACCAAAGATCAAATTAAATCGCGGTAACCTGCGAGCGCCGACAGTCCATTATACCGGCGCGCGGCGCGGGAACCTCACCCCGGAGATCATCAGCACGGCGAGGGTCGCCAGCACGAGGCCCGCCAGCTGCGGCAGCGTCAGCGTCTCGCCGAACATGAGGAAGGCGATGACCGAGGTGCAGGCGGGCACGAGATAGAACAGGCCAGAAACGCTGGACACCGCGTTCTGGCGGATCAGCAGCATCAGCAGGAAGATCGCGCCGATCGACAGGACGAGGACCAGCCAGCCGAGCGCGAAGACGAATTTCGGCGTCCAGTCGATTACCCTTGTCTCGAATGCGAGCGACCCGGCGCCGATCAGGGCGAGCGCGCCGACATATTGCCAGATCGTGCCGGCGAGCAGGTCGGTGCCGGTGGCGAAGCGCTTCTGCCAGAGCGTTCCGGCGGTGATGCCCAGCAATGCGCAGACCGTCGCGGCGACGGTCGCGACGGTGATGCCGCTTCCGATGGCGAGTGCGCCGCGCAGGCCCGGCTCGAGGACCAGCAACGCGCCGGCGAGGCCGAGGAAAAGCCCCAGCCAGTGGCGGGTCGTCAGCCGTTCGCCGAGCAGCGGGCCCGCGAAAAGGGAGGTGAGCACCGGCTGCAGCGAGACGATCAGCGCGGCGACGCCCGCCGGCATGCCGTGGCGGATCGCCCAGAAGACGCCGCCGAGATAGGCGCCGTGGATGAGCATGCCCGCGACCATGGCGTGGCCGCGCTCGGCCCAGCCGCGCGTGCGCCGCCCGGCGACAAGCGCGACGGGCCACAGCAGTGCCAGGACGATCAGGAAACGCAGGGCGAGGAAGGTGAACGGCTCGGCATCGTCGGCGCCGAGCTTGGACCCGATGAACCCGGTCGACCAGAGCAGGACGAAAACGACGGGGGCTGCGCGTTGAAGCATGGGCGGGTTTCCGGGATCTCTGGCGTGCCGGGAACCCGGCAGCGGCTCACTTGGCAGGCGCGGGGGAGGGTGTCAATCGGGGGATGCCATCGGGCCAGCGAACCATTGGCCTAGTGATGACTGCTGATTGGGCGACCAACAATTGTCGAAAGTCGCCATTCAACCCTTAAAAATATTTGTGCGATGCCAGCCGAGGTATTCTGGATGAGGCTGAAGTCGAGGGTCTGATGGTACGCGGGCCTTTAGATCCTTGTTTAAAAGATGCGAGACATCGTGGTTTAGCTGCCGTGAACGAAGAATCGTAAAATCGTCTGCTAGAGAGAGCAGGCCTCGGTCGAACATCCAATGGACGGTTCCAGAAAGAGCGATGCCATTTCGTACCCAATCATTGCCACCTTTTTCTACAGGGCGGATATGAGCAGCTTCAACTTCCGGACGTCCCCGCCCGTTGATTAGGCGCAATCCGGTAAATGCGCATGTTCGATCATAGGCTATGCGCACATGCTTTCTGAATTTACGATCACGCCATTTGCGCCGAGTAATTTGCTCTAGGATTGGGCGGTCATATGGCTCCCCCGCTAAAGCGGATTGCGGTGGCTCTTGAAATATGTCGTCTGAATAGGGCTCGCTGCCATCTTCATCCATGTTGTCATAACGATCAGGCCATTCATCAGGCTCCGAGAGGCCGGCTCGCACGATCGCTGCAAACTCGGATTCTTCTAGGCTTCTGACTGCTTGTACTTTGTAACCGTTGTTAATTACACCGTCAGGTTGCACGAGGCGCTTTTCGAAGCCACCTCCTTCCTTGTATTCTACCGGCCTGTCAAAATCTAAGTAGTTTTCCAATAGAGCATAATAGTGCCGTTCGCGTGCGGGATCTGGGGTGACGTGGCTAACTTTAGCGATCCCTGTGTAGAAGCGACCGGGCATTCCTTGCTCGGGCCCGTAGTAGACCATCCAGTCGCCAATGACGCGTTTAACTCGTGACAAGTAGATGTGAGGGAAGTGATACCGCTCTCCTTGAACGTCATCGTAGCGGCTGTCCGGCTTGTGATAGAAAACTGCTTTCACCAAGATGCACTCGTTGTATTTGTATTGCTCAGATTAAATCAATTGTGAAAACCATCCCCGCCGATATGCGTCCCGAAAGCGGCTGATCAATTCGGCTGATGTGCACTCGGACTCACCCTCGTCGGTCGCAACGAATTTTGTGAATTCATGCAGCCAATGGTCATCTTCGGTCATGGGCAAGTCAAGCAGGTGGGGAAGTCCAACCTCGGTCGGTACGAACCATTCTCCGTCGAAAAGGAAGGGCTTCAAATCCTCTTTCCGCAGCTTCCCTTCCACGATGAACTCGCCCCATCGCTTGTAGTTCGACGCATCGCGATAGAGATACTCGACACGTGTACGGGTTGGCATCGATCTCTCCCAAGCAGAGGTCTCAGGAAGGGTAGGCTTCAGAATTCATAATTGCATATCGCGCCGATTTCCAGCGTGCCGAATGGGGCGGTGTCCGTTTCTCGATCCGCCAAACTTCCGAGGCATTTTGGCAATCGATCGACGTAATTTCGCCGCCATTGCGGAGCGCCGGAACAGATCGAACGTTTCCCCTCAGAACGCCTGTCTCCCCGCCTCCCGTTTCCCCCCGGTTAAGGTTAACAAAATTCGGTTCCCGAAACGGGTGACGTTGCGTCATCGGTTAACCCCATCGCAAGCCGCAAGGGGGATGGTCGGAGTTCCTAGCGAGGTGGGTTATGAACGCTATCGTCATCTTTTCGGCCTTCCTGCAAGGCCTCGGCATCGTCGCGGTCGTGGTGCGTCTGCACGAGATCATCGTCACGCGCTGCGGCGGCGCATTTTGCGAAAGGTGTGCCGTTTCGGCGACCTTCATCGCAGGCGTGCTGGTCACGATGGCGTTTCCGCTGCAATTCGCGACGGGGATCGTCATAGACCTGCGTCACGTGTTCCTGATTCTCGCCGCCTCCTATGGCGGCTGGCCGGCCGCGCTGCTGACCGCGGCGGCGGCCGCGGGCTTCCGGATATGGGAAGGCGGCGTGGGGTTGGAGGCCGGACTGGCAGGCATCCTCATCTCGACGGCAATCGGGCTCGGCATCGCGCAGGTCAACAAGACACGCGACATCTCGTTCGCCTGGCTCGGCGTGCTCGGACTCGCCTCCTCCGTTTCGCTTGCGAGCGTATTCCTCCTGCCGATGGACGTGGCCATGTCCGTGCTCGGCACGATCGGCCTGCCCCTGGTTCTCATCAACCTGATCGGTGTCATGATCGCCGGCGGGTCTCTCAACAAGTATCGCAGCCGGGTCGTTCGCGAGGAAGAACTGGTGCGCGACACGGCGACGGACCCGCTGACAGGGCTTGCCAACCGGCGCGCCTTCGACGTGAAAGGCCCGGAAATGGCCGCCGCGGGGCTGGAGAAAAACGGCCGCTACGCGCTGGTCGTGGTCGACATCGACAACTTCAAGGGCATCAACGACGCCTTCGGCCATGCCAGCGGCGACAAGGTGCTGCGGCAGGTCTGCGACATCATCGCGGCCAATGCACGTGCCGACGACCTGGTCGCGCGCTACGGGGGCGAGGAGATGGCCCTCGTGCTGCCGGGCTGCGACCTGACACGCGCCCGAAACCTGTCGGACCGCATCCGCGCAAGCGTGGAGGCGGCGGTGGTGGAAATCAAGGGTATAAGGATGACGGTCACGGTCAGCGTCGGCTTCACGGTCAATGACGATCCGGACAAGAAATTCCTGAAGGTCTTCGAGGAGGCCGACGCGGCGCTATACCGCGCCAAGGATGCGGGCCGCAACCGCGTCGAGATGGCGCTCGCCGCCTGACGGCGACACCTGCCTTCCTGCCTCCATCCGGCGCCACGGCGCGATCCTGTGACGGAACGCACACCCTGCCTTTGCCGTTATGCCTAGCATGACGGAAAAGGAGGCAGCGGAGTGAACCCGCTGCAGGGCTGATGACCAGACACGATCCGAACCGGAATTTTCGCACAGTGGCGCGCTTCCGTACCGAATGCAGGGCCGAGGCACGCGACCTGCGCCATGCGCTCTTCCTGACGGTTCTCGCCGCCACCATGGTTGCCATCGCAGCGCTGGCCGGTGCCGGGAAAGCGGCGGCAATGCAGCTCAACGGGGCGGCAGCGAAGGCGCCGCGCGTGCTCGCCTATGCCGAGCCGATGCCGCAGCGTTTCGGACACGCGGCGGAAATCCTGCTCCACGACGAGGAACACGAACTCAACGATGCCTGGATGGGCATGACCGCGGTTTCCGCCGACGGTGTCGTGCTGGGCTATGTCAGCGACGCCTTCGTGGCCGGCGACGGCTCGCTTGTCGAGCTGGTCATCGAGCCGTCCGGCGAGGCAGGTGCCCCGGCGACGGCTGTCCATCTGCCGGCGCAGTTCGCCGAACTGGGTGCGCTGGCCGTGGCGGTGTCGCTCGATGCCGGCGCGGTGGCGCTTCTGGAGCCGGCGACCGAACTCGCCGCGCTCGGCGAGTAAGGCGGAATTAACCCGCCGTTAACGGTGTTTGCCAACCGGGCATTTACCCTGATCGCATAGGCTTCCGTCCGGGGACGTGACCGGATGGAAGATACCATGAAGCGCAAGCCGCTGGCGGCACTTGCCGCCCTTATCGCCGGCGCGACGGCCGTCGCGTCCTGCACGCTGGACGATCTCGCACCCGTGCCGATGGCCGAAGTGCCGCAGCCCTTGCCGACATACGCGCAGGTTGCCGCCGCGTCAGCGCAACCCACCACGATGGGCGTTTACTCCGAACCCGGGCCGTTGCCGGCCGGCGCCGTGCCGGTGCCGAGTGTCGCCGAACCGGTGCAGGAGGCACCGCAGACGGCGGCCATAAGGCCGGAACCGGTGACGCTGGGCTTTCCCTCCGTCTCGCTGCCGCGCCTGGATGGCGGCAATTCCGGCGGCGGGATGCCGGCCGAGGAAGTGGCGTGCCGCAAGCGCCTGAAGCGGATGGGCGTGTCCTTCACGGACCTGCCGCGAATCCGCGACTCCGCATCATGCGGCATCGACTGGCCGGTCAAGGTGACGACGCTCGGCCGCTCGATCAAGCTGACGCCAGCGGCGACGCTCAATTGCGCCATGGCCGAGGAGGCCGCGCGCTGGGCGCAGAAGGACCTCGCGCCGGCCGCGCGCACGCGCTACCTTTCCGGCGTTGCCGAGATCCGGCAGATGTCGTCCTACTCGTGCCGGCGCATCGCGGGATCGCGCACATTCTCCGAACACTCCAAGGGCAACGCGCTGGACATCGGCGCGATCCGGCTGAAGAACGGCCGCGTCATCGTGGTGCACAAGCCCGGTCTGCTCGCGTTCCGGGAGCGATCCTTCCTGCGCAGCATTCGCGGCCAGGCCTGCGACCGGTTCGGAACGGTGCTCGGGCCGGGCTACAACCGCGACCATGCCGACCATCTCCACCTCGACCTGAAGGAACGCAGCCGTACCGCCTGCCACTGAAGAGGGCAGCGCGGGAAGCAAGCCGGATCGTGACCGTTGGACAGCCAAGCAGAAATCCGGAGCGACACCGCACGCGGCAATGCCGCGAAAGTAGCCGGGATTCTTCCGTCGATGCGCTGGCTGTTCGCGATGCTGGTGCCGCTGGCGGCGTTCAAGGGCGCCCAGGTCTTCATCGCTCCGCCGACCGCCGACGAAGCCTATTACTGGCTGTGGGGCCAGCACCTCGCGCTGTCCTACTACGATCATCCGCCGCTGGCCGCATGGCTGCAGCGGCTTTCGGCGGAGCTGTTCGGCTGGAACCTCTTCGCCCTGCGTGCGGCGCCATTGGCCAGTTTCGCGGGCTGCCTGTGGATCCTGTGGTTCTGGGCGAAACGCCTGGCCGGACAGGAACACGCGATGCGGGCCTTCCTGGCGGGAACCGTCGCCTGGCTGTCGATGCCGATGCTGATGCGGTTCCAGTCGATCGCCCACCAGGACCATCTGCTGGTATTCTTCGGTATCGCAACGGCCCATTTCTGGGCGCTGTTTCTCTCCGGACATGAGGCGGGGCGGCGCGCATGGCGGTACTATTACGCGGGCTGCATCGCCCTCGGGCTGGCCGGCCTTTCGAAATACAACGCCGTCTTCATCGGGCTCGGCTTCGCGGCATGGGCGCTGTTCTCTGCCAGGGGGCGTCGTCTGCTGGCCTCGCCGCATCCGTGGATCGGCGCGGCAATCGCCGTGGCCATGCAGGCGCCGGTGATAGCCTGGAACGTGGAGCAGGGCTGGCCCAGCTTCCGGTACAATCTCGACGAAAGGATCGGGTACTCCAACTTCGACAGTCCGGCAGGCAATCTGGGGATATTCCTCTACTCGTCCCTGCTGATGTTGTCGCCGGTGATGGCGGTCGGGCTCGCCCGTTTCGTCACAGGAGGGGGGCTGATACGGACCTCGTTCGAGTCCGTCGGGCGTGCGGTGTTCACGGTCTCCACGCTGATAACAATTGCGCTGTGCTTGTCGAACACGGTTCTGCACTACTGGAACCTGCCGGCCTACCTGTTCCTGCTGCCGGCAGCGGTATTCTACCTGCGCAGCCGCATGGAGTTCACCCTGCATGCGCTGTACGGGATACTGATGGCGATATGGTTTGTCGGGATGCACGCGATCTATCCGGTCTACAAGGTCAATGGCGGAGACCTGCGTGACAACGACATTTCCTTCGGGCTCGACGAAATCGCGGCGATCGTCGAAGAGGAGGAAGCGCGACTCGGTGCCGACATGGTGATGACAACGGATTACCGGACTGCCTCGTTGCTGTCGTTTGCCGCAAAACGGCTCGATATCGAGAAGATCGGCCGACGTCGCGACCAGTTCGACTTCTGGTTCGATCCCTCCGCCCACAAGGGGCAGAATGCGCTGGTGCTGGTCGACGACTACCTGCCGGAACAGGAACTCGTTACGGAGGTGTTCGAGAAGGTGACACCGATCCGTGAATTCACGATCCGGCGCCATGGCCTGGACATTCACACCTACCGGCTGGTCTGGGCCGAGAACTACTCCGGTTCGGGGCCCCACTAGCAGCACGGCGGAACCGCAGGAAAGGCGGGGCTGGCTAAACGCTGCCATTCGGGGCATGCTGGGGAGGGGGAACGTCATTTGCCGAAGGGAGGTAGGCCAATGCGTTGCTTTTCCATTCTCGGTCCGTCGCAGTCGGGCAAGTCCACGCTGGCGAACAGGCTTGCCGCGCTGGAAGGCGGCGGGGAAAGCCTGACCACGCCGAACGGGCTGGGCGTCACAGAATTTTCCTTTCTCGGCGAGACATGGTGCGCGCTTGACACGCCGGGCTCGGTGGAGGCGATCGCGCAGACGCTGGATGCTCTCCTTGCCAGCGACGCCTGCATATTGTGCGTTTCGCCCGACCCCAACGAGGCGGTGCTGGCCGCACCCCATCTGAGGGCCATCGAGGCCTCGGGCACGCCGTGCACCCTGTTCATCAACCGGATCGACGAGCCGAAGGGGCGCGTGCGCGATATCATCGCCGCGCTGCAGGACTACAGCAACCATCCGCTGGTGATGCGGCAGGTGCCGATCCGAGAGGGCGAGCGGATCGTCGGCGCGGTCGACCTGATCTCCGAACGCGCATGGCGCTACCGCGAGGGTCGGCCCTCGACGCTGGTGCAGATCCCCGAAGAGATGGCGGAGCGCGAGCACGAGGCGCGGGCGGAACTGCTGGAACACCTTTCGGAGTATGACGACCGGCTGCTCGAGGAACTGATCGAGGACCAGGAGCCGGCCAGCGAGGAGGTCTACGCGATCTCGGCGCGGGTGCTGGCGGAGAACAGGGTGATCCCGGTGATGGTGGGGGCGGCCGGCAACAACAACGGCATGATGCGACTGATGAAGGCGCTGCGCCACGAGGCGCCGCCCGTCGACGTGCTGCGCCGGCGCCTTGCCGGGCAGACGGGCAGCGGGGACAGGGCGCCGGCGGCGGCCTGCCTGCATGCCTTCCACCGGACGGGCATCGGCAAGACCGTGCTGCTGCGCGCGCTGGAAGACGGGGTGAAACAGGGCACGCAGGCAGGCGGCTACGCGCTCGGCGCGCTGCGGGGCGCGGCGTCCGACAAGACGCTGGCCGGGGCCATGCAGAAGGCGGGGCAGGTGGTCGCAGCGGTCAAGTCCGACCACCTGACGGTGCCGTCGCTGGTGACCGCGGACGATGCCATTGCGGCGCCGGACTGGGCCGAGGCGCCCGCGCCGATGCTGGAGCGGATTCTCGTGCCCGAAAACGAACGCGACGAGACCAAGCTGTCCGGCACGCTGCAGAAGATCGCCGAGACGGACCAGGGGCTGGCCGTGCGCCAGGAGGAGGGCACCGGCGCACAACTGGTGGCCGCGCAGGGACCGCTGCACATGCGCCAGATCGTCCGCACGCTGGCGGAGGTGTTCAACGTCCCGGTGTCGGAGCGGCCGCCCAGCCCGGCCTATCGCGAGACGATCACGCGGACGGCCGAAGTGCATTACCGCCACCGCAAGCAGACCGGCGGGGCGGGGCAGTTCGCGGACGTGAAGCTGACCGTGCGTCCGAATGCGCGCGGCGAGGGGTTCACCTTCGCCGAAACGGTCAAGGGCGGCGCGGTGCCGCGCAACTTCATCCCGGCCGTCGAGGCCGGGGCGCGGGAGGCACTGGCCAGGGGCCCGCTCGGATTCCAGGTCGTCGATGTCGCCGTGACGCTGACGGATGGCCAGCACCATTCGGTCGATTCAAGCGATTTCGCCTTCCGCGCAGCGGGGCGGATGGGCGTTGCACAGGCGCTGGCCGACGCGGGGGCGGTGCTGATGCAGCCGATCTACCGGGTGGAAATTCGCGTGCCGTCCGTGTTCTCGGGAAGCCTGGTGCCGATCGTTTCCGCGCTCAAGGGGCAGGTGCTCGGCTTCGACCGCGACGAGGACGCCAGGGGATGGGACATCTTTCGCGCGCTTATGCCCGGCCACGCGCTGGACGAGCTGGCGCATTCGCTGCGCTCGGCGACGCAGGGTATCGGCTGGTTCTCGAAATGCTTCGACCATTTCGAGGAACTCTACGGCAGGGAAGCCGACGCCATCGTGCGGGCGCACGGCGCGGGAAAGGCGGCCTAGTTGCTATCCCAGGCCGGCGGCCTTGCGCAGCGCGGCATTCATTCGGCCCTGCCAGCCGGGCCCCTCGTCCTGGAAAAAGGCCAGAACATCACTGTCGATCCGCAGCGTGACGGATTCGCGGGCGGGCGGTGGCGCGGTGCGCGCGGTCGGGGCGGGTACGTCGGAGGGTTTTGTCGTTGCGGCCTTGAACAGGGATTCCGCCCTGTCGCGGGCGCTCGCCGTTCGGCGTGGCGGGTAGGCCATGATGGATTTTCCTCGAGATTGCTTGCCCGAACATAACATTTCAAACGTTAAGGTTTCTCCGGGGACGCGAAATGTCGGGCATCTTCCTGCCAAGCGTGGCCGAACATGATGTCGATTTTGCGGTCGGGATACCCCGTCAGCGGCGGACCGGAGTCGGCTTGCCGTCGGCATCGAGCGCAACCATGACGAAGCGGGCGTCGGTGACCTTCTCCATGACGTGACTGAGATAGCGCTGCGCCCAGGCCTCGACCAGAAGCACCATGGAGGTGCGGCCGATACGCTCGACATCGGTATAGATGCACAACGTGTCGCCGACCTTGACCGGCATGGCAAATGACATCTCGTTGACGGCGGCCGTGACGACGCGACCGCCGGCAATCTCGGCGCCGCGAATGCCGGAGGCGAGATCCATCTGCGCCATCACCCAGCCGCCGAAAATGTCGCCCGCTGCATTGGTGTCGCCGGGCATGGCGAGGGTGCGGAGCGTCAGTTCACCTTTCGGGGTATCGGCGGCGGTGGCTTTGGTCATGGGCGGTGCGCTTCTTTCGGGATGGCCTGATCGGACGGCGCCCATCATGTCCATTTCCGGCCGCCGCGCAACAGGCTCATCGTGCCGATCGGGGGCGGATGTCCACGAAGAGTCCGAATTCGGGGTCGATCCCGTGTTCGAGCATAAAGGCTCGCGGGTCGAAGCCGGTCTCGGCGTAGAAGGCCTTCGCCCTGGTGCGGGCGTTTTCCATGGCGGCGCGGTCGCTCCATTCGACGATGGTCATGATCGTGATGAACCCGTCCTCGCGATGCGATTCCGCGATGCGGTTGAACAGGCATCCCGATTGCTTCGCGAGAAAGTCTCGAATGACTGCGAGGCGCTGGAGAAACGCTTCGCGCGCGATTTCGGGCACGACGAAGCGGTCGACGCGGTAAAGGCTGTCGGCGGGTTTCGTTTCGGTAGGTTTGAGGGGCATCGGGTCACCTTTCGATCCAGTCGGTGACGCGAAAACTAGAACCTCAAGCATGGTTGAGGTCAAGAGGGAAACTCTCCGCCGAACACCACAAAGCCGACAGGTCATGTCGCCGAACAAGCGGACGAAGAAAGGCGGGCTGCCATAGCCTTCGTGCCACTTTCAACGGGGTAGCGCATTCCATGCCCGAGACAATCCGCGCGGCGGTATGCCGCGAATTCGACAAGCCGCTGGCGATCGAGACCGTGACGCTGGCCGATCCCGGCCCCGGCGAGGTGAAGGTGGCGGTGAAGGCCTGCGCCATCTGCCATTCCGACATCATCTTCGCCGAGGGCGGCTGGGGCGGCGAGCTGCCGATGGTGCTCGGCCACGAGGCGGCCGGCGTCGTCGAGACGGTCGGGCCGGGGGTGACGGGCATCGCGCCCGGCGACCACGCGGTGGTGACGCTGATCCGCTCCTGCGGGAACTGCCACTACTGCTCTGGCGGGCACCAGGTGCTGTGCGAGGAGGTCTTCCCGCTCGACCGGCAGTCGCCGATCTCGAACCGAACGGGCGAGACGGTGGGACACGGGTTGCGAACGGGGGCATTCGCGGAAAAGGTCGTGGTGGAAAAGAGCCAGGTCGCCGTCATCCCGAAGGATATCGCCTTCGAGGCGGCATCCCTGCTGGCCTGCGGCGTGATAACGGGTTTCGGTGCGGTGACCAACACGGCGCAGGTGCCCGCCGGCGCCCACGTGGCGGTGATCGGCTGCGGCGGCGTCGGGCTGAACGCGGTGCAGGGGGCGCTGGCCGCCGGTGCGAAGACCATTATCGCGATCGATCTTTCCAGTGACAAGTTAAGGGTGGCGGAACGGTTCGGCGCGACGCTGACGCTCGATCCGGTCGATCCCGGCCACCGCGACGCGCTGCTGGCGGCGACGGACGGGCGGGGCGTCGATTACTGCTTCGTCACTGTGGGAGCGAAGCCGGCCATCGACGGGGCTTCGCAATACATCACCAGGAACGGCGCCGTCGTCATCGTCGGCATGCCGCCTTCGGGGGTGAGGGGCGAATACGACCCCGGCACGCTGGCCGGCTGGGGCCAGCGCATCATCGGCTCGAAGATGGGCTCGGCACAGGTGGCGCGCGACATTCCCGAACTCGTGGCGCTCTACCAGGCGGGCCGGCTGAAGCTGGACGAACTGGTGACGGGGCGGTTCACGCTGGAGAGGATCAACGACGCGATCGCGAGCACGAAGCGCGGCGAGGCGTTGCGCAACGTGGTGGTTTTCGATTGAGTCGGGGCGCGGGAGGCAGAGCATGAAGATCGCGGACGTCGAAACCTTCATCGTCGGCACGCCGGAGGGCGCGCCGGGCGGGCGCTATTTCATCTTCGTCAAGCTGACGACGGATGGCGGCGTGACCGGCTGGGGCGAGGCCTACGGCGCGAGTTTCGGGCCGAAGGTGATGGCGGCGGCGATCGAGGACGCGGCGGCCCGCCATCTCGCCGGGCACGACCCGCACGACATCGAGGCGTTCTTCCGGCGTTGTTATTCCTCGGGCTTCACGCAGCGGCCGGACCTGTCGATGATGGCCTGCTACTCGGCGCTGGAAATGGCCTGCTGGGACATCGTCGGCAAGGAGGCCGGCAAGCCGGTCTGGAAGCTGATCGGCGGGCGGGTGCACGAGGCGCTCCGGTCCTACACCTATCTCTATCCCGCGAAGGGCTCGATCTATCCCGACGAGACCAGCGGCAGGTCCGTCTACAACGACCCGGAGCTGGCGGCGGAAAACGCCGTCCACTGGGTGGAGCAGGGCTTTACGGCGGTGAAGTTCGACCCGGCGGGGCCCTACACGATCTTCGACCCGCACCAGCCGCTGCTGACCGACATCGAGCGGTCGGCGGCGATGGTGAAGGCGGTGCGCGAGGCGGTCGGCACGCGGGCCGACATCCTGTTCGGCACGCACGGGCAGTTCACGCCGTCCGGCGCGGCGCGGATGGCGAAGGCGATCGAGCCCTACGATCCGCTGTGGTTCGAGGAGCCGGTGCCGCCGGACATGCCGGAGGCGATGGCGGAGTTCGCGAGGAAGACCTCGATCCCGGTGGCGACAGGCGAGCGGCTGACGACGAAATACGAGTTCGCCCGGCTGCTGGCGCTGGGCGCGGCGCAGATCATCCAGCCGGATCTCGGGCGCTCCGGCGGCATCTGGGAGACCAGGAAGATCGCCGCGATCGCGGAGGTGCACCACGCGCTGGTCGCGCCGCATTGCTATTGCGGGCCGGTGGCGGCGGCGGCGAATATCCAGCTTGCCGCCTCGACGCCGAATTTCCTGATCCTGGAGGCGATCAAGGACTGGGGCGGTTTCCACGCGGAACTTCTGAAGGTGCCGCTGAAGGTCGACAACGGTTACACGATCATCCCGGAGGCGCCGGGGCTCGGCGTGGAACCGGACGAGGCGGTGCTGCGGGCGCACCCCCATGACGGGCCGCATCTGCATCTGGGGATGGCGGAAAAGCCGGTGTTGCCGGGATAAGAAATCCGGCGCGACCGGCACGACGCCCTTCAGGCGGCGCCCAGCACCTCCAGCAGAAGGTCGATGAACGCCCGAAGACGGGCGGTTACCGACGAGCGAGCGCCATAGACGATATACATCGCCTTTTCGGGCCCGGTCCAATCCGGCAAAAGCCGCACGAGCCTGCCGGCCTCGATTTCCGGGCGGGCAAGAATTCGAGGCAGCATGGTCACGCCGGCGCCGGCTACGGCGGCATCACGGGCTGCCAGCATGGAGGGGAAGGAAAGGGCGGGCTCGAAGCGAATTGTGACGCTCTCGGCATTCGACCGGAACTGCCATGCGTGGGTCCATGGAGGAGAGACATGGATGACCGGCAAGCCGGATATGTCTTCGGGACGTTTGACCCGGTCAATCCCGGGCAGGTCGGGCGACGCGACCAGACGCACCGCCCCGGACAGGAGTTTGCGGGCGATTTGCGTGCTGTCTTCCATCGGTCCGAACCGGATCAGGGCATCGAACCGCTCCTCGATGAGATCCGGTGGAGCATCGGCAAAGACAAACTCCAGCGTGATCTCGGGAAACCGTTGCCGGCAAAGCGCCGCGACCTTGCCGATAACGAGGTTCCCCAACAGTTGCGGCACGGCGATACGCAGATGGCCGCGCGGCAACTGGCCGGAATCGCTCAATGCTCGCCTGACCTCATCGGCGTCGGCCAGCAAACGGGCAGCCCGATTTGCCAGCGCCTCGCCCTCGGCCGTCACCCGCATCTGACGGGTGGTCCGTTCGATCAGACGTATGCCCAGATCGGTTTCGAGATCGCGTATCCGTTTTGACACCGTGGAAAGCGGAGCGTCGATGCGCCGCGCGCCGGCGGCAAAGGAACCTTCGCTCACGACCGAATGGAATGCGCGCAGGGCGGCGAGATCGAGTTCATTTTTCATAATTATGAATAATCAATCCACTTTTACCTGTATTGCCCAATTATATGCATGATGCAAGTTTCCCGGCAAGACAAGTCCACACGTCGCCAAGGAACATCCCCACATGCAAAAACACATAGCGCGGGACAGCTACGCTCCCGGAGGTGCCGTCACGGCCGTCATCCTGTCAGCCTCGGCGTTGACGGTCATGGCAAATGCAACAATCGCCCCTTCCTTGCCGGAATTGCGGGCCGCCTTTTCAACCGTGCCGCATATCGACACGCTCGCGGGCCTGGTGCTGACGATGCCATCGCTGTTCGTCATCCTGTCCGCAGCCGCGCTCGGCTGGGCCGCGGACAGGATGAACCGCAAGCTCGTTCTTGCGGCATGCATGATCGTTTACGCCGCGGGCGGCGCATCAGGATTTCTCGCCGACAATCTCGAAACGATTCTTGGCGGCCGCGCGGTCCTGGGCATCGGCGTGGCGGGGACAATGACTATCGCCAGCGCCTATGTCGCGGACTTCTGGCAGGGGGCGGAGCGCGAGCGTTTCATGGGTATCCAGGCTGCCGCAACGAATTTCGGGGGCATTATCTTCGTCCTGATCGGCGGGTTCCTGACCGGTATCGAATGGCGCATGCCTTTCCTGCTCTACCTGGTCGGTATTCCGCTGGCAGTGACCGCACTTGCCGTTCTTCCCGGGCGCGCAGAACCGACATCGGCCGATTTCGCCGCCGAACAGGAGCAAGACGGGGCAGGGTTTCCGTGGGCCGTTGCAGCGCGGGTCATTCCGCTCGCCCTTGGCCTGATGACCATCTTCTATATCCTGCCCACCCGCCTTCCGTTCCTGATGACATCGATAGGCCTGACGCGGCCGGCCGTCGCGGGGGTCGCGCTGGCATTGGTTACGCTTTTCAGCCTTCCCGGCTCGCTCGGATATGGATGGTTGCGCCGGCGGCTTTCGTCCGAGATCATTCTCGCCGCCGCATTCGCGCTCCTCGGTCTTGGGCTTGTCCTTATCTCAAGGGCACAGGACACCGTCATGTTGTTTGCCGGAGTGATACTGTGCGGTGCCGGCTTCGGTCCGATGATCCCGAATTTCATGTCCCGTTTCCTGTCGGCGGTTCCCGCGAGACAGCGGGCGCGGGGCGCGGGCCTGATGACGGCCACGCTGTTTGGCGGGCAATTCCTCTCGCCGCTGGTATCCGGCCTGGTCCTCCAGCACTTCCCGCTAGGCGACTGCTTTGCCTTGTTCGGCGCAATGAGCCTGGCGGTCGGCGCAGTCGTCGGGGCGGGAACGGTGTTGTCTCGTTGACGAGCCTGCTTCCGTGACCGGTTCAGGCCGTGCCGGTACAGCCCTGACACCTCGCCGCGCCGCGACCTGGCTTGTCCAGACGCTGGCAAAGACGATGGCTACGCCGGCCATCTGGACCGGGGTCAACGCCTGTCCGAGCGCCGCCCAGCCGAGGATGACGGCCGTCATGGGGCTGAAGAAACCCAGCGTGGAGACGGCGGAGGGCTCGATGCGCGCGACGCCGCGAAACCACAGGAAATAGGTCAGCGCCGCGCCGATCAGGCCGAGCCAGGCGATACCGGCGAGGTTGCCGGCGTCGAGGGCGGGCAGCGGCGGCTCGAACAACAGCGCGACGGGCACGAGCAGCAGCCCGCCGGCGGTGAGCTGCCATGCGGTGAAGGTGAGCTGCGAGACCGGCGGCTGACACTTGCGCGTCAGCACCGTTCCGCCGGCCATGGATGCCGCCGCGCCCATGCCGGCGGCGATGCCGAGCGGATCGAGCGCCGCCGCAGGGCCGAGGATGAGCATGGCGACTCCGCCGACGCCGGCGATGGCGGCGGCGACCGAGAGGGCGACAATCGGGGTTCCCAGAAGGAGGCGCGACAGGAAGATGACCAGAAGCGCCTGGATCGCGCCGACCGTGGCGGCAACGCCGCCCGGCAGCCGGTAGGCGGAAACGAAGAGCAGCGCCCAGAAGACCGCGAAATTGAGCGCGCCGAGCACGAAGACGCGTCCCATCCAGTCCACGGGCGGCAGCTTGCGCACGAAGACGAGCAGAAGCAGGCCGGCCGGCAGCGCCCGCAGCACAGCGAGGGTGAGCGGATAGCCCTGCGGCAGGAACTCGGTCGTCACGTAATAGGTGCTGCCCCAGACAGCCGGGGCGAGCGCGGTGAGGAGAATGTCCGACAGGCGAGTCATCTGATGGTCCGATCCTTTTGCAGGGTACGATATCCGGCTTCGGGCCGGGAGTCGGCGGCGCGGATAGTGCCGCGCCGCGGCTTGCTTTTGCGGCGGCTACCTGCCGCGCCTTGCCGGCCTCGCGTCGCGCAGGCCGATATCGTAGAGCAGGTGCGGATCCAGCCCGGCGCGAAGCTCTGCCGCGTGGCGGCGGCGGAACAGAACGAGGGGCCAGTCGCGGTCCATGCGCAGAAAGCGTTGCATCGCGGCCTCCTCACGCGACGAGCCGCAGATTGGCGAGCAACTGGGCGCGAAGATCCTCCAGCGGGCCGTTGACGAAACGGTGGCCGGTGTCGCGGACGAGGATGGTCGGCACTGTACGCACCTGCAGGCGGCGCGCCTCGGCCCGGTCCGCCTCGACCAGCGCGCGCGTTTCGGCGCTGGCCATGTCGGCGGCGAGACGGTCCGCATCGAGGCCGATGGCGGCGGCGATGTCATGCAGCACTGCGGCGTCGGCGATGTTTCGGGCCTCGGAGATGTGCGCCTTCTGGATCGCGTCGAACATGGCCCAGTGGGCTTGCTGCCCGCCCCGGATCTCGGCCGCCTTGCAGGCCAGCGCGGCTGGCATGCCGGAGGGATACTCGAAATCCGCTTCGCGCATGGCCTCGATGTTGAAGGCTTCCGGCGTGTCGGACGCCGCGCGGCTGGCCGCCCAGTGGCGGAGGATCTCGGCCTTCGCGCCGTCCATCGAGCCGAAGCGGGCGATCATCTCGTCGCGGTTGGCCTGCAGGACATAGGTGCGGTGGCGGATGTCGAGGTCGAATTCCTCCGCGAGGGTGCGAAGGCGCGGCGAGATGTTGAAGCACCAGCTGCAGACGACGTCGTGGAAGAAGTCGATTGTCAGTCGTTTCCCGTTCATGGTCAGGCCGCCTCCATCGCCTGCTGCAGGGAGGCGCCCATGGCAATGCGCTTCGCCATCTCGGCGACGAAGCGGCCCTGGAAGCGGGCGCCCTCGAGATCGGTGGGCGTCGGCTGCAGCGAACCGTCGCCGCCTGCGACCGTGCCGGCGCCGTAGGGGGAACCGCCGACGATCTCGTCGGTGCGCATCTGGTCGGCAAAGGTGTAGGGCATGCCGGCGACCAGCATGCCGAAATGCAGCAGCGGCACGTGGAAGGTGAGGGCGGCCGCCTCGTGGCCGCCATGCTGCGAGCCGGTGGAGGTGAAGACCGCGCCGACCTTGCCGACCAGCGCGTTGGAGGCCCACAGGCCGCCGGCCTGGTCGAGGAACTGCTTCATCTGGCCGGCCATGTTGCCGAAGCGTGTCGGCGTGCCGAAGATGATCGCGTCGTATTCCGCCAGATCCGACACCTGCGCGACGGGCGTGTCGAAATCCTGCTTGTAGCCGGCCTTGTCGCGCACTGCCTGGGGCACGGTTTCGGGCACGCGCTTGATGTCGACCGTGACGCCGGCGATCTCGCGCGCGCCTTCCGCCTCGGCCCGGGCGAGCGCGTCTATGTGTCCGTAGCTGGAGTAGTAGAGTACAAGAACCCTGGTCATTTTCCGCCTCATGCGTTGTGCATCGATGGCGGCGAAGATCGTGCAAGGCGGGAGCGGGAAAAAGCCGTCCGGGGAGAGGTCTTTATTCACGCCATGTTGATAATGGGCGGCTAGCCGGCGAGATTCTGCCGCAGGAAATCGAGAAAGACGCGCGTCCTGGCATCAATCCCGCGTCGTGTCGGCGTGACCGCGAAAATGCGCCGGTCGGGAAGGCGGTAGTCCTCGAGGACCGGGCGCAGGCTGCCGTCGGCGAAGCAGGGGGAGGCGATGAAGGAGGGCAGCGAGCCGATTCCGGCGCCATGCCGGAGCATGTCGCGCAGGAACAGGCTGTTGCCGACCGTCAGGCGCGGCCGCGGCGAGAAGGTCTCGGTGCCGCCCGGACCGTCGAAGGTCCAGCTGGCGGCGGCATCGGCGAGGCCGTAGCCCACGATGTTGTGCTCCGCGAGGTCGGCAGGCACCGCCGGTTCGCCCCGGCGAGCAATGTAGTCCGGCGAGGCGCAGACATGCTGCCGGATCTCGCCGAGCGGTCGCACGACCAGCGAGGAATCGGGCAGCTCGGCCCGGACGCGAATGGAGATGTCATAGCCTTCCTCGACAACGTTGAGGACCCTGTCGTCGAGATCCAGGACCAGCTCGATGTCGGGGAAGGCTTCCATGAAGCGCGGCAGAAGCGGGGCGAGGACGACGAGGCTGTAGGATAGCGGGGCATTGACGCGCAGGCGCCCCTTCGGCGCGGCGATCTCCTCGCGCATGGCGTTGTCGAGCGCGTCGATCTCGCCCAGAAGCCGGCGGCACTCGTCGTAATAGTGGCGGCCATGCTCCGTCAGCGACATGCTGCGGGTGGTGCGCGCCAGAAGGACGCAGCCGAGACCGTTCTCGAGCAGTTTTATGTGCTTGCTGACAAGGGCGGGCGAAAGGCCCATGTCGTCCGCCGCCTTCGTGATGCTCATGCGCTCCACGACGCGGCAATATGCGCGCATGACGTCCAGCCGGTCCATCGTCGTTCCCCCGTTCTCCCGATGCCGGCCCATGAATGCGAAAATCGGGAGCGAATGCAATGCGCCGTAACGCAAGCGGCCGGGCTCGGAGGTCCGGCCGCGATGGCCGCGGTCGTGCCGCAAGCGGGCCTGCCGCGGCACCGGAACAAAGGGGACGCGGACCGGGGGAAGCCGTCCGTCATCCCGCGAGCGGGCGCATGGCGCCCGGTGCTGGTTACACTTTCTCTACCGCCGTGGCGTTGGTCGTGCCGTCGTCGTAGGTCAGCTTGACCTTGTCGCCCTCGGCGATGCCATCGATCTCGATATCCTCGGCAAGCGTGTAGCTGTTGCCGTTCTCGAGAACGATCTTGCGTGCATCCATGTCGATTTCCTTGACGACGCCCTCGACTTCACCGGAGAAGGCAGAAACGGTCGCAAGGAACGTAGCGGCCAAAGCAATGAGAAGCTTTCTCATTTCCGTTTTCCCTCCTGTTCGGTTTTCGAGAAAGGTTTTGCCCGCTTGCGGGAGCCGTGCCGTCAGCCGGCAATCGCAGCCCCGCGGGCAGGGAAATAGCTAGCGTCTTCCATGCCGCGTTTCAAGGTATTTTATCGTTTTAAAACAATGACTTGGTTTTGCCGCAGATTTGCCGGGATTTTGCCGGAATCCGCTGTCGCAAGAAAAAATGGCGGGCCCGGAAACCGGGCGCCGCCTTCCCTCTCCGAAAGGGTTCGACCGCTACATGTCGGCCTTTTCGACCGATGTCAGGGTCGTGGTGCCGTCGTCATAGGTCACCTTGATCGCGTCGCCGGCGGCAAGGGCGTCGAGGTCTATGCCCTCGGCCACGGTCCAGGCGGAACCGTCTTCCAGCATGATGGTGCGGGTCGCCGGATCGACACTGGCAACGACGCCTTCGCCCTCGCCGGCGAAAGCGGCAAATGCGGAGCCGGCAAGCATGGCGCCGGCAAGAGCGGCGGAAACGATCTTTTTCATGTTCAGGATCCTCTTCCTGTTTGCGGTTGTGCCGCCGGCGTTGCATCCGGGCTGCGGGGAGCGGGGCATGGAAGCACTGCCGGCGACGGGGCGAACTAGGCGCTTTCCGGCGGAATCCTCAAATCACGTTGCGTGTAAAAAATAAAACGAAAACAATGACATAATGTGTAGAATCCGCCACGATCCGGTCACAATCCCGACACGTCCGGCCCGGTGGCCCGCATATCGGGCACCGGAGGCGGCACAATTGTGGCGGGGCGTCCGGGCGCCGCCGGAACGCGCCCAGGCCCGCGATCACGAACGGTGCAGGGCGCGTGCGATTTGATCGCGGTTACAGTCCGTGAGGTGGTGCGTCAGCCCCGGCGGGCGGGCCGGATGCGCAGTGCGGGCAGCAGTTCGACGGCGAGAATGGCACAGAAGATCAGCGCGCAGCCGAGCAGGCCGGCCATTCCGATTCGCTCTCCGAGAAAGATCGCGCCGAACATGGCGGCGAACAGTGCCTCGGAGGACATGAAGATCGCCGCCTGCGGGGCAGTGGTGTGACGCTGGGCGACCGCCTGGAGGGTAAAGGCCACGCCACCGGATATGACGCCGGCGAACAGGATCTCGGTTCTCGCTGCGGCGATCATCTGCCAGGCGACAGGCTCCACCAGCGGGGCGATGGCGAGGCCGAGCAGGCCGCAGACGAGAAACTGCGAGAAGGCGAGCTGGAGGGGGCGCGCGCCGGCCACGATGCGGCCCAGTACCTGGACATGCAGGGCCCAGAGCACGGCGCAGAGCAGGGTCCACCAATCGCCCGGCTGCATGCCGCCGAGCCGGCCTCCCGACAGGAAGAATATCCCCGTCAGCGCCATCAGTCCCGACGGCCAGACAACCGGGTGCGGCCAGACGCGCCACAGGACGATCCCGATGACCGGCGTCAGGACGATGTAGATCCCCGTCAGGAAGCCGGAATTGGTGACCGTCGTGGTGAGCAGGCCGATCTGCTGGGCGGTCAGCGACGCGAACAGCAGCGTGCCGAGCAGCGCGAACCGGCTCCATTGATGCATGGTGGGGAGCACGCGCATCCCGGACATGCGTGCCTCGATGACCGCGAAGGGCAGGACCGCGGCTGCGGCTGCCAGGAACCGCACCCCGGTGAACAGAACCGGCCCGATGGCATCCATGGCCGTCGACTGGGCGACGAAACCACCGCCCCAGATCGCGCCGGTGACAAGCAAGAGCAGATTGGCTGTGGCGCGGTTCATGGCACTCCGGCGGGAAATCAATATGTAGGGAAGATTACCTAACGGCATTTAGGCATTGGTAAGCGTCGAAATGGTAACGCCCCCTCCATGGCGGGGCAATCGCTACCAAAAATATCCAGAAGAATAGCGACCATCGTTCTGACGGCCGCCCTGACTGCGCTGTTCGTTGCAGGGGCGGATCAACTGGATCGCCGCCTGACGATGGCGTTCAAGCGGCAGAGCGTTGCCGATCTTGCGCACAATGCGCTGACCCGCGCCGAAATCGCGACCGACTACGCGGTGATCCGGCTGGGCATGCTGTACGAGAACGGACATACCGACTGCAGCCCGGATGCGATGGAGGCAATAAACTACGCGGTCTTTCGCTCCGGCACGATCAAGGACATCCTGACGGCCCAGGGCGAGAATGTCTGTTCGGTCGCCATGCACAGCGAGACCCTGCTGGAGAACCACCGCCATCCGGTGGATACCGTGCAGGCGCGCAATTCGAGCATCGCCCTAAACCCGGTTCGCCTGGACAACACACCAGCCATGGCCGTGACGTGGCTGTTCGAGGAGGACGTGCTTGCAACGGCGCTGGTCAATACCGAATCCCTCGTGTTCGACCTGCTGCCGGCGGACCTGCGGGAGACGAGCGCCATCCGCCTTTCCCTGTCCAACGGCCGGACCGTCGGGCGCTTCACGGGCGCGGAATGGCAAATCGGCGGCGAGACGGAAATGTTCGAGGCCGCCTCGGAACGTTATCCCTTGCGGGTGCGCATCCACGTTCCTACCGCGGTGCTCAGCCAGGTGCCCATGAACCGCAGCGCAGGCACGATAATCGTGGTCGGCGCGCTGGCCGGGCTGCTGGCTTTCCTCGTGGCGCGCGGCCTGATCCCGGCTCCCAATGCGGCGAGCCGGATACGCGCGGCGCTTCGACGGGGAGAAATCGTCCCGAATTTCCAGCCGGTCTATGCGGTGCGCACCGGCGAGCTGACCGGTTTCGAGGTCCTGGCGCGCTGGCCGGGCGAAACCGGCCCGATGGCCTCGCCGGCCTTTTTCGTGCCGTTGATCGAGGCCAACGGATGGTCGGACGACCTGCTGGAAACGGTGATCCTGCAGACGGCGCAGACGATGCGCTCGGTCATAGACAACGTGCCGGCCGTGAGCTTCGCCTTCAATGCCTCGCCGGCCCAACTCGTGGAGCCGGGGTTCGCGGCCTGGCTGGAGCGCGTGCTGAATCGAGCGGAACTCGATGCGCGCCGCGTCATCATCGAGATCACGGAACGCGAGGAAATCCGCGACGTCGAGAAGGCGCGGAGCAGCATCGAGGCGCTCAAGGCGATGGGAATCGACGTCGCCATCGACGATGCGGGGACCGGGCACAACGGCCTGGCCTCGGTGCAGCGACTGGGTGCATCCATCCTGAAAATCGACAAGCTCTTTGTCGACGGCATCGTGCAGGACGAGCGCGCCGGCGCGCTGGTGCAGATGTTGGTGGACGTGGCGCGGCAATTCGGCATGAAGACGATCGCTGAAGGCGTGGAAGACGAGATACAGCTCAACGCCCTCAAGCGGCTGGGCGTCGACGAGGTGCAGGGCTTCTTCCTGTGCACGCCGCTGGCTCCGGAACCGGCCACGCTGGAACTGGCGCGCCACCAGGCCATCCTGACCCGCAACAGGTTGCAGGCACGTCCGCCCGAAGACAAGGCAATGCCGCTCGACCACGACGCGGGCGCCGTGGCGGTGAACGCCTAGGGGCTTCAGTGCGCCGCGAAGCGAAGGCAATGGCCCGAACGTCCGGTTTGTCCTTCCGCGACGGGCAGGCCTGCGATAGGCTCCGCTCAGCGGTTCAACAGGGATCAAACTTGCCAATGCGACCTACTCCGTCGGGATCGTCATCATTCCGTCTGCTGTCCGTGACTCTCGCGCTTCTGATTTCCCTGTTTTCCCCGGAATCGGAAGCGCGCGAGTTCAAGCGCATTCGCGACATCAGCGTCGATTGTTCCGACGCGCTGTCATGCGACCTGTCGACCTACAATGCGCAGTCGGAGCTCTACACGGTGATCTTCAGGCGACGGGCCAGCAGGGATGCGCCGGTCGAGCTGGTGCTCGGCGTGCGCGAGACGCTGGCACCGGGCTCCGAGGTCACGATGCGCATCGACGGCGCGGAAGTGGTGCGCCTGCCGGTTTCCGAACTTTCCTACCGGGCAGCGGTCTACGAGTACATATTCCGCGGCGAGGCCGAGATCAGCAAGCTGATCGAATACGCCAAGACCGGAATGGACCTGCGCGTCTCTTACCGGACGCGGGGAACAGAGACGGTTTCGGCATTCTCCCTGTCGGGCTTCATTGCCGGGCTGATTTTCATGGACGAGGTGCAGGGCCGAGTCGGGCGTGAGGACGCGCTGTACGCCGCAGCGGGTACGCCCGACCGGGACGCGGCCCCGGTGCGGGAGATAACTTCCTTTTCGGAAATCCCGTTCCAGATTCGCGGCCATTTCTCGGACATGCCATCGGCGCGATGCGGCGGGATGGACGAGGACCGGTTCGCGGATCTGGGCGGTTTCGAGGCGCGAACCGGGGACTCGGTGTATCTTGTCGGCCTGCCATGCGGACCGGGCGGCGCCTACAACCAGCCCTTCGCGTTCTGGGAACGGACCGGTTCGAGTTTCAGGGCCGTGGCGCTTCCGGTCATGTCCGCCGAGGGACCGACAACGAGCGAGCTGGCTTGGAATATCAGCTGGGACCAGGAACGCCGCGAGCTGACCGGATTCTTCAAGGGACGCGGTCTCGGCGATTGCGGCTCGTTCGACCGCTGGATCTGGACGGAGCGGGACGAAGGGTTCGCATTCGTGCTTGTCGAGTCCCGCGTCAAGGCCGAATGCGACGGCGACCCGGGCGGTGGACCGGACAACTGGCCCTCGCTGTGGCCCCCGGAGTGACCGTCAGCCGGCGTTCAAGACGGACACTATCCCTTCCAGCCGGCGGCGATTGACGCCGCCATCCGAATAGCCGATCTGGGCGCGGCCATAGGCCACAAGGCCGACGCGACCGTTTTCCAGTGGCACGGCCTCGAAGGAAGCGGTGTCCGGAAAACGCATCAGCGGCGTCCATGTCACGAAACGGGCGCGTGTCGGATTCGAGGTGTCGTCGACGCGGCGAACGGGTTCGCCGGACGTCCGCATGGCGGCATCGATCTCGTCGATAAGGCGTTCCGGTGGTCCCGCGAAATCGGGAAGCTCGGCGTCGATCACGGCGCCCTCGCAAAGCCCGGGCGTGCACAGAAGCGCATCGTTCGGCCGTCTTGCCCGCTGTGGCTCCGTGCGGTCGAACGGACCGAGATCCGGGTTGCCGAAGACCAGGTTCCACGTCTCGGCGCGGCCATAGGCGAAAAAGAAGAAGACGGCCGCGGCGAGCGCGACGAGAATGGCAGTGAATATGGTTGTCATGGGCTGTCGCCTATCAGTTGCCGGTGACGCGCACAATCGCGCCGGGCGCATTGCGTGGCTCCGGCGAGGAGGGGCGGCCGGATCCGAGTTCATCGCCGCCCTGTCCGGCCGGTCGAACTGCCGCGCCGTACACGCAGCCGGTCAATGACGGTTCCGCCTGCGATCCGTCCTGGAGATTTCGCGTGCAAGGTTGCGGAACATGGCCATGCTCACGGCGGCCATGGCGCCGAGGGCGAGGGTCATGAAACCGATCAGCAGGTAGCGGCGGGGGCCGTCCACCCCGGAGCCGAGAGCGGGGGCCGGCACTTCCGAAAAGCGCCGTTCGGTTGCACCGGTCGTGACCGGATCGAGAGCGTCGCGCGTCACGGTAGCGGGCGTTTCGGCGCGGGCGGCCTCAGCTGTCCGCGTGCCTTCTTCGGGAGGGAGCTTCGGAAGCGGCGCCATCTTCTCCCAGCTCAGAGGCGCATAGCGGAGCGGTTCGGGCAAACCGCCTGCCTGCGCCGCCGTTGCCAGGCCGAGCAGCGCGGTCGCGTTGGCAAGAAGCAGCGCGGCGGCGATCAACGCGACCGTGCGCCTGTTGTGTCCCGTTGTGTCGGTGCGGATGCGTCGTGATGCCGTGAACATGTCTTCCCACTCCGGTCGCTGGCCGACCATGATTTCGTTGCGGCGCAACAATGCGCACGACCGCACAATCCGGCGCGAATTCGGCCAGTTCGCGGAGACAACAAGGCAACCGCCGGGAAAATTTGTGGCAATTTGAAGAAATTCGTTACCGCGGCGTTTACGAATTGCGCCGTGCCGGTCCGGGGATGCGCGTGCGGCCTCCGCCCGGGCCCGACCGGTCAGCGGACGGAACGAGCCAGCCGGATGTCGTCGCCACCGCGCGCCGGCCTGTACTGGGCGATCCATGCGGCGAGGTCCGGCCCCGCCAGGCGCGGCGCGGCAAGCACGAAGCCCTGCACCATGGTTGCGCCCGTCGATTCGGCGAGACCGATTTCCCACAGCGCTTCCAGCCCTTCCAGAACGCACTGGATGCCGTCGCGCCGGAAGCGCTCGACCAGCACCCGCAATGTGCCGACGCCGCTATCGGTGCTCATCAGCCGCTTGACCAGGCGGTTGTCGAACTTGACGATGTCGGGGGTGAGCATGCGTACCCGTTCCATGCGCGACGCGCGTGCTCCGAAATCGTCAACCGCGACGAGATAGCCGCGCGCCCGCAATTCCCAGACGAAGCGCTTCAACGCTTCGTTGTCCACCGTCTCGGCCTCGGTGATCTCGCAGACAATGTCGGCGGGGGACAGGCCGGTGGCGCGCAGTTCTTCGCCCAGTTCGCGAAGATCCGGTTCGAAACGGCTCGCATTCTCAGCGATGCGCGGATCGAAATTGAGAAAGAGGCGACGCTGGCCGGAGGGCAGGTTGCGGGCATTGCGCACATGCAGGGTGCGCAACTGCGGCTCCAGCGCCAGGAAATCGTCCGCGCCAAGGCCGGAGAAAAATGCATCGTTAACGATCGGCACGTCGTCGCGCGTGACGCGCAGAAGGGCTTCGCAGGCGACAGGGACAAGGCGCCCCTTCTCGAAACGGAATACCGGCTGAAAGGCCGTTTGCAGGACGAAGCCCGCATGTCGGGCAACGAATGCGCCGCCATCTCGCCGTTCGATCTGCAGGTTGGGCACACGCGTCAAGGTCAATTCTCCTTCGCCCGCCATGCCCGAGAATGCGCCGCAAGCGGTGAATTTATGGTTAATCAACGGTTAGCGCGAATGAAGCTGGTCCGCAACGCTTGCGCATCGCCTGTGAATGGAGCAATTAGCACGCGCCGTTTTGGCCGGACATTGCAATATCTCATCAGGAGAAACCGACATGGCCTTCCTTGCCGACATCCTTTCCCGCGTGCAACCTTCCGCCACCATTGCCGTGGCCCAGAAGGCCCGGGAACTGAAGGCCGCAGGCCGCGACGTCATCAGCCTCGGCGCGGGCGAGCCCGACTTCGACACGCCGGACAACATCAAGCAGGCCGCCATCGACGCCATAAATCGCGGCGAAACCAAGTACACGCCTGTCGCCGGCATTCCGGAACTGCGCAAGGCGATCGCCGACAAGTTCAAGCGTGAGAACGATCTGGACTACGACTGGACGCAGACGATCGTCGGGACCGGCGGCAAGCAGATCCTGTTCAACGCGCTGATGGCGACGCTGAACCCGGGCGACGAGGTTGTCATTCCGGCTCCCTACTGGGTGTCCTACCCGGAAATGGTGCTGCTGTGCGGGGGAACGCCGGTGCCGGCGCCGACAACGCTCGAAAACAAGTTCAAGCTGACCGCGGACGCCCTGGAGGCAGCAATCACGCCGAAGACGAAATGGCTGATCTTCAACTCGCCGTCGAACCCGTCCGGCGCGGCCTACAACCGCGACGAGATGAAGGCGATCACCGACGTGCTGATGCGCCATCCGCATGTCTGGCTGCTGACGGACGACATGTACGAGCATCTCGTCTACGACAGTTTCGAGTTCGTGACGCCGGTGCAGGTCGAGCCCGGCCTGAAGGACCGTACGCTGACCATGAACGGCGTGTCGAAGGCCTATGCGATGACAGGCTGGCGCATCGGTTACGCGGCCGGCCCGGTCGAGCTCATCAAGGCGATGGACATGATCCAGAGCCAGCAGACCTCGGGCGCCTGCTCGATTGCGCAGTGGGCGTCGGTCGAGGCGCTTAACGGGCCGCAGGACTTCATCGCGAAAAACAAGGCGGTCTTCCAGGGGCGGCGCGATCTCGTCGTCTCCATGCTCAACCAGGCCCAGGGCATCGACTGCCCGACGCCGGAGGGCGCGTTCTATGTCTATCCCTCGGTGGCCGGGCTGATCGGCAAGACGGCACCGTCGGGCAAGACGATCGAAAACGACAAGGATTTCGTAACCGAACTGCTGGAGGAAGAGGGCGTCGCCGCGGTGCATGGCGAACCGTTCGGCCTGGGGCCGAATTTCCGCATTTCCTACGCGACGTCCGAGGAACTGCTGGAAGAGGCCTGCAACCGCATCCAGCGCTTCTGCGCGAACTGCCGCTGAATCACTCGAATCCGGCGTCTCCCGAAAGCCGGATTCCTTCCCCGACGCAAACAAGGGCGCAGGTGTGGCGCAAATGCACTGGAATCGCAGTGTTCTTGCGCGTTATAAGCCTTTCGGGGCAGGGAACGAAGTGATCTAGGGGGATACGTCGAGATGAGACGTTCCGGAGGATATTGCCGCCTGCCCGGTTGCGGACTTTTCGCGCTGGCCGCGGCGGTCATGCCGGTTTCCCTGCCGGCCGAGGCCGGTTCAGCCAGCTACGAGGACGCGTTCGAACGTCGCGTCAGCAACGCGGGCGATCGCGACGCGCTTGATGCGTTCGTTGCCGAGGCGGCAGGGCGCGGGCAGTACGACCAGGCGCTTTCTACACTTGAAGAAGTGCTGTTGCGCGATCCCGACGATCTCCGGGCGCGGCTGGCGCTCGCGCGTATCTATTTCCAGATCGGCTCGTTCGACATGGCGGCAGCGCATGTGGAACAGGCCGAACTCACCGCCGGAGCCGAGCAGTTCGCGAGGCAGATCGCCGAGCTGCGCGGGCGAATCGAACGCGCCCTGGCCGGTTACGAGGTCGGCCTGGCGATCACTTCGGGCGTGGAATACAACAGCCAGACCGTGACCATGCCGGCGCTGGCCTCGAAAGACGGGGCATCGGGCTTCGGACCCTATGCGATGATCGAAGGGCACCTCATTCGCCATCTCGACACGGCATCGCGCGACGAATTGCGGTTCGGCGGCTTCGCGAAATACAACCGCGTCCTGGGCGACACCGATTACGACGGTGTGCTCGACGAGTTCGACCAGTATGCGCTGCGTGCAGAGGCGACCTATTCGAAGGGGCTGCCCGACATCATTGACACGCTGAGGCTGGATCTTTCGGTCTACGGGCAGGCGAAGAACTACGGGGACGAGCGAGACCTGCGGGAATACGGCACCGAGGCTCGACTTTCCTTCCAGCCGACGGTGGAAAGCCGGCTGGGTGTTCATGCGGGCTATGGCTGGCTCGGCAAATCCAACGGGATCTACGGCGAACGGCGGGTCAATTACGGCCTGAACGGCGAGATACGCGTCGCGCCCGGGGTGGCCATCGGCGCCCATGTCACGGGATACACGGAATGGGGAACGGCTCCCTACATGTTCGTCGGCGGCGGGCAGGACTACACGGAGAACGGATACGAGGTCGGCGCATCGGTCGCGCACTTGCTGCACGTCTTCGATGACGGACGCAGCTGGGTGCAGGAGGCGGGCGGCAGCTATTCGCATGCGCGGATCCTCGATCATGGCGCGCTTACCGGCTTCTTCGCGGCGATGGCCAACCAGGACCGGTGGGACATCTTCTGGAATCACACTGTGCAGATCGCCACACACGCGGATTTCAGTTTCGGCGTAAGCTACGGCCACGAGGAGATATCCGACACGGTCGCCCCCATCGACGGCCGCGTCGGCGACAGCTGGTCGGTCAGGACAGGCCTGACCTTCCGGTTCAACTGAGGACGTGACGATGCGCGCAGGAAACACGATCGCCCTTTTCGCCGCAGCGGTGCTGGCCGCGACAGCGCTTCCGCAGACCGCCTACGCCCGGAATGTCGGGGTCATGACGGCGGAGAAGGCAATGATCACGCGCGGCGACGCGCGGGTGACGGAAGGAACGCCGATCGCGCTCGGCGACCGGCTGGCGGCCAACGCCACCGGCTCCGGCGTCATCGTCTTCGATGATGAATCCAGCGCGCGGATGGGACCGAACGCGGTGCTGACCGTGGACGAGTTCGTCTACGACCCGGCGCGGCGCAACGGCGCGATCCGCCTGCGCCAGACCAGCGGACTGGCGCGCATCTTCGGCGGCCAGATTTCCAAGCGCGGCAAGTCCGAGGTGCGGACACCGCACATTGTGCTCGGCGTGCGTGGCGGGATCGTCGATGTTGCCGTGGAGAACGGGCGGTCTATCGCGACGCTGCGCGGCGGGCTGATGGTGTGCCGCGCCGGCGGCAAGAAGCGCACCGTCACCAATCCCGGCATGTCCTGCGTATCCGACGGCAGGGAGCTGTCGATCCTGCGCATTGCCGGGAACGGCAGGCAGCTCGTCACGCCGGCGTCCCGCGGAGGCGGGACCAGCCCGGGCAGCGGCCGGGAATTCGACGGTGCCCATTGCGCCAGCGGCGCGGCCAGCGTGTTCTGCAGGTCTCGCGATGGCGGATTGCCGCGGCCCGGCACCTCGACCGGCAGCGGAATCCAGACGAGCGGTCCGTCCGGTGGCAACAACTACTATCGCCAATAGAAGGGCAACGGGCGGAGCGGGACCGTGAGGGCTGCGTCGAAGGCAGCGCGCGGACTTCCGGGCGCGCGGGGTCTGGCTGTCCTGTTCGCTCTGCTGGCGATCATCCTGCCAGGTGGCCACGCGGTCTTCGACGACCTGTCCGGCAGGCTGCGCGAGAAAACCTTCGACAGCTACCAGTCCGTATCCCCGCGCGATCTCGACATGAGCCGGATGGCGGTGGTTGCCATCGACGAGGTAAGCCTCGCCCGCTTCGGACGCTGGCCCTGGCCTCGCGAGCGGGTGGCCGCGCTGGTCGACGCGGTGACGCGGAGCGGTGCGTCCGCGGTCGGGCTGGACGTGTTCTTCTCCGAACCCGACGACGGTCCTGGCGGTGCGCAAGGCGACGCTTCGCTGGCCGGGGCGCTGGCGCGCGCGCCGTCGGTGCTTGCCATGTCCCTCGATCCGGATGCCGGGCCGCTCGGCCTCGAGGAAAAGGCCGGGTGGACGGTCGTGGGGCTCGATCCCGGATCGGCGGAGGCCGTGCCGGGCGGTATCGCGCCGCTGCCCATGCTGGCCGATGCCGTGGCAGGTCTCGGCATCGTGCGCGTGCTGCCGGACCGGGATGGCGTGATTCGAAAGGTGCCGCTGATATGGGCGGAAGGGCAAGAGGGGCAATCGCGTCTCTGGCCGGCACTGTCGATGGAAATGTTGCGGGTGGCGCAGGACGCACCCGGCTACACGCTGCGGCTGGAGGGACTGCCGACCGACGCCGTGCGCGTCGGCGGCCTGACCGTGCCGCTGGGCGAGGACGGGCGTATTCGCATCATCGACACGCCGGCCGCCGTGCCGCATGTCTCGGCGGCCTCGCTGCTGGAGGAGGGACAGGCCGACGGACTGGACGGGAGGATCGCATTGATAGCGGTGGATGCGGCGGGAATCGACCAGTACCACCTGACGGCCCGCGGCGGGCACAGGCTCGGCGCCGACATTCACGCGATCCTGATGGCGCAGATGCTGGAAGGACGCTACCTGTTCGAGGCACCGCATGCACGGGCGATCGAGCGGGGGATGTTCCTGGGCGGTAGCGCGATGCTTCTGCTCATCCTGAGCGTTCTTGCCCGGCGGCCGTTGCTGGCGGGCCTGCTTTCCGTGCCGGTGATCCTCGCGCCGCTTGCCATTGGCGCATTCGCCTATGCGTCGAGAGACATGCTCCTGGACGGCGTGCAGCCGGCGGCCGGCCTGCTGGTGGCGGGAGCGGCGGGCGGATACATGCTCTATCGCGAGGCGGAGCGTCGGCGCAGCATGCTGCAGAAACAGTTCTCGCAATTCCTGTCGCCGGAGGTCGTGAAGCACCTGGCCGCGACCGATGCCGTGGCGGCGCTGAGGGTGGAGGATCGGGAGATTTCGGCGATGCTGGTCGATGTACGCGGCTTTACTGCCATGTCTTCGTCGCTGGGCTCCGACAAGACTGTAACTGTGGTCAACCATTTCCTGGAGATCGCGAACCGCGAGATCTTCGCGCGGGGCGGCACGATCGACAAGTATATGGGCGACGCGGTGCTGGCCATCTGGAACGCGCCACTGGAGGTGGCCGACCATGCCGACCGCGCGATAGACTGCGCCAGGGCGATCATCTCCGCCGTCTCCTCGGGCAACGCGCAGCTGCAAGCGAGCGGGCTGCCGGGAATCGATGTGGTTGCGACGGTGGAAAGCGGTGTCTGCTCGGTCGGCAACATGGGCACCGAGCAGCGCATCGACTACACGGCCATCGGACCCGCCATCAACATGGTGGCCCGGCTGGAGGTGGAGACGAAGAAGCGTGGCGAGCCGGTGTTGATAGGTCCCGGTGCGGCCGCGCGAACACGCTTTGCACTCGAACCGCTCGGTGAGGTACACCTGCGCGGCATGGAAGCCCCCTGCACGGTGTTCCGACCGGCTTGACCGGTCAGCCCGTTGCCCGGATCACGAGGACGCGGCGTGCAAGAGATTTCATCGCCTCGACATAGTCCGACTGCGACCAGTTGCAGTCGATGACCAGGTGTTCCCAGTTTTCGATGGAAACCAATGTCCAGAGCAGGTCCGTTGCCTGTTTCGGCGTGTAGTCGGGGGACAGGACGCCGTCGCGATCGAGGGCGCCGACCGCAGCCTCGAAACCTTCCCGTACCGCCCGCAACCTGTCCGCCCAGGCAATGCGCGCTGCATCGTCCTCGTCCTGCATCGATATCAGCGCCCTCGCGACGCCGTGGATCAACGGGATGTAATCGCCCCACGCCTCGATGAAGGCGTCGAGGCGCTCAATCCCGGATGCCGCCGAACGGCTGGGTGCAAGACGGGTGTCGATGTCGTTCACCGCATCGATATGGCGGGTGGTCGCGATCAGCAGCTCCGCCCGCGTGGGGAAGTGCAGATAGAGCGCCTGCCGGCTGATTCCTGCCTCGCGGGCGATGTCCGACATGCGTATCTCGTTGCCATTGCCCTTTTCCAGCAGTTTCCATGCCGATTGAAGGATGCGGGTTCGGGTGTCCGTGATTTTGCTTGACATGGTGTCAAGATGCACGTACTTGACGCCATGTCAACTTGACACCGTGTCAAGTTCGGCAATGCGGACATGAAAGGAGCCCCACATGAAAGCGATCGTATTCGGTGCAACCGGAAATGTCGGCAGGCTTGCCGTCGCGCGAATGCTCAGGGACGGACACGCGGTTACGGCTTTCGCGCGCCGGCCCGGGAAAATAGGCATCGAGCATCCGGCTCTTGCCCTCAAGGCCGGCGACGCGATGGATCCAGGGCAGGTCGCCGATGCCGTCAAGGGACATGACGCGGTAGTCATAGCCCTCGGATCGGGCATGAAGCGCAAGAGCAGGATTCGCTCGACGGGCACCATGAACGTGATCGAGGCGATGCACCGGCACGGCGTTCGCCGGCTGGTCTGCCAGTCGACACTGGGCGCACACGAGAGCTGGAGCAACCTGAATTTCTTCTGGAAACGGATCATGTTTGGCCTCTTGCTGCGGCCGGTCTTCCTCGACCACGAACTGCAGGAGAAGCTGGTCAGGGCCAGCGGTCTCGACTGGACCATCGTGCGTCCTAGCGCGTTCGCCGACGGCCCGGCGACGGGTTCGTTCAAGGAGAATTTCGGACCGGGCGAGCGAGAGCTGAAGCTGACGATCGCGCGCGAGGACATCGCCGCCTTCCTGAGCCGGCAGCTGAACGATCTTACCTATCTGCGACGCGCTGTCGCCATCTCCAACTGACGGTCGCGGGACAAGGAGCCGGACGATGTTCGATCAATGGTTGCCATGGGGGCTTGCGGGGGCGGCGATAGCCTCCGCGCTCGTGGCGGGAGTGTTCCTGGCCTTTTCCGATTTCATAATGCGGTCGCTCGGCGCGGCGCGACCGGCTGCGGGAATGGAGGCGATGCAGGAAATCAATCGCAAGGTCTACCGGTCCGGCTTCATTGTCTTGCTGATAGCCATGGTGCCGGTGTCGCTGGCGATCGTGGCCTGTACGCCGGTGTTTGCGGGCGCAATGGCGGCTTCCTGGTCGATTGCCGGCGCGGTACTCTACATCCTCGGGGTTTTCGCGGTGACGGCAGCGGGCAACGTGCCGATGAACAAGCGGCTCGATGTGCTCGACCCGGCGGATGGCGATACGCGCAGATACTGGCGCCAATACGCGCGGCGCTGGACATGGTTGAACCATGTGCGCATGGCCGCTTCCGCAGGCTCCGCCATCTGCTATCTCGCCGCGGCAATGCTTGCGGGACAAGCCGCATGACCCTGCCGGAGATACCTTATTTCGGCGTGCTCCTCCGATCGGAGACGCTTTCTCATCCGTCCGGGGCGTGTCAGCGCAGATACATGGTCGTGCCCTCGACCTTCGATATCTTCGGGCGGTAGTTCTGCGTGTCGTACATGCCGGCGACATCGACACGATGTTCGCCGCGGGTGGAGATGTCGGCGGGCTTCGTCACATAGCGTCCGTCGCTGATCGAGACCATCAGGCCGGTCCTGCCTTCCTCGATCAGCTGCACGACCTGGGTGCCGAAATTCTTCGCCACGATCAGGTCCACGGCATCCGGCGGCCCGGAACGCAAGAGATAGCCGAGATTCTGGATCATCATGTTGGTGCCGGTCAGCTCCTTCAGCCCGACGCCGACCCGTTCCCCGATGCCGCCCAGCTTCCGGTGGCCATAGGCATCGGCTTCGCCCTTCTCGATGATACCTTCGCCGGAAACCATGGCGCCTTCCGAAACCACGCAAACCGCGTAGTTGGACGGATTGGTGTCGCGGTCCCGCGTCATCAGTTCGGCGAGCCGTTCCAGCTCGAAGGGAACCTCGGCGATCAGCGTGCGATCGGCGTCGGCCAGATAGCCGGCGGCCAGTGCCGACATGCCGCAGTTGCGGCCGAACATCTCGACGATGAGAAAGCGTTCATGCGAACCGGCAGTGGTACGCAGCCGGTTGATCATCTCCACGGAACGGGTGACGCAGGTGGAAAAGCCGATGCAGTAGTCGGTGCCGAATACGTCGTTGTCCATGGTTTTCGGAATGCACATGGTGGGTGCGCCGGCCTCGTGCAGTTCTGCCGCATAGGACAGCGTGTCGTCGCCGCCGATGGCGATCAGAACGTCGATCTTCAGAGCCTCGATCACTGACAGGACATGGCCCGTGGCGTCGACATAGCCCGCGTCGGCATGGGGTTCCCTTTTCGTGACATGGGGAGGTACGTCGGATGCCTTCATGCGCGACGGTCGGGTGCGCGACGAATGCAGGATGGTGCCGCCGGACCGGTTGATCGAGCGGACGAAATCCGGCGTCAGCGGGAAATGGTGGTCGGCTGTCGCCTCGAGATTGTCCGGGTCCGTCTGAACCGGGCCGGCCCAGCCGCGGCGAAAGCCGGTGACGGTCCACCCGTTCCGGCAGGCCTCGTTGACCACCGCCTTGATCGCCGCATTGAGGCCCGGCACGTCGCCGCCGCCGGTCAGAATTCCAAGATGCATGGCTCTCTCCTTTTCGCCGCGTGCCGCCGGCAAAGGACGCGAGCGGCCGGTCAGGGAAGGATAGAACAGGATCTCTCGGGGTTAAATCGATTTGTTCCCCGAAAACCGGCGGTCTCCGCCATTTGCACGCGGCAATGGAGGAATTCTGTAGGCCGGTTCGGCAATGCACCCTTGAAACGGCGCACAATATCAGGGCACGATGCATTTTTGTGCAGCGCAGCGACGAGGTGTCCAGGCAGGCATGATTTCGGTCAATTCCCAACTCCGTACCAAACTCATGGGTCTGGTGAAGGAAATCTATCCGGACGAGGATGCGGCCCACCTGTCGAGGCGTATTCTAGAGGCCTTCTGGCCGGACGGAAGGTCACCGCGCCAGCGGTCACGCCAGCTCGGAAATTCGCTGTGGTCGCAAAAGGATGCCATCGTCATTGCCTATGGCAATGCGGTAATCGATGGCCAGCACAAGCCGCTCGATCTCCTTCACGACCTGCTGAAACGGTATTTTGCCGACGCCATCACCGGCGTGCACATCCTGCCGTTCTTTCCCTTCACTTCGGATGACGGCTTCGCGGTGACGGACTACGAACAGGTCAATTCACGGCTCGGCGACTGGGCCGACATCAACCGTATCGGCGACGAATTCCAGCTGATGTCGGATCTCGTTCTGAACCACATGTCCAGCCAGTCGAAATGGTTCAACGAGTACCTGCAGGGGCATGAACCCTATGACAAATACTTCTTCGAGGCATCGCCTTCGGACGACCTGTCGGCGGTCGTGCGTCCGCGGGCGCATCCCCTCCTGCGGGAAGTCGAAACCGCGAACGGGACGCGCCACGTGTGGTGCACCTTCTCCCACGACCAGGTCGACCTGAACTATGCCAATCCCGACGTTCTGGTCGACATGATCCGCGTCATGCGGCTGCATGTCGCCAATGGCGTGCGGATCATCCGGCTCGATGCGGTGGCCTTCATCTGGAAGGAAATCGGCACTTCCTGCATCCACCTGCCGCAGACGCACGCGATCGTGCGCCTGATGAGGTTGCTATGCGACTATGCCGAGGAGCGGGTGGTCCTGCTGACCGAGACCAACGTGCCCAACGCGGAAAACCTTTCCTATTTCGGCAATCGCAACGAGGCGCACGCGATCTACAACTTCTCGCTGCCGCCGCTGATCCTTCATGCAATGCTGACCGGCACCTCGCGATATCTGAATGCCTGGCAGATGGCGATGCCGCCGGCACCGTTGGGCTGCGCCTATCTCAACTTCACCGCCTCGCATGACGGCATCGGCCTGCGCCCTGCCGAGGGGCTGCTCGACGAGGCGGAAATCGGCCGGATGATCGACACGGTAAAGGCCTTCGGGGGCAGGGTGAACATGCGCTCGCTGCCGGACGGGAGCCAGCGACCCTACGAACTGAACACGACCTTCTACGAAGCCATGAAGGGAACCGTGGAGGGGCCGGACGAATGGCAGTTCGAGCGCTTCCTTGCCAGCCAGACCATACAGATGGCGCTGGAGGGCATTCCCGCATTCTACATCCACTCGCTCATCGGGACGGGAAACGACTACGCGGCGGTCGAGCGAACGGGGCAGAACCGCAGCATCAACCGCAAGCGCTGGGATTATCCGGAACTGCGCGGTTTGCTGGACGATCCGTCGACCGTTCATGCGCGCATCCTGGAGGCAATGAAGGCGCGTATCCGGATCCGTGCCCGCCAGCCGGCCTTTCACCCGAACGCGACGCAGTTCACCCTGCATCTTGGCGACAAGCTGTTCGGTTTCTGGCGACAGAGCATGGACCGGGACCAGTCGATTTTCGCCATGCACAACGTGTCGAAGGAGGAGGTCTCCATTCCGGCGATGTCGCTCAATCTCATCACCGGGATGAAATGGAAAGACCTGCTCTCCGGAGAGGAAATCGATCCCTCGCACGGAGACATCAAGTTCGCGCCGTACCAGTGTCGGTGGATATCCAACCGGGAATAAATGACGGTAGCGCTAGCGGCCGTATTCCGCCTCGTCGGCCTTCACGGCCTCGTGGAGTTCGCGCATCAGGTCCGGATCCGCGGCCTGGACCCGGCTCCAGTTCGGTATGAATGGCGTCTCCATCGGATTGTCGAGGAAGGTGTGTCCGGCCTCGACGATATTCGAGGCGAAAAGCTCGACGGCGCGTTCCTCGACATGGCGGTCGATATGGAGGCCGTTCATGCGTGCGTCATTGTGATAGGCCTCGATCATGTCCAGTGCCTCGCGGTAATAGGTCGCCTTTATCGTTCGGAAGGTCTCTTGGCTGAACACGGTGCCATCCGTGGCAAGCTTGCGGTAGACCGCCTTGCAGATGTCGATGGACATGCGTGAAAGCCCGGCCTGCGGATCCTCTTCCGACAGCGGCTGGTGCTTGTGATCGTAGGCGTCCGCGATTTCCACCTGGCAGACAAGGCGGGTCGACAGATTGCGCCAGACTTCGGAAAGAACGCCGATCTCCAGGCCCCAGTCGGACGGAATGCGGATGTCGGGCAGGATTGCCGTGCGCATGGCGAACTCGCCTGCCAAGGGATAGCGGAAGGCAGCGAGATAGGTCAGGTAGTCGCGATGGCCGATCGTCTTCTCGAGCGCGCGCAGGAGCGGGCTGACCAGTAGCCGGTTTACGCGACCGTTCATCTTTCCGCCGGCATAGCGGGCGTAGTAGCCCTTGCAGAAGAGATACGAGAACGCGGGATTGGCGACAGGATAGACAAGCCGGGCGAGCATCTCGCGCGAATAGGTGACAATGTCGCAGTCGTGCAGCGCGACAACATCCGCGTCGCGGCGAGCCAGCGTGTAACCGATGCAGAACCAGACATTTCTGCCCTTGCCGGGTTCCTCGGGCGAAAGGCCGGCTTCCTTCAGCCGGGCATCGATCGCCTGCAGGCGGGGACCGTCATTCCACAGGATGGAGTGCTCCTGCGGCAGGACGGAGAAGAACTCCCGCGCGCGGCGGTACTCGTCCTCGCTGGCGCGATCGAGGCCGATGACGACGTGGTTGATGAAGCGGGCGCCTGCAAGCTGCTCCACGATATTGGCGAGCGCCGGGCCCTCCAGCTCGGAATAGAGCGACGGAAGGATCAGCGTGATCTTGCGGTGGGCGGACAGCACCTCCAGCTCGCGTTCCAGGGTGTCGGCCTTGTCTACGCGCAGGTTGTGCAGCGTGGCCACGTGACCGTTCTGGTGAAAATCCGCCATGGGAAGGTGTCTCCTAGCTGCCGTCCAGTTCTTCAATAATCCCCAGAACGGATTCGTTCCAACCTTCGGGGCCGGGTTTTTCCGTGCGAACGATGCGTCCGGCGTTTTCCCCGTCGAGTTCGGGCAAGGGGGGGGCGTGCGGATTCGCAACGACGACCCCCAGATCGGCGGCCTCCAGCATCTCGACGTCGTTCGCGGCATCGCCGAGCGCGAGGACGACCGGCCGTTTGCGACCGGACACGTATCGCGAGGTGATCTCGCGCATGCGATCGGCCTTGGTCGCGCCGAAGGAAAGCGTCAGGTAGCGGCCGCCCTGGCGGGCCGTGATCCCGCGTTCCGCGAGCAGCGCAATGAACTCCTCGCGCTCCGCCTCGTCGCCCCACCACAGGCCAGGCTCGGAATGGCGCCGCGCGGCGGCCCGGACAGCATCCGTCCTCGACAGGCCCGTCCGTTCGGCCACCTCGTCTAGCGTCCAGTCGGAAAAGCCCGAGAAGTGCTCGCGCAGGCGCAGCGGCAGCGCGTCCAGGGTGGCGATCAGCCGGTCATGCACGGACGCGTCCTCCTCCCGGTCGCCGACGCCGTCAGCCGGCTCGAGGATTCCCGCCCCGTTCTCCACGATGGAAGGGCAGTCGGCAAAGCCCAGCTTTCCGCGCAGATCGGCGATCTCCGCGGCCGTCTTGGAACTGGCCAGTATCAGCGGAACGCCGCGCGTCTTCAGCGCGTCAAGCGCCGGTTGCGCCGGTTCAAACGAGTAGGTCTCATGGTCAAGAAGCGTTCCGTCCAGGTCGGAAAAGACGACAAGCGGCGGCACGTTCTTCCCTGTCACGGCAGCGCGCCTCGCAGGACGGTTGCGTTCCGGGAAGGGCATGAAACCGGCACGAGCGACCCCGCTGCGTCAAACGATGCTTGCGGCGGAGCTGCGTACGTTCGGGTCATGTCCCATTGATAGCGCGTTGCGCATGCAGAGCAAGCATCAAGATTTTGTCGTGCCGTCGCGGGTGCGGCCTGCCGGGGGCCTCGGGAATGGCGACAAGGATTCGCCGACGAAAAATCTTGCGCCGTTATACGGGCGTCACATAGAACCCCTATACAGGGTTTGCACACGTGTGCAATCCTGTTTAAGCTTCCTGTCTCCAAGGGGGGATACCATGACCATATTGAAGAAAACGACAGTGCTAGCCGTGGCGGGCGCGTTGCTTTCCGGCGCAGCATCGGCCGCAATCGCAGAAGACTACACGATTTCCGTCTGGGCCGGCGGCTCGGGCGACGAATCCGACTACCGGGTCAAGGCGATCGAGATCGCCGCCGACCTGTACGAACGTGAAGCCGCCATCCGCGGCGAAGAGGTGAACATCACCGTCGAGACACAGCTTTTCTCGGGCTGGGACGATTTCAAGCAGGCCGTGACGCTTGCCGCGGAATCGGGCACGGCGCCGAACATCATCGTTTCCGGCCACGAGGATATCGGTCCCTGGGTGCAGGCCGGCATCCTGCGGCCGGTCGAGGACTATGTCGATTTCGATGCATGGCCGCTCAACCAGCTCTACGAGAACCTCATCCAGGTCTCGTCCTATGACGGCAAGATCTGGGGCATTCCGCAGGACGCGGAGTCGCGTGTGTTCTTCTTCTGGCGCGAGCACCTGGAAGCCGTGGGCTACAGCAAGGAAGAGATCGACGCCCTGCCCAAGAAGGTGCTCGATGGCGAGTACACGCTCTACAGCATGCTCGACGACGTCAAGAAAATGCAGGACGCCGGTCTCGTCGAGGAAGCGAAGGGTTTCATGCCGCGCATCTCCAACGGTCCGGACTATTGGCAGTTCTACCAGAGCTTCGGCGGAGAGATGGTCGACGAGGAAAGCGGCAAGCTCGTCTTCGACAAGCAGGCACTGACAGACATGTACCAGTTCTTCGTCGACGCGGTCGACAAGGGCGTCGTGCCCGCGACCTATCTCGGCGGCGACTGGGACACGTGGCACGGTGCCGTTTCCTCCGGCAAGGCCGGCGCGTGGCATGGCGGCACCTGGCACTATGCCCAGTGGACGCAGAAGAACGGCCTTGACGATTTCTTCGGCAAGATCGTCTATACGCTGATCCCGGCCGGCAACGAGCGCGGTCGCGCCAACGCGATCACCCATCCGCTGGTCTACCTGCTGTCCAACACGGGTACCGACGACGACGCGGCGCTCGCGGCCGAACTTGTCTCGATCGCTTCCGAGCCCCGTATCAACGCCCTGCATGCGGTCAAGTCGAGCCATCTGGCCATAGGCCGGGAAGAGATCAATGTTCCGCTCTATGCCGAAAGCCGCTGGGCCACGGAAGCGACCGAAAACCTGCTTCCCCACGCCAATGCGCTGCCCAACGATGCGGATTTCGGCGTCGTCTGGACAGCGATGTACAAGGGGCTCGAAGCATCCTGGACCGGCGTTTCGTCCGTGGCCGATGCCGTCGAGGCGGCAGAACAGTCGGTCGTGTCGGCGCTGGGCGACAAGGTGATCGTACGCGACGGCGGCATGTAAGAGGGGCGTGCTGCCGACCGCCGGCCGGGACCTGTCCCGGTCGGCTTTCATGAAGCTTTTACCGGACGACGGCCATGCGCTCCCATACCAGCAAGCTCGGACTGCTGCTTGTCAGTCCCGCCATCATTCTTCTTGCCATCTTCTTTCTTACGCCCGCGCTTCTGACCGGGGTGTTCTCGTTCACCAACATGAGCAGTTCCACCGGAATCAGCGGGGGCGCATGGGTAATCACGCCGAATCTGCTGAGAGAGCTTTCGGATGACGGCATATCTCCGGCCACGATCGAGGCTCTAAGGGACGAGAGCTACAGTGTCGACGAGGGCAGCCTTGCCGCCGCGCGGGCGGCGGGCGTTGCCGCGGAATTCGCCGACGAGATCGCCAGCAAGCTCTCCGGACAGCGATTTGCTTCCGATTCCGAGTTCATGTCCGCGCTCAAGACGCTGCGCACAAGGCCACGGCGGGTGCGCGACCTGAAACTGGCGATGGAGCCGTTCACCCGGTCCGTTCTCAACATCCGTTTCGAAACCGAGGCTGCGGCGCGTTTGGCGATAGAGCAGGTCGTGCCCGATATCGATGCCGGGGAATTGGAAAGGATAGTCGAGCGAAGCTACACCGGCTGGAAGTGGACGTCGGAAAACTATTCCAAGCTGTTCAGCAGCCCGGAAACCCTGCGCATCGTGTTCAATACAGTTTTCTACGTGGCGATGACGCTGGCCTTCAACGTGTTGGTGGGCCTGTTTCTGGCGATCACAACCTTCTATCTTCCCAGGAGAACGGGAGGCTTCTTTTCCCTGATCTGGCTGCTCCCGCGCATCACGCCGGTCGTGCTTTACGCGATCATGTGGAAGTGGTTCACCTGGGATGACGGATTTGTCGCGGCGCTCGCCGGTCAGCTCGGCCTGCCGTCCTTCAACTACATGAAGGGGTCGGTGCCGAGTGCCTGGACAATCGTCATCCTGGTCAACGGCTTCATCGGCGCGTCGTTTGGCATGATCCTGTTCTCCGGCGCGCTCAGGGCGATACCGGTGCAGCAATTGTGGGCGAGCGAGGTGGACGGAGCCACCCGGTGGCAACAGGTGCGCCACATCATCCTTCCGCAGCTTCGCTGGCCGATCCTGTTTGTCACGAGCTACCAGACGCTCTCGCTCCTGACCTCCTACCAGGAGATATGGCTGACCACGAATGGCGGGCCGGGCAACACCACCGCCGTGTGGGCGCTGGAAGCCTTCCGTACAGCGCTGTTCAACTATTCCGGTTCGCTGCAGTACGGACTCGGCGCGGCGATGGCGCTGGTTCTGGTCGCTGTGGGGATGGTGCTCTCGATCATCTATCTGCGGCTGTTCCGGTTCGACGAACTGGTCTCGAAGCCGAAAATCGAGTTCTAGGGGGCAGGGATGACACGCAACTTCCCGGTCTGGCCTGTTCTTCTGATACTGCTGGTCATCAGCCTGCCGCTTGTAATCATGTATGGCTACCTGGCGCTGGGCACGGTCACGACAACCGAGCCCGGCGAGCTGCTGCCCTCGGGCGTCACGCTGGAAAACTGGCGGTTCCTGTTCGACAGCTCGACCGCGGCGGGCAATATATGGGCGGCGACGTTCAACACCTTCGTCTTCGCCGGCTCCATCACCTTGATCGTGCTGACGGTCTCGGCTACCGGCGGTTACGCCGTGTCGCGGCTCAACCTGCCATTCAGGCGATTCTTCCTGGCGAGCATCCTCGTGATGCACGCCTTTCCGTCGGTGACGCTGATCATCGGCGTGTTCCTGGTCCTGCAGTTCACGGGGCTTTACGACACCATGATCGGCGTCATCGCGGTGAAGGCGTCGCTGATGCTTCCCTTCGGCATCTGGATCATGAAGGGATTCTACGACACCGTGCCGTGGGAAATAGAGATGGCCGGCGTGCAGGACGGGGCCAGTCGGCTCACCGTCTGGTGGCGGCTGCTCCTTCCGCAGGTGCGGCCCGGACTGGTGGCGCTCGGCCTGTTCGCGTTTCTCGACGGATGGGGCGAATATGTGCTGCCGCGCATCCTTGCGCCGACCAACGACTTCCGGGTGCTGTCGATCGTACTCGATCTTGTCGGCAACCCGGACCGGGCGAACTACGACTTCAACCTGTTCAAGACAGTCGGTGTGTTCTACACGCTGCCGGTCCTCGTGATCTTCGCGTTCTTCCAGCATCGGCTCATGGACATTTTTGGCGGAGGCACCAAAGGCTGATGCGTATCTTACTGGAAGGCTTTACCAAGCGATTCGACAAGGTCACCGTGGTCGACAACATGAACCTGGAGATCCGGGATGGCGAGATGCTTGCGCTGCTCGGACCCTCCGGCTGCGGAAAATCGACGACATTGTTCGCCATTTGCGGAATTCACCGGATCGACTCCGGACGGATACTGTTCGGTGAGCGGGATGTAACGAACCTGCCCAGTCAGAAGCGCAATGTCGGCGTGGTATTCCAGTCCTATGCACTCTATCCGCATATGAGTGTATTCGAGAACATCGCGTTTCCGTTGAAGGTCCGCAAGTTTGAGGCCGCGGACATTGATCGCGAGGTTCGGGCGATCGCCGATCTGACCCATATCGGTCCGCTGCTCGAACGCAAGCCGGCCCAATTGTCGGGCGGCCAACAGCAGAGGGTGGCACTGGCCAGGGCGCTGGTTCGCAAGCCTGACGTGCTGCTGCTCGACGAGCCGCTGGCGAACCTCGATGCGAAACTCAGGCTGGAGATGCGCTCCGAGATTCGCCGCATCCAGCTTGAGACGGGGATAACGGCGGTTCTTGTGACGCACGATCAGGTCGAGGCCATGTCGATGTCGGACCGGATCGCTATCATGGGACAGGGCGAGATCCTGCAAATTGCAACGCCGGACGAGATGTATCACCGGCCATGCAACACCTTTGTTGCGGGCTTCCTGGGCAATCCCCCGATCGCGTTTCTGGAGGGCACGGTCACCGAGGCCGGACGGTTCCGTTCGCGGGGCGGGGTCGGCATTCCGCTGCCTGATCGGCTCGCGAGCCTTCCGGAGGGCAAGGCGATACAGCTTGGCATCCGGCCGGAATTCTTCGGCAACGAAGGTGATTTCCGGCTTGCCGGCAAGGTTTCGTTCGTCGAGCTGCAGGGCCGTGAAACACACTACGACGTGGTGGTCGCGGAGGGCGAATTGCTGCGTTCCATACAGCCCGCGGGCATGTGCGCCGGACTAGGCGAGGCCATCGAATGGCCGCTCGATACTGAAAAGTTACTGATATTCGATGAGGATGGCGTCGCGCTCTGACGTGGATGATGTGCCAAGGGATAGCGAAAAATGGAAAACAAGCTGGCGTGGCCCGCGCGGGCCGACGGAAAGCCGCTTTGCATTGCACATCGCGGGGCCTCGGCGCACGCGACGGAGAACACCGCGCGGGCATTCGCCGTGGCGGCCGAGCTCGGCGCCGACATGTGGGAGATCGATGTCTATCTCACGCGCGATGGCGTGGCTGTAGTCAGTCACGACGACAAGCTGGAGCGCATCTTCGGCGCCGAAGGCCGTATCGCCGATCTTGATCTGGCCGAAATCCGCGCGCGCGCGCCGGACTTGCCGACACTCGACGAGACGATCGAGCTGGCGAAGCGGTTCGACCAGGGGCTCTATGTCGAAGTCAAGGTACGCGGGGCCGGAAGGGTGACAGAGCGCCGCCTGGCGGATGCCGGATTCACACGTGCGGTGATCAGCAGTTTCATCGTCGAGGAAATTCGCGATCTCTCGGAGGGGGAACGCCGTTACCCGCTGGCGATCCTCGTGCCACTCGGCGTCGATCCGTTCGGTTGGGCGGAACTGTCGCGGGCCGATATCATCCATCTTTGCTGGGAAGATGGTGGCGATGGCCGGCCGCAGGACCTTGTGACGCCGGAATTGCTGTCCCGTGCGAAGGAGCGCGGTCTGGGGGTCGTGTTGTGGCACGAGGAGAGGCGTGCGGTTCTCGACGAGATCGAGAAATTGCCGGTGAACGGAATCTGCACCAACAATCCGGAGATGATGGCACGGCTCGATGCCGCCGAGGCGCTGGGAATTTCCGTGGTCTGTCATCGCGGCGCCAACCGTTTCGCGCCCGAGAACACGCTGGCGGCTGCGCAGCTCGCTTTCCAGCAGGGCGCGCATTATGTCGAGATCGACGTGCGCGAAAGCGCCGATGGCGAACTGGTCGTAATTCACGATCCGACGGTCGACCGGACGACGAACGGCACGGGCCGCGTCGACGAGATGACCGCCGCGGAACTGCGTTCGCTCGATGCGGGTTCCTGGTTCTCCCCACATTTCTCCGGCGAACGCATTCCGCTGCTTTCCGAGGCAATCGATGTCGCGCGGTCGCATGGTCGGAAGCTCTATGTCGAGAACAAGTCTGTCGATGCCGAACGGCTCGTCCGTTTCATCGAGGACGCGGGATTTCTAGGTGAATGCTTCTTCTGGTCGGGAAACGCGGCGTTGCAGGAGGGCATGCGGGCCGTCTCGAACAAGGCGCGGATAAAGTCGTCGCTGTGCGACTATTCCGGCGTGGAGCCGATGCGGGCGCATCTGGCACCCGAGATCGCCGAAATACTTTTTGAGGATTACCGCAATTTCGCCCCCGCCTGCATTGAAGCGGGCATGGTTCCAATGCTGCAGTATTTTGGCGACGATCCGGCCGTTTTCGAGGAAATCGTGTCGCTTCGTCCACCGATGATCAATCTCGACCGGGCCGACCTGTTGCTACGTGCATGCCGTGCCGGCAATCATGTGTCCGGACAGACTTGAGGGCAGGATTCGCAGTGGAAGACCGGCACAAACCGGCAAGGCAGGTCACATCGATAGATGTCGCACGACTGGCAGGCGTTTCGCGCTCGGCCGTGTCGCGGACCTTTACAGCCGGCGCGAGTGTCGCGCCGGAAACGCGAGAACGCGTCATGGCGGCGGCGAATGAACTCGGCTATCGGGTCAACATGCTGGCGCGGGGCCTTACGCAGAAGCGCACGAATCTCGTGGGCCTCGTCGTCTCCGACATGGACAACCCGTTTCGCGCCGAACTGGTCGACCATCTGGCGCGCAGGTTGGTTGCGCTCGACTATCGGCCGTTCATGTTGCCGACCGATCCCGGCATGGATGTCGTTCCGCTGGTCGACATGATGCTGGACTACAACGTGTCGGGAGCGATCGTCACCTCCGATACCCCGCCGGCGAAAATCTCGGAGGAATGCGCCATGCATGGCGTTCCGCTGGTGCTGGTGAACAAGGAGGCCATGGATGGCGTGGCCAACGTGACGCTCGATTCCGAGAAGGTGGGGCGGCTTGCCGCCGAGGCGCTCCGGAAGGCGGGGTGCCGGCGCGTGGGCATTGCCAGCCAGCGGCGACCTTCGCACACCATCAGCGAACGCAAGGCGGCATTTCTGCGCGCCTGTGGTGCCCTCGGGCTGCAGACCGCGGGCGACTACCAGGGTGCGGTGCAGAACTATGCCGGCGGCATCGAGGCCGCCGGGGCCTTTCTGGCGGCGGGCGGGGACGCGGACGGTGTGTTCTGCGCCAACGACTATCTCGCCCTCGGGTTTCTCGACGGGCTGCGCAGCCGGTGTTCACTTCGTGTGCCAGAAGATCTGTGCGTTATCGGATGCGACGACATCGCGGAGGCGGCCTGGCTCGCTTATGACCTGACCACGATCCGTCAGGACACGATGTCGCTCGCGGAGGCGGCCGCCGCCGCCCTCGTCTCGCGGATCGAAACGCCCGAGACGGAGGTTGCAAATACAACAATCGACGTTCAACTGGTGGAGCGCGGATCGACGGCGCGCCCGCCCTTCAATCCAACCTGACAGGCTCAACACGATGCACAATGCCGAGGACGGGCGCGCATGCGCCCAACGAATCGATGCCGCGATGTCGATCATCCGCGATGCCGGACGCATGGCGCTGGACTATTTCGAGCGCTATCGCTCGCTTGCCGTCGAGGAAAAGTCGGGCGGACAGGACATCGTGTCCATTGCGGACAGGGCCGTTGAGAGCCTTATCCGAGAGGCGATCCTCGATCGCTTCGGCGAGGATGGCATCGTCGGCGAGGAGCACGGAAACGTGAGCGGCAGTTCCGGGTTCCAGTGGCTGGTCGATCCGATCGACGGAACCGGGAGCTTCCTGCACGGACTGCAGACCTGGAGCGTCGTGATCGCCATCCTGCGGGACGGCGAACCGGTCGCCGGGCTCGTCCTGGAACCATGCACCGGCAGGCTATACCGGGCCCGCTGCGGGGAGGGGGCCTTCTGCGACGACGCGCCGATCGCGGTCGATACCGCGACGCCCTTTACCGGCGGATTGTTCGCGATCGGTGCCAGCCGGCCGGAGGCGAGCGCCCATATCGGGGCGGTTGTCACAGGAGTGCTGGCGGCCGGCGGCGGTTACATGCGCAACGGCTCGGCAGCCCTGTCGCTCGCCCATGTGGCGGCCGGGCACTATCTCGGGTTCTACGAGCCGCAGCTCAATGCCTGGGATTGCGTCGCCGGCCTGCTGATCGTGTCGGAGGCCGGCGGAACGGCGGACGACTTTCTCGGTGACGACGGCGTTTTTGCGCGCAAACCGTGCTTTGCTGCCGCGCCTCAGGCCGCCCCCCTCTTCCGCCAAATCGTCAACGGCGAAGTCGAACCCTTAGAGGGGACTCGCTGACGGGAAGCGGTTCTGCCCGCGAGGGTTGGTCTTGCGTGGTATTTTACCAAGTGTTTGTTTTTATTATATTTTGTATGATTTTTCTATCCGGTTCTGTGATTTCGTAACGTGCACCATACCGGTCGCGAAATCGGTGGATAATCGACGGTCGTGAAAGCCATCCAGCCTGCGCAGCGATCTGCACAAAGCAGTGTGCCGGCACGGCCGGTATTGAAGGCATCGCAACGATTACGCGATTGCTGCTCTCTTTTCGAATCCTCCATGCGCTGACAAGGCGCAACTTGCGTGCCGAACTTTCTTGGGCGACGATCGGTACATTGTTGCATGTCCGTTGCGGTAGAGCTGCTGATGGCAGCGTGGACGGAATTCCACACGGACATGCGTTCGGGGATTGTCATGACGTCTTTCTGGTTTGCCCTTTTCATTGTCTTTGCCGGGGGCATCGCTCTCGGCATGCAAGCTCCGGTGAATGCCGCACTGTCGCGCGCCATCGGTGACAACGTGTCGGCGACGATGATTTCGTTCGGCATCGGTTTCATCGTCCTTACTCTCCTGGCTGCCTTTCGTGGCACATTGCCAGCTATCGGCACATTGCGGACGGCGCCGCCGTGGATGTTCGCCGGGGGGCTGCTCGGCGCGTTCTACGTGTGGGCCGTGGTGTCGGGCGTGTCGCGTCTCGGGGTGGTGACAATGACCGCTGCGTTGATCCTTGGCCAAATGATTGCGGCCGCGGTGATCGATGGCACCGGTGCATTCGGGATTCCCGTGAACGCGATCAGCTGGCAGCGTGTGGTAGCCATAGTCCTCGTCGGAGCGGGCCTGGTCATTTCGCGCCTGTAAGATTTTGTTGCCACTTGCCGTTTTTTTGAACTCGATTTACCATCTGATCAAAAAAGCGGCGGGTTCATGAAATTCCACCCAGACAGGAGAGCGCTCAATGTCCAACAATTCCTTCACCACAACCCGTCGCAGTCTGCTGAAGGCAGGCGCTGCAGGTGCATCGTTTCTCGCCATGCCGGGGCTGATCGGTCGCGCGAGCGCGCAGGAAATGCTCAAGGTCGCCGCGATCTATACCGTCCCGGTCGAACAACAATGGGTCAGCCGGATTCACAAGGCGGCCAATGCCGCCGTTGAGCGGGGCGAGATCGAATATGTTTTTTCGGAAAACACCTCCAATTCAGACTACGAGCGCGTCATGCGCGAATACTCGGAAGCAGGCCATGACCTGATCATCGGCGAGGTCTTCGCGGTCGAGGATGCGGCGCGCCAGGTCGCCCGCGATTACCCGGACAAGGCTTACCTGATGGGGTCAAGCTTCATGCCGCAGGACGACACGCCGAATTTCGCGGTTTTCGACAACTACATCCAGGATGCGTCCTATCTCTCCGGCATCATCGCGGGGGCAATGACCAAGTCCAAGAACATCGGCATGGTCGGCGGGTTTCCGATTCCCGAGGTGAACCGGCTGATGCATGCCTTCATGGCCGGCGTGCGCGAGACGGCGCCCGACACGACGTTCCAGGTCGCCTTCATCGGTTCCTGGTTCGACCCGCCCAAGGCAAAGGAAACCGCCTTCGCGCAGATCGATGCAGGGGCGGACATCATGTATGCGGAGCGCTTCGGTGTCTCGGATGCGGCCAAGGAGAGGGGCGTTCTGGCCATCGGCAATGTTATCGATACGCAGGCGGATTATCCCGAAACGGTCGTTGCATCGGCACTGTGGCATTTCGAGCCGACACTCGATGCCGCCGTCGCGAAGGTGAAGGCCGGTGAGTTCAAAGCCGAGAATTACGGCTTGTATTCCTACATGAAGGAAGGCGGATGCTCCCTGGCACCACTCGGCACTTTTGAAGGCAAGGTCCCGCAGGAAGCGCTTGACCTGGTTGCCGAGAAGGAAGCCGCGATCAAGGCCGGCAGCTTCACTGTCGAGATCAACGACGAAGAGCCGAAATCGAGCTGATGGCGGGGGCGGGGGGCGGAGAGGCGGAGACCGTTCTCCGCCTTTCCAATATCACGAAGCGCTTCGGCCCGCTGACGGCAAACGATTCCGTTTCGTTCGAACTTAAGCGGGGCGAGGTGATCGCCCTTCTCGGCGAGAACGGAGCCGGCAAGACGACGCTGATGAACATCCTGTTCGGCCACTACGTGGCCGACGAGGGGACGGTCGAGGCTTTCGGCAAGGTGTTGCCGGCCGGCGAGCCGTATGCGGCGCTTGCCGCCGGCATCGGCATGGTCCATCAGCATTTCACCCTGGCCGACCAGATGACCGTTCTGGAGAACATCGCGCTCGGCACGCAGAGTCTCTTTTCGCCGCGCTTCGACAGGGGCAAGGCGCTGGCGCGCGTCGACAAGTTGTCCCGTGATTTCGGCCTCGAGGTGCGGGTGAACGCATTGGTCGCCGACCTGTCCGTGGGCGAGCGACAGCGCGTGGAGATACTCAAGGCGCTTTACCGTGATGCGCGGATTCTCATTCTCGACGAGCCGACGGCGGTGCTGACGCCGATCGAGACGGAAGCATTGTTCGCGACGCTCAGGAAGCTGGTCGCGAACGGGCTTTCGATCATTTTCATCTCGCACAAGCTGCACGAGGTTATGGTTGTCAGCGATCGGGTGCTGGTTCTGCGTTCGGGCAGGATCTCGGGTGAACGCCGCACGGCGGACACGAACCGCGGTGAGTTGGCCTCGCTGATGGTCGGGGAGGCAATCAAGGAACCGGAAGTGACCGAGCACACCCCGGGAAGCACCGTGATCGAACTTGTCGGCATTTCGACGTCCGGGCGTGCCGGCGGCGCTCCGCTCGACGGGATTGACCTGAGCTTGCGCGAGGGCGAGATCACCGGGCTTGCCGGCGTTTCCGGCAACGGGCAGGCGGCCCTCGCCGCGTTGATTGCAGGCACAATGAAACCGGAAAGGGGCGAAATTCGCATTCGCGGGAAAGTGATCGGCGATTGGTCCGCGCGTGCCGCGCTGGCACACGGGATCGGCCGCATTCCGGAGGACCGGCATGCCACCGGCATGATTGGAGACATGAGCGTGACCGAGAACGTGATCTCCGAATCCTATCGGTCGCCGCGTTTCAGCCGGATGGGATTTCTGGACTGGAAGGCGGCTGAAACATTCGCGGAGACGATCATCCGCGCCTACGACGTGAAATGCCCTTCACCGAACGCACGGGTGCGGCTCCTGTCGGGCGGCAACATGCAGAAGCTGATTCTCGGACGCGCGCTCGACGGAGAGCCGCAGGTCATCCTCGCCAACCAGCCGACGCGCGGTCTCGATGTCGGTGCTGTGGCGTATGTGCATTCGAGGCTCATTGCGGCGCGTGATCGAGGTGCCGCGATCCTGCTGATCTCGGAAGACCTGGATGAGGTATTGGCGCTTGCCGACCGGATTGTGGTGATCTCCAAGGGGCGTTTGTCGCCCCCGTCGAAACGCGGCGAGCTGTCGGTCCGCGAAATCGGAGAACTCATGGCAGGACACGGGTTCAGCGACGGGGGGGGCAATGCGGCTTGAGCCAAAACCGGCGCCCGGTCTTGCAGTGGCGCTGCTCTATCCGGTCGGTGCCATAGTCGCCACGATTGTCATCGCATCGTTCCTGGTGGTGGTCGCGGGCGCATCGCCTTTCAGCGTGTTCTGGCTCGTCGTCAAAGGAGCGGCCGGGTCGCAATTCGCGCTTCTGGAAACCCTGACGCGGGCCACCCCCCTGATCTTCACCGGCCTTGCGGTCGCGGTTGCCTTCCGGGCAAAGCTCTGGAACATCGGGGCCGAGGCGCAGCTCTATATTGGCGCGGTTGTGACGGTCGTACTGGGTACGGGTGCGGTCGCGATGCCGTCACCGGCCCTGATTCCGCTCATCATGATCTGTGCCATGCTGGCCGGCGCCTTGTTGCTGCTCGGACCGGCGGTGCTGAAAGTGCGTTTCGGTGTCGACGAGGTGGTGACGACGCTGCTGCTCAATTTCATCGTCATACTTTTCGTATCGATGCTGTTGGAGGGCGCGCTGAAGGATCCGATGGGCCTCGGCTGGCCCCAGTCGAAACGAGTTATTGCAGATGCCCAATTGCCTCGATTGATTCAGGGCAAGCGGCTGCATCTCGGTTTCGTCATCGCCGTTGCCAGCGCCGTAGTCGTGTGGGTGATCATGAAAAAATCGACGCTCGGCTACGAGATGCGCGCCGTCGGCAACAATGCGGAAGCGGCGCGCTTTGCCGGTATTCCGGTCAATCGTGTGCTCATGAAGACGGCTCTTCTCTCGGGAGGGCTGGCTGCACTTGCCGGTTTTTCCGAGGTCGCAGGCCTGAAGGGCAACCTGACGCTCGATCTCTCGCCCGGCTTCGGATACACGGGCATCGTCGTGGCGATGCTGGCGATGCTCAACCCGCTTGGCGTTATTGCGTCCGCGATCTTCGTGGCCGGCATATTCGTCGGTGCCGATGCAATGAGCCGGTCCGCAGGCGTGCCGAGCTATATCGCGCAGGTAATGGTCGCGACCGCGCTCCTGACCATGGTCACGGCGATCATGCTGACACGCTACCGGATCAGGTGGAGGTAGCCGTGGAAGCCTTTGATATCCTGCTGACCACAAGTTTCTGGGTTGCAGCCATACGCATCGCGTCTCCGCTGATCTTCGCCACGATGGGCGAACTGATCTGTGAGCGGGCGGGCGTGCTCAATCTCGGGATCGAGGGGATCATGACCGCCGGCGCCTTCGCCGGCTGGCTCACCGTTTATCTCGGCGGCGATCTGTGGACCGGTGTTGCCGTAGCCGCGTTGGCAGGCATGGTGTTCGGCCTGCTGCACGGATTCATGACCGTGCCGCTCGGTCTCTCCCAGCATGTCACCGGCATCGGCATCACGTTGCTGGCCACGAGCCTGACTTACTTCGTATACCGGATCGCACTGCCCGAAGTGACGTCGCCGCCGAAGATCGAGCCGTTCCAGCCTTATGCCGTCCCCGGACTTTCGGACATACCCCTGCTCGGGCCGGCGTTGTTCAACCAGACGCCGCTCACCTACCTGGCGTATGTCGTTGTCGCCGTTGTCGCCTGGGTCCTCTACCGGACGCCCGTAGGTATCGCGATACGCGCAGTCGGTGAAAACCCTGCGGCGGTCGAGGCGCAGGGGATCAGCGTGACGGGGATGCGCATGGGCGCAGTCGCCGCCGGCTCGGCACTGATGGCCGTCGGTGGTGCATTCCTGACAATGAGTGCCTTCAATTCCTTTTTCTTCGAGATGATCAACGGGCGGGGATGGGTCTGCATCGCCCTTGTCGTGTTTGGCTCGTGGCGCCCGGGCAAGGCGCTGATCGGTGCGATCCTGTTCGCGGCGTTCGATGCCTACCAGGTGCGGTTGCAGCAGGTTGCAGGTGGCGTGATCCCCTACCAGATATTCCTGATGCTGCCCTACGTGCTGTCGATCCTGGCGCTGATCGTCGTGGCACGGCGGGCGACTTATCCGAAGGCCCTCATGGTGCCTTACCAGAAAGGTGAACGATGAATATCGACCTGCTCCTGAAGGGCGGCGTCCTGCCTGACGGAACCATCGCCGACATCGCAATTGCCGGCGACACCATTGTCGCGATCGAGCCCGGAATTCCGGCAGCAGCAGGCGAGGCGATCGACATATCGGGCAATCTCGTTTCGCCGCCCTTCATCGATCCGCATTTCCACATGGACGCGACGCTGTCCTACGGCCTGCCGCGCATCAATTCCTCGGGCACGTTGCTGGAAGGCATCGCGCTGTGGGGCGAGCTGAAACCGCTCCTGACCGAGGAGGCGGTGATCGAGCGGGCGCTCGCCTATTGCGACTGGGCGGTTTCGATGGGGCTGCTCGCCATCCGCAGTCATGTCGACACCTCGGACGAACATGCGATGACCGGGGTGCGGGGGGTGCTCGCGGTGCGCGATATCGTCAGGCCCTATCTCGACCTGCAGATCGTCGCATTCCCGCAGGACGGTTTCTACCGCGCGCCAAGGGCCCGGGAATTCACCATCCAGGCACTGGACATGGGGGTCGACATTGTCGGTGGCATTCCGCATTTCGAACGGACGATGGAGGACGGGCGGCGATCGGTGACCGAATTGTGCGAAATCGCGGCAGAACGCGGGTTGCGGGTCGACATGCACTGCGACGAAACCGACGACCCGATGTCGCGCCATATCGAACAGCTCGCCTACGAGACGCAGCGCCTCGGCCTGCAGGGGCGCGTGAACGGCTCGCACCTGACCTCGATGCACTCGATGGACAACTACTACGTCTCGAAACTCCTGCCGTTGATGGCGGAGGCAGAGGTGTCGGCGGTTCCCAACCCGCTGATCAACATCACCATCCAGGGGCGACATGACACCTATCCGAAGCGTCGGGGGCTGACCCGCGTGCCGGAGATGCTGGAACACGGCATCACCGTCGCCTGGGGACAGGACTGCGTGCTCGATCCCTGGTATCCGCTGGGCACGGCGGACATGCTGGATGTCGCCTTCATGGGATTGCACGTGGCACAGATGACAAGCCCGGACGACATGCGTCGCTGCTTCGACATGGTGACGACGGAAACCGCCAAGATCATGGGCATGGAGGATTACGGGCTGGAAAAGGGCAAGCGTGCCAGCCTCGTCGTCCTCGATGCCGGCGATCCGATCGAGGCGATCCGCCTCAGGCCGGACCGGCTGCTTGTCGTCTCGAAGGGCAAGGTCGTCGCCAGACGCGACAAGCAGGACACGGCTCTCGCGCTTCCCGGGCGTCCTTCCGCTGTCAGCAGGCGATTCAGGCGCTGATTCCGTCCGGCGGGCAGCAGCAACGATCGGCGAGGACCACTAGTCGAGAGCCGAGGAAATCCAGGATTGAAGGGGAATGGTGCTGCTGGCGAGGATTGAACTCGCGGCCTCTCCCTTACCAAGGGAGTGCTCTACCACTGAGCTACAGCAGCATCGTGGCAAATCGTGAGCGGCTTCTGCCACAAGCAAATTCAGAGCGCAAGGCTCAATCATCGTCAAATCGCAACTGCTTGCAGGGCAATGCGACAATGCGCGGGGCTTTGCTGCGGAGGCGATTTGCGGCATATCAGCGCCATGGCTGAAAAATCCCGGGATGACGATCGAAGGAAGAGACTCGCCAAGCAACTGCGCGCCAATCTGGCGCGCCGCAAGGCACAGGCGCGCGCCAGGCGCGCGGGTGACGCGGATGCGCGACCCGAAGGTCTTCCGGCGGCGGACAAGGCGAGCAATTCCCCGAACAAGGATGGTGGGGGAGATTGAGGAAACGGGAGAGGTTTGCATAAAAAACAGGCAAATCATGCACAATCTTTCCACTTGATCAATTTTTCGCCATCGGCTTCGATGTGCACTGCAGCATCATGGCGGTGCACAGGGAGATCGAGTTGATCAAGAAGCTTTTGGTATCGGCCGCAATACTCGCGGCAGCAGTCACGCAGGGCGCGGCGGAAACGGCGATCCAGTTTGCGCTCGACTGGAAGTTCGAGGGGCCGTCGGCCCCCTATTTCGTCGCCATCGACAAGGGACACTTCGAGGCGGAAGGTCTTGCGGTGGAAATAGCCGAGGGCGCGGGATCGTTGGACGCCATTCCCAAGGTCGCGACCGGGGCCTTCCCGCTGGGCTTTGCGGATATCAATTCGCTGATGCGATTCCTCGACCAGAACCCCGACGCTCCCGTCACGGCGATCATGATGGTCTACGACAAGCCGCCGTTCGCCGTGGTCGGCCGGAAGTCGCTCGGGGTCGAGACCCCGAAGGATCTCGAAGGCAAGGTGCTGGGCGCACCTCCGCCTGACGGCGCCTGGGCGCAGTTCCCGATTTTTGCGACCGAGAACGGCCTCGACACGGACAAGATCACGGTCGAGCCGGTCGGCTTCCCCACGCGTGAACCGATGCTGGCGGAAGGCAAGGTGGCCGCGGTGACGGGCTTCTCGTTCTCCTCGACCCTCAATCTGAAACGCCTTGGGGTGCCGATGGACGACCAGTCGGTGCTGCTCATGGCCGACTACGGCGTGTCGCTCTATGGCAACGCGATCATCGTGAACACGGACTTCGCTGCGAACAATCCGGAGGTGGTGAAGGGCTTCGTCAAGGCCGTGGCGATGGGCTGGAAGGACGCGATTGCCGATCCCGCGGCCGCGATCGAGAGCCTTGTCGAGCGGAATCCGGCCGCGGATGCTGCGCTCGAAACCGAACGATTGCAGATGGCTATCGATGCCAACGTGCTTACCGACTACGTCATGAAAAACGGTTTTGGCGGAATCGACGACCAGCGCATGGCCAAGGCGATCGAACAGACGAAATCGGTCTACGAGTTCCAGTCGGAACCCGATGGTTCGCGCTATTTCGATGCGTCCTACCTGCCCGGCGGGGGCTTCAAGCTGCAGTAACAGGAACGGTTCACCCGCCCCGGCGGGTGAACCTCCATCCGGGAACCGGTATGGCCAATCTGATCGACATTCGGGGCGTTTCCCACGCCTACGGCACTCCGGAAGGGCGACTTCCGGTTCTGAGCAACCTCGACATCTCCGTGCCGGAAGGCGAGTTCTGCGCCGTGGTCGGGCCCTCCGGTTGCGGCAAGTCCACGCTGACACGACTGATCGCGGGCCTGATGAAGCCGGATATCGGAGAGGTCTGGCTGCACGGCGAACTGGTGAAAGGGCCACGCAGGACCGTGGGGATGGCATTCCAGAACCCCGTGCTGCTGGAATGGCGCACCATTCTTCAGAACGTAATGCTTCCGCTGGAGATCGTCTCCCCGACGATGCCGCGCGCCAAGAAGGAAGCGAGAGCGCTCGAACTCCTCGAGCTGGTCGGCCTGGCCGGGTTCGAGAACAAGCGGCCGTCGGAACTGTCCGGAGGCATGCGCCAGCGGGCATCGCTTTGCCGGGCAATCGTGCACAAGCCGGATGTGCTGATCATGGACGAGCCTTTCGGTGCGCTCGACGCCTTCACGCGCGAGGATCTGTGGCTGACCATGCACGACTTGCGGGAAAAGGAGCCGTTTACCTGCGTGCTGATTACGCACGACCTGCGAGAAAGCGTGTTCCTCGGTGACCAGGTGATCGTGCTTTCCGGCAGGCCGGCGACGACACAGTATGTCCTCGACGTTCATTTTCCCGGGCCGCGCGTGATCGACGGGCTCTACAAGCCCGAATGCTCGGAGATGCTGTACACCCTGCGCGAGCAGATACGCATCGCCCAGGGGCGCGGAAGCAAGGAACAGGCGGCATGAACGCATCACTGCGCCGAACCGCCGTCCCGGTGGCCGCAATTGTCGCGTTTTTCGTCCTGTGGGAATTGCTCGTGCAGGCAAATGGCTGGCCCGACTACGTGATGGCCTCGCCATCGGACTTGCCGGATGCCTATGCGCGGTTTTGGAAGCTGTTCCTGGTCGGTGCCTGGCAGACCCTTTGGCGGACGGTCGCCGGACTGTTGATCGCGGTCGTTGTCGGTACGCTATTCGGCATGATCATGGGGTTTTCGCGGATCGCGCGCGACGCCCTCTATCCGCTTCTTGTCGGGTTCAACGCTATCCCGAAGGCGACACTCGTGCCGGTGCTGGCGCTGCTTTTTGTCGGCCAGCACAATTTCAACACCGTTACCATGGCCTTCATGATCTCCTTCTTTCCGATCGCGGTTTCCGTGAGCATCGGACTTTCGACACTGGAGCCGGAATACCGGGACATCCTGCGCTCACTCGGTGCGAGCCGATTCACGATCTTTACCAAGATCGCCTTGCCGAAAACGCTTCCCGAGTTCTTCGGTGCGCTGAAGGTGGCGGTGACGCTGGCTTTCATCGGAACCAACCTGGTCGAAATCGTATCCCCGCACGGGCGCGGGCTGGGCGCACTGTTCCTTTCCGGGCAGACAAATTCGAACTATCCGCTGATGTTCGCCGTCCTGATCGTCCTCGCCTTTCTCGGTATCGTGCTGTACTACGCCGTGGTGTTCCTGGAACGCATTTTCGCCGGATGGGCAGAGCGATCCGAGCGCTGACGTTAGCCATAGGCGCGTCCATTGCCTTGAACCGGCCATAAGCATGCGGTAAACGCGCGAATTCACGAACAATGGCCGCAGAGGCGCGGGTCTCGCGGTCTCGGGCCGCCCGAGGGGTTGGGAACAGCATATATGGACCAGATCAAGATCAAGGGCGGCAACGCGCTCAACGGCATCATTCCGATCTCCGGCGCGAAAAATGCCAGCCTGCCGCTGATGATCGCCAGCCTGCTCACCGATGATACGCTGACGCTGGAGAACGTGCCGCATCTGGCCGACGTGGAATCCCTCATCCGTATCCTGTCCAACCATGGCGTCGACTACTCTGTGACCGGCCGGCGGCAATCGGAGGACTCGAACTACGCGCGCACGGTGCATTTCACCGCGCGCAACATCGTAGACATCACCGCTCCCTACGAACTCGTTTCGAAGATGCGGGCCAGCTTCTGGGTGATCGGACCGCTGCTTGCCCGCATGGGCGAGGCGCGGGTGTCGCTGCCGGGAGGATGCGCCATCGGCACGCGGCCCGTCGACCTGTTCATCAGTTCCCTGGAAGCGCTCGGTGCCGAGATCGAGATCGAGAACGGATATGTACATGCCACGGCCAAGAACGGACTGGTCGGCGCGCACTACAGGTTTCCCAAGGTCTCGGTAGGCGCGACGCATGTCGCGCTGATGGCCGCCGTCCTGGCGAAGGGCGACACGATCCTGGAAAACACGGCACGCGAACCGGAAGTCGTCAATCTTGCCGAGTGCCTCAACGCGATGGGCGCCAAGATTGAGGGCGCGGGAACCGACGAAATCCGCATTGCCGGCGTTACCTCCCTTTCCGGTGCGCGCCATCGCGTAATCCCGGACCGCATCGAGACAGGCACATATGCCATGGCGGTCGGCATGACCGGCGGCGACGTGCTGCTGAAGGGCGCGCGGGCGGACCTGCTGGAAAGCGCCCTTGACGTCTTGCGTGAAGCGGGTATCGACATCACCGAAGTCGATGACGGCATCCGCGTCTATCGCAACGGAAACGGCCTGATGCCGGTGGATGTGCGAACTGCCCCCTATCCCGGTTTCCCGACGGACCTGCAGGCACAGCTCATGGGTCTGATGACCATGGCGAACGGCACCTCGCAGATCACCGAAACGATCTTCGAAAACCGTTTCATGCATGTGCAGGAACTGGCGCGCCTTGGCGCGGATATCTCGCTGTCCGGCCAGACCGCCACCGTTCGCGGCGTACCCAAACTGAAGGGCGCGCCTGTCATGGCAACCGACCTTCGTGCATCGGTGTCACTGGTGATCGCCGGCCTTGCGGCCGAGGGGGAGACGACCGTCAACCGTGTCTACCACCTCGACCGCGGCTTCGAGCGGCTCGAAGCGAAACTGCAAGCCTGTGGCGCGGAGATCGGACGATATTCGGACTGAGAGCCCGTATAGGGCATTCGGCAGCCGCGGTCCGGTTGCGTCGCAGCATGGAAAGCCGTATCAGCACAGCAGCGGGCAGGCGAGTGTTCGCCCGCGGCTAACTAGGTATCGGGGACGATGGATCGGCTCAAACTGATGGCGCTTGATGCGGATGACCTCGCCGTGATCTCGGCGCAGGTCCAGGATGCCGTGACCAAGCCGGAAGCTGCAGACTACAGGCCGCGCGAGAAGCGTTTCACAATGGTGATTAACCGCTTCGCCTGGGATGCGGCGGAAGGTGCGCGACGTTCCCGCAAGGGGTTCGAGCGGCGGCAGGCTGTCCTTTCTTTCGCGCGTGTGATGAAGGTCCGCAGCACGGGCATTCGCCGCGACGGCGACGGCCAGGTTCTCTCGTTGCTTGCCATACGATTTGCCGAAACCGATGCGCCGGCGGGCACGATCGAACTGGTATTCGCCGACGGGCCGCTTATTCACCTGGACGTGGAATGCATCGAAGCGCAACTGGAAGACCTGGGCGGAGCCTGGGAAACGCGCTTCAAGCCGCGCCATCCCGTCAACTGATCCGGGCGGAGACACGACATTGCCGCAATTCCTGAACGCCAGTGCCGACGAATTCGAGGCCCGCTTCAGCGCATTTCTCGGTACCAAGCGCGAGGTGTCCGCCGATGTCGATGCGACCGTACGCGCAATCCTGGCGGATGTGCGCGGACGCGGTGATGCTGCCGTTGCCGAGTACACGAAGAGATTCGACCGGCTGGATCTCTCTCAAACGCCGATGCGGGTGTCTGCCGACGAGATCGAGCGCGCGTTCGAGGCCGCCGACCCATCCATCGTCGAGGCGCTCAGGCTGGCGCGCGACCGCATTCGTTCCCACCACGAGCGCCAGATGCCGGCGGACGACCTCTATACCGATGCCGCGGGCGTCACGCTGGGATCGCGCTGGACGGCCGTGGAGGCCGTCGGCCTCTACGTGCCCGGCGGGCTCGCCTCCTATCCCAGCTCGGTGCTGATGAACGCGTTGCCGGCGATCGTTGCCGGGGTGGAGCGCATCGTCATGGTGGTGCCGGCCCAGGAAGGCGTTCTCAATCCGCTCGTGCTGGTGGCGGCGCGGCTGGCCGGCGTGACGGAAGTCTACCGGATCGGCGGGGCGCAGGCGATCGCCGCGCTGGCCTATGGGACGCAGACGATACGGCCGGTTGCCAAGATCGTCGGGCCGGGCAATGCCTATGTGGCGGCCGCGAAGCGGCAGGTGTTCGGCACCGTCGGCATCGACATGATTGCCGGTCCTTCGGAAGTGCTGGTGATGGCCGACGGCAAGAACGATCCCGACTGGATTGCCGCCGACCTGCTGGCGCAGGCGGAGCACGATACCGCGGCGCAATCGATCCTGATCACCGACGACGCGGCCTTCGGGCAGCGCGTGGCCGAGGCGGTCGACACGCAGCTGAAGACGCTGCCGCGCGCCGAGACCGCGTCGGCGAGCTGGCGCGACTACGGCGCGATCATCGAGGTGCCGGCAATCGACGGCGAGCTCGCCGTTTCCATTGCCAACCGGATCGCCGCCGAACACCTTGAGCTGGCCTGCGAAAACGCGGAGGCGCTATCGAAGCGGATTCGCAACGCGGGTGCGATCTTCATCGGCCGTTACACGCCGGAAGTGATCGGCGACTATGTCGGCGGGTCCAACCATGTCCTGCCGACGGCGCGCTCGGCGCGGTTTTCATCGGGATTGTCGGTGCTGGATTTCGTCAAGAGGACCTCGCTTCTGCAACTGGGGCCGGAGCAGTTGCGCGCCCTGGGGCCGGCTGCGATCGCCATAGCGGAAGCGGAAGGGCTCGATGCGCATGCCAAATCGGTTTCCATCCGGCTCAATCTCTGAGGTTGGGGACCGGAGATGGCAAGCGAGGAGACATTCGGACCCGATGCGCGACTGGTCGACGTCGTTCTCGACGAGACGATCGGCCGGTCCACGCCCGATGTCGAGCACGAGCGCGCCGTCGCGATCTTCGACCTGCTGGAGGAAAACAGGTTCAAGGTGGTCGGCGACGGGAAGGGCGGTCCCTACAAGCTGACGCTTTCGATCGTGGAAGGCCGACTGGTCTTCGACGTGACGCGCGAGGATGGCGAAAAGGTCGCCACGCACATTCTCGCCCTCGGCCCCTTCAGGCGGATCATCAAGGACTACTACATGATCTGCGACAGCTATTACGAGGCGATCAAGATGTCGACGCCGGGGCAGATCGAGACGATCGACATGGCGCGGCGCGGCGTTCACAATGACGGCTCGCGGACACTCATGGAACGTCTCGAAGGCAAGCTGGCGATGGATTTCGACACGGCGCGGCGGCTGTTCACGCTGGTTTGCGTGCTGCACTGGCGCGGCTAGGGGCGGATCCGCGGGGTTCAAATCCGATTACACTATTGTCGGTTTCGGTCCGACAGGTTAAGAGATGGCCGAACAACAGGCTGCAACTGTCAGGCAGCCTTTTTGCATTGGACAGAAAAGAGACCGGATGGCGAAAGAAGAAGTACTTGAGTTTCCCGGCGTGGTGACGGAATTGCTGCCGAATGCCACCTTCCGGGTGAAGCTTGAAAACGATCACGAAATCATAGCCCATACTGCCGGCAAGATGCGCAAGAACCGCATCCGCGTGCTGGCGGGCGACAAGGTGCTTGTCGAGATGACGCCCTACGACCTGACCAAGGGCCGCATCACCTACCGATTCAAATAGTCCCCTTCGAGGGCGGGGCGCTCGCGGCCGACAGACCGCGAATGCGTCGAACAGGGTCTCTTCATGAGCGCGCTTCAGAAACTTGTGCTGGCATCCGGATCGCCGAGGCGCGTGGAACTGCTGGCACAGGCCGGAATCGAGCCGGACAGGCTGATGCCCGCCAATATCGACGAGACTCCGCACAAATCGGAACATCCGCGCTCCCTGGCGCGGCGGCTGAGCCGCGAGAAGGCCGAGAAATCCTGGGCGGATCTGCGCGAGCAGGGCGATACCGACGACACCTATGTGCTTGCTGCCGACACGGTTGTTGCCGTGGGGCGGCAGATCATGCCGAAAGCCGAGCTGCTCGACGAGGCATCGCAGTGCCTGCGCATGCTGTCGGGGCGCAACCACAAGGTGTTTTCCGGCGTCTGCCTGATCACGCCGAAGGGCAAGGTGCGCCAGAAGATCTGCGAGACGAGGGTGCGTTTCAAGCGGATCACGACGGAGGAGATGGAAAGCTATCTCGCCTCGGGTGAATGGCGGGGCAAGGCCGGGGGGTATGCCATCCAGGGACTGGCCGGCACCTTCGTGGTGCGGCTTGTCGGATCCTATTCCAATGTCGTCGGGCTGCCTCTCTACGAGACCGTCTCGCTGTTGACCGGCGAGGGATTCAAGGTCCATTTCAACTGGCTGCGGGGCGTTTGAGCCGGCGATGGGTGCGAAAGTGGAACCGCTTAGGCCGAAGCTCAAGTGCCCGGAATGCGGCAAGGAGAGCAAGCGCGAGTTCTTTCCGTTCTGCTGCCAGCGCTGCAAGGACATCGATCTCAACCGGTGGCTGTCCGGCGCCTATGCGATACCGGTGACCGAAGCCGAGGAAAACCTCGACGAGGAGTGAGCCGCTCCCCGGATGGCATATTCAGGCGTGCCGGTTCACGGCGATCGTGCGAAAAGTGCCGTAAACGCGGATTTCTTGCGCGCGATTTAAGGAAGTTTTCGTCATTCCCTGCAAGATTGCCGGCGCATGAACACCGGATGACATGACGTTGCCGGCCCGTGCACCTTTTGGCTCTCGATGCCATGATCGGTGTCGATATCCAGCACCCCCCTCCCACCACATAACCACGAGAGTTTCCCGGTGTTCGCATATCGTCAGATATCCCGACCGCATGGTTTCGAGAAAGTTCCCGGTTACCTGGAGACCTTCCGCAAGGAGCGTCGTCTTCTCGCCGCGCTTACCCTGATCCCCGCACTCGTCTTCCTGTTCTTCGCCGCGATCACCTCCGGGGCGATTGGGGCGTGGCCGTGGCCCGAGCTGACATCATCGTTCGCACTGGCGATGACCGTCGCCTCCGTCATCACCGGCTACGAAATCCGCCGTTCGATGACGAACAAGCTGAACACGCTTTACGGCAGCCATTCGGACACCAGCCGCCTGAACCGCATCGATCCGCTTACCGGCGTGCTGTCCCGCGGCTTCTTCCTTCAGGCTTTCGAGGATGCGCTGGAAAGGCACTCCGAGCACGGCTCCGTCGCGCTGATCCTCATCGATGTGGACCATTTCAAGCAGATCAATGACAGCTTCGGCCACCCGGCCGGCGACGCGGTGCTGGAGTTCTTCGCTCAATCGGCTGCCCGGACATTCCATAACGCGACCGTCGGCCGCATCGGCGGGGACGAGTTCGCGGTGTTCCTGGCCCACGAAGAGGAAATATCCGAAGGCTATATCGAACAGGCCTGCGAGGCATTTCTCGCCGTGCTGCACGAAGGCATTCAACTCAACAATCGTCGCCAGCCGTTGTCTGCATCCATTGGCGTGGCCATGGCGCCGCGCGACGACACCAACCTGCGGGTCCTGCAGTCCTATGCCGACATGGCGCTCTACCAGACGAAGCGCAACGGCCGGTCCGGATGGTCGTTCTTCCGCAAGGACATTCTCGGAGACATGCGCCGGGAACGCTTCATCGAACGCGAGTTGCGCGCGGCCATCCTGCTCAAGCAACTGGCGGTCGCCTACCAGCCGATCGTCACCGAGGGCGGCAAGCTGCACTCGCTGGAGGCGCTTGTGCGCTGGGAACATCCGGTGCGCGGCATCATCAGTCCGGCGGATTTCATACCGATCGCCGAAAAGTCCAGTCTGATACACGAACTGGGACTCTACGTGCTCGAGCAGGTCTGCCGCGACATGGCGGAGTTGCCGGAGGTGGCAATCAATGTCAACGTCTCGGCAAGGCAGTTGCGGCTGGCCGAGTTCAAGGACGACTACCTCTCCGTACTCGAGGCGCAACGCGTTGACCCGGAGCGGATCGTGATCGAGATCACGGAAAGTTCGCAGATCGAGGCCACCGACAGGTTCGTGCAGCGTATCGCGGACCTGCGTGCTGCCGGGTTCCGGATCGCGCTCGACGACTTCGGCCTGGGCTTCAGCGAATTCGACCAGTTGCGGCGGTTGCCGTTCGACATCATCAAGATCGACAAGTCATTCATTCAGAACATCGGGTTCGATCGCGTTACGGACGTCTTCGTCAGCGCTGTCGTCCAGATCGCGGATCATCTCGACCGGAGCGTCGTGGCAGAAGGCATCGAATCGGAAATCGACGGTACACGCGCTGCGGTTGCGGGCTGCCGCCTGTTCCAAGGCTATCACTACAAGGCGCCGGCCAGCGTCGCCGAAGTGGCGGCGAAATACGGATCGGCAAAGCGGAGCAAGGTCGCCTAGTCCGCACAACACCATATTGTTTGCATCGAGACGCCCGACCGACTACATGCACATCCACCAGCCGGCCGGGCGGCCGCGCCTGTCACATGCCGAAAGGCGGCGGGCGAGGAAAGTCCGGGCTCCACGGAGACACGGTGCCGGATAACGTCCGGCGGGGGCGACCCCAGGGAAAGTGCCACAGAAAGCAAACCGCCCCGCCTGCCTTTTTCGCCGTAAACGGGCGCAAACACAGGCGGGGCAAGGGTGAAAGGGTGGGGTAAGAGCCCACCGCATGGCTGGCAACAGACATGGCATGGCAAACCCCACCGGGAGCAAGACCGAATAGGGACGGCACAGGGCTTCGGCCCGGTTCAGTTTCCGGAATGCCGTCCGGGTAGGTTGCTAGAGGCGGGCAGCAATGCCCGTCCCAGATGAATGGCCGCCACGGCGGCAACGCCGTACAGAACCCGGCTTACAGGCCGGCTGGTAATCTTTTTTCCGACATGGCGGATCGCCGGGCCGGACCCGGAACGCGCGGGCCTGGCGCGGCAATTCAACGCTTCCTTAAGGTTAACACCTCATAAATACGGGAATGTGCCGGCATTCGCGCAGGGTCGACATGACGGATTGTGCAAGTTGTTCCCATTGATTCCCATGGTGTCCCATGATATCCCATAATGCGAATAGGAGCGGCAGGCGGACTGTCCTCTTTCATCAGAGTTTGCACGGTGCTCGCTGGGGACGGGCGGGAGAGTGCGGCGCGTCCTGTGACGCGCCGTTTGCGCTCTATACGGCGCTGCTCGACGGGCGGCGCGAGGCAAAGCCGCCCTGTGCGGCACGGTGATCGGAAAGTCTTCGACGATGGCTTCGCTACAGGCCTTCAGGGGGACGGGAACGGCGAGTGTTGGGTGTGGACCGGTTTCTGTCGAATGCGGTGAACAGGATCGATGCCAAGGGACGGGTCTCCGTGCCGGCCCTGTTTCGTGCCGTGTTGCAGAAAAGGGGCCTCGGCGAGCTCTATGCCCTGCAGGCAATCGACACGGCCGCGATCGACGCGGGAGGCATGGATCTCCTGGAGCGCTACGAGGCGCGACTGGCGCAGGACGATCCGTTCCTGCGCTCATCCGACGACATGTCCTTCTTCTGTCACGGGGATGGCGCCTTCCTGAAACTGGACAAGGATGGTCGCATCACGGTGACGGACTTTATCCGCGAACATACCGGCATAACGGACGAGGTCGCCTTCGTCGGCCGGGGTCACTTCTTCCAGATGTGGCAGCCGGAACGGTTCAGGGCATATCGCGAGGAGGTGCGTGCCCGCCTGCGCGCGGCTCGCGAGGCGTCGGCGTGAACGGTGAAACGCGTCATATCCCGGTAATGCTGGACGAGGTCGTCACCGCCCTTGCGGCCGGTCCGGACGATCATGTTGTCGACGGCACTTTCGGCGCGGGCGGTTACAGCCGGGCGCTGCTGGAGAATGGCGCGCGTGTGACGGGCTTCGACCGCGATCCGGATGCGATACGGGACGCGGCGCCGATGCTTGCCCGCTATGGCGGCCGGCTCGACCTGATCGAAGCCCCGTTCTCGGCAATGGGCGAGCATTTCCAGGCGGCAAGCGTCGACGGTGTCGTCCTCGACATCGGCGTTTCCTCGATGCAGATAGACCAGCCCGAGCGCGGATTCTCGTTCCAGAAGGACGGTCCGCTTGACATGCGCATGGCCAAGTCGGGGCTGTCCGCCGCCGACGTGGTCAACTCCTTTCCCGTTTCCGACCTGACGAGGATCATCGGCATTCTTGGCGAGGAGCGCAACGCGGGCCGCGTTGCGCGCGCCATCGAGAACGAGCGGAAGGCAGGCCGGATCGAGACGACCGGACATCTCGCCCGGATCGTGGAAAAGGCGGTCGGGCGTGGCCCGAAGGACAAGATCCATCCCGCGACGCGGACCTTTCAGGGCTTGCGCATCTTCGTCAATGACGAGCTCGGCGAACTCGGCCGGGCGCTGTTCGCAGCAGAAGCGATGCTGAAACCGGGCGGACGGCTGGTCGTCGTGACGTTCCACTCGCTTGAAGACCGTATCGTCAAGCGCTTTTTCCAGGACAGGACCGGGGGCTCAGGCGGCTCGCGTCACATGCCCGAGGTGAGCGAAAAGCCGGCCACTTTCCGCATCGAAGGCAAGGCCATGGTCAAGGCGTCGACCGCGGAGGCGGAGCGCAATCCGCGCGCAAGGTCCGCGAAGCTGCGCGCCGGCATTCGTACGAATGTACCCGCGCGCGCGTCCGAGATGGATCTGTTCGGCCTGCCCGACCTGCCGTGGCCGAAGGCCGTATTCGGGAGACGCCAGCAATGATGCGCATCGTCAACGCCATCCTCGTAGTCCTCATGCTCGCAGCCGCGACCTGGACCTACAGCGTCAAGCACGAGGCCGAGCGCAATCTTGCCGAGATACGCAATCTCGAGAGCCGCATCGCGTTCGAGAAGGACACGATCGATCTGCTGGAAGCCGACTGGGCCTATCTGAGCCAGCCGGCGCGATTGCAGAAACTCTCCGATCTCTACGCGGAAGAGCTTCAGCTGCGTCCCACGGAACCGCAGCAGATCGTTCGCCCGGTCGAGCTGCCGGCTCCGCCGGCCGTGCCTTCCGGCGACGGAATAGCCGAAATCATCGCGGGCGAGATGGCCGATCCCATGATGACCGGCAGCGTGGAGGGCAACTGACATGGCCCTGACGATGGGCAATTCGCACTTCACCGTATCCAACGTCGCGGCGCAGGTAAGGTCGCGCACCGTCATCGCGATTCTCTGCTTCGTCGCCGTGTATGCGGCAATCGGGGCCCGGCTCGTGCAATACGGCATGACCGAAGTCGAGACCGCGAGCCACTATGCGGCGTCCGACCGCAGCCTCGCCTCCAGGCCCGATATCATCGACCGCAACGGCAATGTGCTGGCAACCGACATCCATGTCGCCTCGCTGTACGGCGAACCGAGGCGGATCGTCGATGTGGACGAGGCTGTGGAGGCATTGTCCTCGGTGCTGCCCGATGTGGATTACAGGGAATGGCATCGCAAGCTGTCCTCCGGCGCGGGGTTCGTATGGCTGCGTCGCGAACTGACCCCGCGCCAGCAAGCGGACGTGCTGGCGCTCGGCATACCGGGGATCGGTTTCCGGACGGAAAAGAGCCGGTTCTACCCGGGCGGTCCGCTCGCATCGCACATCCTCGGCCTCGTCAATATCGACAATGCCGGGATCGCCGGCCTGGAGAAATACATCGACGACCAGGGGCTCGGTACATTGCAGGACCTCGGTCTCGACGTTCATGCTGAACTCGAGCCCGTGCAGCTCTCGATCGATGCCCGGGTGCAGCATGTCGTCCATGACGTCCTCAGCGATGGCATGGAGCGCTATGACGCGATCGCGGCCGGCGGTGTCGTGCTCAACGCGAAGACCGGCGAGATCGTCGCGATGGTTTCCCTGCCGGACTACGACCCGAACAACCCGTACAATGCGCTCGACAAGGACCGGCTGAACCGCATGTCGGCAGGCGTGTTCGAAATGGGGTCGACATTCAAAGCATTCACGACCGCGATGGCGCTCGACAGCGGCAAGGTGACGCTGCAGGACAGTTTCGATGCCTCGAAGCCGATCCGGATCGGCGGGTTCACGATCGATGACTTCCACGGCAAGCGCCGCGTGCTGTCGGTGCCGGAAATCTTCATCTACTCATCGAACATCGGTTCGGCGCGCGAGGCCGATGCGGTCGGCATCGACGGCCATCGGGAATTCCTGCATCGGCTCGGACTGCTCGACCGGATGAAATTCGAACTGCCGGAAGTGGCGACGCCGACGGAACCCCGGGAGTGGAAAAAGCTCCATTCGATCACGATCTCCTTCGGCCATGGCGTCGCGACCACGCCGCTGCAGACGGCGGTGGCGGCGGCGGCGCTAATGAATGGCGGCAAGCTGATCCCGCCGACGCTTCTTCCGCGCTCCAAATCCGAAGCAGAAGCGATTGCCAAGACCGTGCTCAAGCCATCGACCAGCGAGGCGATGCGCTACCTGTTCCGGCTCAATGCGGAGAAGGGGTCTGGCAGGCGTGCGGATGTCGAGGGCTACAATGTCGGCGGCAAGACCGGTACGGCGGAAAAGGTTGTGAACGGACGCTATTCCAGCGACAAGCGGTTCAACGCCTTCCTGGCCGCGTTCCCGATGGACGATCCGGAATATGTCGTTCTCACCATTATCGACGAACCGAAGCCGGAAGAAGGTCAGCATAGCGCGACAGCGGGATTGAATGCTGCTCCGATGGTCAACCGCATCATCCGTCGCGCCGCGCCGCTGCTCGGCCTGACCCCGGAATTCGGTTCCGGCGAAGATGCCTTGCTCGTGTCGTATTGACGGTTAAACAGGCACAGGAACAGGAATCACGGACACCGGACCCGAAATGCGCTTGCAGGACATCGACGGACAATCATTGGCGGAGGCCGCGAAACAGGTAGGCGCGGTGGAGTTTGGCGGCGTTACCGCCGATTCGAGGAAGGTCGAGCCGGGCGACCTTTTCGTCGCTCTGTCGGGAAGCAAGGCGGACGGGGCGTCCTTCGCCAAGGCCGCCGCCGATGCCGGGGCGGTCGCCGTCTTGTGTGCCGCGGACGCAGATGTAGGCTCGTTGCCGGTACCGGTCGCCCGTGTCGCCGATCCGCGCCACGCGCTCGCGCTGATCGCCTCGAAACTGTACGTGCCGCAACCGGACACGGTCGTTGCCGTGACCGGCACGGCCGGCAAGACATCGGTCGCATCATTCACCCGCCAGATCTACGCGGCGGCCGGGCTGGAGGCGGCAAGCGTCGGCACGACCGGGGTCATTTCGCCGAAACTCACCATCGAGGGATCGCTGACGACGCCGGACCCGGTGCGCCTGCACAAGGTGCTGCGCGATCTCGCCAGGGCCGGCACGACGCATGTGGCCATGGAAGCCTCCAGTCACGGACTCGACCAGCGCCGTCTGGACGGGGTGAAGCTGGCCGCCGGGGCATTCACCAATCTCGGACGCGATCACATGGACTACCACCCGACGGTGGAGGACTACCTCGCCGCCAAGCTGCGGCTTTTCGACAGCCTGCTGGAGAAGGGGCAGCCCGCGGTAATATTCGCCGATGATGCCTATTCGCGGCAGGCCGAGGAAGCCGCGGCAAGGGCGGGACTCGATGTGCTGACGGTCGGCCGGAAGGGAACCTTCATCACGTTGAAGCGGGTCGAGCACGAGCGCTATCGCCAGGAGATCGAGCTTTCGCACGGCGGCAAGACCTATCTCGTCAAGCTGCCGCTCGCGGGCGATTTCCAGGTGGCCAACGCGCTGGTTTCGGCAGCTCTTGCCATTTCGACAGGGGTTGAACCCGATACCGCCATCCAGGCCCTCGAAGGGCTGGAAGGCGCGCCCGGGCGGCTCGACCTCGTGGCGCACACGCCCGGCGGGGCGCTGGTCTATGTCGACTATGCGCACAAGCCCGAGGCGCTCGAACAGGTTCTCCTTTCGGTCAGGCCGTTCACCACTGGTGATGTTGTTGTGGTGTTCGGAGCCGGCGGCGACCGCGACCCGGGCAAGCGCCCGATCATGGGCGAGATCGCCAGCCGCCTTGCCGACAGGGTCTATGTCACCGACGACAATCCGCGTTCGGAAGATCCCGCAGCGATCCGCGCGCAGATCATGGGCGCGGCGCCCGGCGCAACAGAGATCGGAGACCGGCGGGAGGCGATCCGCACGGCTATCGCATCCCTGAAGAAGGGCGACACGCTTATCATTGCCGGCAAGGGGCATGAAACCGGGCAGACCGCGAACGGCGTGACGGTTCACTTCTCCGACCACGAGGAAGCCCGCGCGGCGATCGGCGAGGCGGCGGCGTGAGCGGGGAGCCGGCGATCGAGAAGGCCGTCGAGCCGCTGTGGACCGGCCAGGACATGGTTGACGCCATGGGCGCGCGGCCCGTGCGCGAACTTCCCGGTGCCGTGACCGGCATTTCCATCGACAGTCGTACCCTTCAGCCGGGCGACGCCTTCTTTGCGATCAAGGGCGACAAGTTCGACGGGCACGACTTCGCAACGGCTGCCGCCGCGGCGGGCGCTTCCGTGCTCGTGGTGTCGGAAGGAAAACTGCCCGCCCTCGGGCGCGTGCACATGCCGATGATGGTGGTTTCCGATGTGCTTGATGCGTTGTGCCGCCTCGCGGCGGCCGCGCGTGCGCGCTCCAAGGCGAAGATCATCGCGGTCACGGGCTCGGCAGGCAAGACCACGACCAAGGAAGCGCTGCGCCACGCCCTAGAACCTTCGGGAAAGGTGCACGCCTCGGCCGCGTCGTTCAACAATCACTGGGGCGTGCCGCTTACATTGGCCCGCATGCCGGCCGATACGCGGTTCGGAATTTTCGAGATCGGCATGAACCATCCCGGCGAGATCACGCCGCTGGTCAAGCTGGTACGACCGCACGTCGCCATCGTGACGCTGATTGCCGCTGCCCATCTGGGCCATTTCAAGGATCTGAACGAAATCGCCCAAGCGAAGGCGGAAATCTTTTCCGGCATCGAGCCTGGTGGCTATGCGCTGATCAACCGCGACGATGCGAAATTCAACCTGCTCAACAGGCTCGCCAAGGCGGCCGGCGTCGAGAAGATTTTCGGTTTCGGCGCCCACGACAAGGCCAAGGTGCGGCTGCAGAATGCCAAGTATCTTGACGATTGCTCGACCATCACCGCGAAGGTGCTCGACGAGGAGGTGGCCGCGAAGATCGGCGTTCCGGGCAGGCACATGGTGCAGAATGTGCTGGCAGTGCTCGGCGCTGCAAAGCTGGTCGGTGCCGACATGACCACGGTATGCCACGCGCTGGCGACGCTGAAGCCGGAAAAGGGCCGGGGGCAGCGCCATCGGCTGAAGGCCGGCAAGGGGAAATTCATTCTGATCGACGAGAGCTACAACGCCAACCCGGCATCCATGGAAGCGGCTCTGGAACTGCTTGCCTCCACGCCGGTAGAGGGGCGCGGGCGCCGCATCGCCGTGCTCGGCGACATGCTGGAACTCGGCAGGCACTCCCGCGAATTGCACGAAAGCCTCGTCGGTCCCGTCATGGCTGCGGGGATCGACAGGCTTTATCTCGCTGGCACCGAGATGAAGGCGTTGGCGGACAAGGTTCCCAATGACATCTATTGCGAGTACGAGGAAGCGACCGACGACCTGGTCGGCTCCTTGCTGTCGACGCCGCAGGCGGGCGATGTGTTCGTGATAAAATCTTCCAACGGAATCGGTTTCTCCCGTGTCGTGGAGGCATTTCTGAAAAAGTATCCGCGTGCGGACGGGTAACGGGAAACTGCGCAGGACCGGCGCCTGCCGGAGAGGGATTTGAGATCATGTTCTACTGGCTGACGGAGTTTTCCGATCAATTCCAGCTCTTCAATCTGTTTCGATACATAACCTTCCGCACCGGCGCCGCGCTGATCACATCGGCCTTCATCGTCTTCCTATTCGGTCCGCGGATCATCTCGGCGCTTCGCATCCGCCAGGGCAAGGGCCAGCCGATCCGCGCGGACGGGCCGCAAACCCATTTCAAGAAAGCCGGCACGCCGACGATGGGCGGGCTGATGATGCTGTGCGGCATCACGGGGTCGGCGCTGCTGTGGGGCAACCTGACCAGCGTCTATGTCTGGGTTGTCCTGCTGGTCACCCTCGGTTTCGGGCTGATCGGGCTGTACGACGACTACCTGAAGGTGACGAAGCAAAACGACAAGGGGTTCTCCGGCCGGGCACGCCTCATCATAGAGTTCATTATCGCCGGCATGGCGACATACATCATCATGCGGGTCGGCAATTCGCCTTTTTCCTCAAGCCTGACCTTTCCCTTCTTCAAGGACTGGCTCCTCAACCTCGGATGGTTCTTCATTCCCTTTGGCGCTTTCGTGATCGTCGGTGCCGGCAATGCGGTCAATCTCACTGACGGGCTGGATGGGCTGGCGATCGTGCCGATCATGATCGCTGCATCCTCCTTCGGCATAATCGCCTATCTCTCGGGCAATGCCATCTTTGCCGAGTATCTCCAGATACATTTCGTGCCGGGCACAGGCGAACTCTCGGTCATTCTCGGCGCGGTCATCGGTGCCGGGCTGGGATTCCTCTGGTTCAATGCGCCGCCCGCGGCCATATTCATGGGCGATACCGGCTCGCTGGCGCTGGGCGGGCTGATCGGCACGACGGCCGTGGCGACCAAGCACGAGATCGTCATGGCCATAATCGGCGGCCTGTTCGTCGTCGAGGCGCTGTCCGTCATCATCCAGGTCGCCTATTTCAAGATGACCGGTCGGCGCGTGTTCCTGATGGCGCCGATACATCACCACTACGAGAAGAAGGGCTGGACGGAGAGCCAGATCGTGATCCGTTTCTGGATCATTGCGGTCATCCTGGCGCTGATCGGCCTTTCCACGCTGAAGCTCAGATGAACCGGGTTACCACCGCCAAGAACAAGCGCATCGCCCTGTTCGGACTCGGCGGGTCCGGATTGGCGACGGCGCGCGCACTTGCCGCGGGCGGAGCGAGGATCACCTGTTGGGACGACAACCCCGAGAGCGTGGCAAAGGCTACGGCAGAGGGTATCGTGACCGGCAATCTGCACGAATTCGACTGGTCTTCCGCGGACAGCCTTGTGCTCGCGCCCGGCGTGCCGCTGACCCACCCGAAACCGCACTGGGTCGTCGATCTTGCACGCAACGCCGGCGTGGAAGTCATCGGTGACGTGGAGCTTTTCTGCCGCGAGCGCCGGGCGCTCGCGCCGACGGCACCGTTTATCGCGATCACCGGCACAAACGGAAAGTCGACGACCACGGCACTGATCGCGCATATTCTGAGGACGGCCGGGCGCGATGTCCAACTCGGAGGGAACATCGGCACGCCGGTCCTGGAATTGGAGCCGCCGGCGGCGAACCGCTACCATGTCGTCGAATGTTCATCCTACCAGATCGATCTTTCTCCCTCACTTGATCCGAGCATCGGCGTGTTGCTCAACTTGTCGCCCGATCATCTCGACCGTCACGGGTCGATGGAGAACTACGCGGCGATCAAGGCACGGCTGCTGCAAGGCGCCGACTATGCGATTTGCGGAATCGACGACGAGCATTCGCGCCGGATCGCGATCGGACTTGAGGACGGTGGTTCCCGTATCGAAACGATTTCGGTAAGCGGCGCCGGAAAAACGCTCGACCTGTCTGCCGCGTCCTCGCTGCGTGGCGACCACAATCTGCAGAACGCGCTGGCAGCGAAAGCGGCATGCAAGGCGCTCGGGTTGGGCGAGGACGAAATCCTGACCGGGCTAAACAGTTTCCCGGGGCTTGCCCACCGCATGCAGATCGTGGCGCGGTGCGGGCGGACGGTCTTCGTCAACGACTCAAAGGCGACGAATGCTGATGCAGCGGCAAAGTCGCTTTCGAGCTTCTCGTCAATCCACTGGATCGCCGGCGGCCTGCCGAAAGAAGGCGGCATCGAGGCGCTTCGACCGCTGTTCGGGCGCGTCGAGAAAGCATACCTGATCGGCGAGGCAGCGCCTGCGTTTGCAGCGACTCTGGGCGATACGGTGCCCTACGAGATTTCGGGTACGCTGGAAGCAGCCGTCGGTCACGCCGCCGAAGGGGCGGCGGCCTCGGATGCCGGGGAGCCGGTGGTGCTCCTGGCTCCGGCGGCGGCGAGCTTCGACCAGTTCCGGAACTTCGAAAAACGTGGTGAAGCCTTTGTTAATGCGGTGATGGCATTGAAGGGGATTGAAGCTTCGCCGACGGCGCAACCGGGGGACGACGCATAATGTACAATCGAAGTGACCGTAGCGCTGTGGCGGAGTGGTGGTGGACCATCGACCGCTGGTTCCTCGCAGCGTTCATTACTCTAATCGGTTTCGGGGTCGTGCTGTCATTCGCCGCCAGCCCGGCGGTGGCGGAACGCATCGGTCTCGATACATTTCATTTCGTCGAGCGGCATGCGTTGTTCCTCGTGCCGGCCATTGGCGTGATGATTGGCGTGTCCTTCCTCGACCAGCGGCAGATACGCAGGCTCGCCCTGGTCGTGCTGCTCGTTTCCGTGGCTTTGATGATCGTTGCGTTGTTCTTCGGCGTCGAGGTCAAGGGATCGCGACGCTGGGTGCGCCTCTTCGGCCTTTCCCTGCAGCCATCCGAATTCATGAAACCGGCCTTCGTCATCCTGTGCGCGTGGCTTTTTGCGGAAGCCGAACGACGGCCGGGGATTCCGGGCAGCCTTATTGCCATGATCCTCTTCGGCGCGATGGCCACGCTGCTCGTGGCACAGCCCGATCTTGGTCAGACGGTGTTGTTGGCGGGAACCTGGGGCGCGATGTTCTTCATCGCCGGTCTGTCCTGGCTGTGGATCATGGTGCTGGGCGGTATCGCCGCGGGCGGGATGGCAGGGGCCTATTTCGCGTTTCCGCATGTGGCGGCGCGCATAAATCGGTTTCTTACCGGTGAGGGCGACACATTTCAGGTCGATACCGGACGCGAAGCGATCATTCGCGGTGGCTGGTTCGGACAGGGGCCGGGGGAGGGTTCGGTCAAGCGCATCCTGCCGGACAGCCACACCGACTTCATATTCTCCGTTCTGGCCGAGGAATTCGGTATCGTGCTCTGCGGCGTTCTGGTCGCCGTGTTCGCTTTCATCGTGTTGCGGGGGTTGATGCGAGCGATGCGCGACCGCGATCCGTTCCAGCGTTTTGCCGTGAGCGGACTGGTCATCCTCATCGGGTTGCAATCGACGATCAACATCGCGGTCAATCTCCAGCTCATGCCGGCCAAGGGCATGACGCTTCCCTTTGTTTCCTATGGCGGCTCGTCCATGATCGCCGTAGCGATGACCGCAGGTATGGTTCTCGCGCTGACCAGGCGCAGGCCGGAAAGCCGGGCAGGGCGGGTGCAGTTCCATTCCGCCACCCGGTTCCGGCCAGCGGTATAGGGCCGAGCAATGGGCGCGAGGCGAGGCACAATACTGATTGCGGCAGGTGGGACGGGTGGCCATCTTTTCCCGGCGGAGGCGCTTGCCCACGAACTGAAGGCGCGGGGCTGGTCGGTGCCACTGGCAACCGATGCACGCGCAGCGCGCTATGCTGATCGCTTTCCGGAGGACAAGCTGCATGTAATCGAGTCGGCAACGCCATCGGGAAAGAATCCTGCGAAGCTGGTCGGTGCGGTCTGGAGCCTGATCAAGGGCTGGATGCAGTCAAAGGCCCTGCTGAACCTGCTCAGACCGAAAGCCGTGGTAGGTTTCGGCGGCTATCCCACGGTGCCTCCGTTGTTCGCGGCGGCAGGTCGTTTCCCCACGTTGGTGCATGAGCAAAATGCGGTCATGGGGCGGGCCAACCGGATGCTCGCCAGTCGTGTCACCGCCATAGCAGGAGGTTTCCTGGCGGCGGACGGTCCATTCCGTGAAAAGATCGTCGAAACAGGCAATCCCGTAAGGCCGGCCGTTATCGCGGTGTCGCATGTGCCTTATGTAGAGCCGACGAAAACCGGCCCTGTCAGGCTGGTGGTGTTCGGGGGGAGCCAAGGAGCGCGCTTCTTTTCCGACATGATCCCCGAGGCTGTCGCGCTGATGCCCGCTGACCTGCGCGAACGCCTGGAAATCGTCCAGCAGGCGCGGCCGGAGGACGAGGCACGGGTCAAGGCACGGTACAGAGAACTCGGTGTTTCTGCGGAGGTTGCGGCCTTCTTCTCGGATTTGCCGGATCGTATCGCAAAAGCCCATCTTGTCATGTCGCGGTCCGGGGCCTCGACGGTCTCGGAAATAGCAGCCATCGGCAGGCCTGCCGTGCTGGTGCCATATCCGCATGCGCTCGATCACGATCAGGCCGCCAATGCGGCGGCCCTGGAGGCTGCCGGCGGGGCATTAGTACAGCGCCAGGCGGCGCTCGATCCGCAGGCCATAGCGACGCTTCTGACGGAATTGCTGAGCGATCCAGATCGCCTCGGGGCGATGGCCGCCGCCGCGCGCAAGGCGGGCAAGCCGGAGGCCACCGCCTTGCTTGCCGATCTGGTAGAGGCTATTGCGACAGGTCAAACTCCGGGCGCCTTCAAGGCGCGCTGACACAGCCAGACAGGACATACTTCATGAAGATGCCGCAGAACATCGGCCTTGTGCATTTTGTCGGTATCGGCGGCATCGGGATGAGCGGTATCGCCGAGGTGCTGCATAATCTCGGATACAAGGTGCAGGGGTCCGACCAGGCGGACAATGCCAATGTCCAGCGGTTGAAGGCAAAGGGGATAGAGGTCTTCATCGGTCATTCACCGGACAATCTCGGCGAAGCCGAGGTCGTCGTAGTGTCGACGGCAATCAAGGCCGACAATCCGGAACTCGTCGCCGCGCGCGAGAAGTTGTTGCCCATCGTGCGGCGAGCCGAGATGCTGGCGGAGATCATGCGGTTCCGCAATGCCGTGGCCATAGGCGGGACGCACGGCAAGACGACAACCACCTCGATGGTGGCAACGCTGCTGGATGCCGGCGGGCTTGATCCGACCGTCATAAATGGCGGTATCATCAACGCCTACGGAACCAATGCGCGCATGGGCGAGGGCGAGTGGATGGTGGTCGAGGCCGACGAGAGCGATGGGACCTTTCTGAAGCTACCTGCCGACGTGGCGGTCGTGACGAATATCGACCCCGAGCATCTCGATCATTACGGATCCTTCGACAAGGTGCGCGAGGCATTCCGCCAGTTCGTGGAGAACGTTCCGTTCTACGGGTTCGGCGTGATGTGCATCGACCACCCGGAAGTTCAGGCACTGGTCTCCAGGATCGTCGACCGGCGCATCGTCACCTATGGCGAGAACCCGCAGGCGGACGTGCGTTTCATGAACCTGCGCATGGACGGTGCGACATCGGTGTTCGACGTGACGATCCGTGATCGCAAGACCGACGCGGTGACGGAGATCCGCGAGCTGAGGCTGCCGATGCCCGGGCGGCACAACGTGTCGAATGCGACGGCTGCAATCGCCGTGGCGCACGAGTTCGGAATGGATGCGGAGGCAATCAAGCGGGGGCTTCTTTCCTTCGGCGGTGTCAAGCGGCGCTTCACCCCCACAGGCACCTGGAACGGAGTGCACATATTCGACGACTACGGCCACCATCCCGTCGAGATCAAGGCGGTCCTTCATGCCGCGCGTGCGGCCGCGGGCGACGGGCAGGTGATCGCGGTCATGCAGCCGCATCGATATTCCCGCCTGCATGATCTGTTCGATGACTTCGCGGCGTGTTTCAACGAAGCAGAAACCGTGCTGGTTGCGCCGGTCTACGCGGCGGGCGAGAAGCCGATCGAGGGCGTGGGTTCGGCCGAACTGGTGTCACGGATGAAGGCTGGTGGGCATCGTGACGCGCGCCTGATCGACGGGCCTGACGCTGTTGCGCCCGTCATTCGCGAAATCGCGCGGCCCGGCGATTTCGTCATATTCCTCGGCGCGGGCAATATCACCCAGTGGGCCTATGCGTTGCCGACGGAACTCGGAGGCGAGCCGGCCTCATGACGGCAGTCGACGGAAATGCATTGCTGGAACGCCTTTCCGGCAAGCTCGACGGCATCCGCGGGCGGCTTACGCCCAATGCGCCGATGGACCAGATCACCTGGTTCCGCACGGGCGGCCCGGCCGAACTGCTGTTCCAGCCGGCGGATGAAGACGATCTCTCGGCCTTCCTGAAGGTGCTGCCGGAGGATGTGCCGGTCACTGTCGTCGGCGTTGGCTCCAACCTGCTGGTGCGCGACGGCGGCATTCCCGGAGTTGTCGTCCGGCTCTCGGCAAGGGGGTTCGGCCAGGCGGAGGTCGTATCGGAGAACCGGATTCGCGCAGGCGCGGCGATACCCGACAAGCGGCTGGCGGCTGCCGCGCTGGAGGCGGGGATCGGCGGCTTCCATTTCTACCATGGCATTCCCGGCAGCATCGGCGGGGCGCTGCGAATGAATGCCGGGGCAAACGGCGTCGAGACGCGCGCGCGCGTCATCGAGGTCCATGCCGTCGACCGGCAGGGCAACAGGGTAACGCTGTCGAACGACGAGATGGGCTATTCCTATCGCCATTCCTCGGCGCCGAAGGACCTGGTCTTCACAGCCGCTGTGTTTGAAGGCTTCCCGGAGGATTCGGCGACGATCAGGGCCGAGATGGATGCCGTGCAACACCATCGCGAGACTGTTCAGCCGATCAAGGAAAAGACCGGTGGCTCGACCTTCAAGAATCCCGAAGGAACGTCGGCCTGGAAGGAAGTCGACAGGGCGGGATGCCGCGGCCTGACGATAGGCGGAGCGCAAATGAGTCCCATGCACTGCAACTTCATGATCAACACCGGCACGGCGACGAGTCACGACCTGGAGACATTGGGCGAGACGGTGCGCGCACGCGTGCTGGAAAATTCCGGCGTTCGGCTCGAATGGGAGATCAAGCGGATCGGCCTGTTCAGGCCGGGACAGGAAGTCCAGGAATTCCTGGGGCGCATGATCTAGCGGCGCGGGGATGCTCGCCGTGCCGGAGGAGAAACGACATGCCCGACATGCTGGAGACCGGTCGCAGGATCCTCGCCGATCAGCCATTCAGCGCGCTGTTGGGAACCGAACTGACCCGGTTCGACAATCAGGGCGCCGAATTGCGCCTCGCACTGCGCAATGAACACCGCCAGCAGCATGGCTTCGCGCATGGCGGCGTGGTCTCCTACCTGGCCGACAATGCGCTCACATTTGCCGGCGGCTCGGTACTCGGAGACGCCGTCACTCTGGAAATGAAGATCAACTACATCCGTCCGGCCGTGGGCCAGGTCCTGGTTGCTCGGGCGGAGGTGGTGTCGGCGGGGAAAATGCAGGCGGTATGCCGCTGCGACGTGTTCGCGGTGAAAGACGGCGAAGAAAGGCTTTGCGCGGCCGCCCAGGGCACGATTTTCCCCGTAAGGGGCGGATAGCCGGAACTTCGCGATCTGCACAGCCTTGCCGAGCGATCGCATTTGTCATGGAAGTCGCCGACCAAATCATGCATAGGCGCCTCATGGCAAACGGTATCAAGTTCCTGGGCAGCCGCGACCGGTCCGCTTCCGGCGAAAACGGCACCCCGGCCGAAATGGGCTGGGGCGGGCATCTGCGCGCGACCATGGTGCTCGGCATTCCGCTGGTCGGGGCGCAACTCGGCCTGATGCTCATCAATACCACCGATACCGTCATGCTGGGCTGGTACTCCGTAGAGGCGCTTGCCGCGGCGGTGCTCGCGACGCCGTTGTTCTTCACGGTGATGATCTTCGGTTCGGGATTCAGCCAGGCGGTCATGCCGATTGCCGCCCAGGCGGAGGGCAAGGGTGATGTTCGCGGGGTGCGCCGTGCGGTGCGCATGGGACTCTGGGTGGCATTGTCCTATTCGGCCGTCGTCATGGTTCCGCTGTGGCACACGGAGGACATATTGCTCGCCTTCGGCCAGGAACCCGCAATCGCCGCGCTCGCGGGTGACTACATGCGCATCGCGCAGTGGGCCATGTTCCCGACACTTGTCGCGCATGGATTGCGCGCCTTTCTGTCCGCCATCGAGCGACCGCGCATCATCTTCTGGTCCACGGTGGCCGGGGTGGTGCTGAACGGGCTTCTCAACTGGGCGCTGATTTTCGGCAACTGGGGTGCACCGGAACTCGGCGTGCGCGGTGCGGCATTCGCCTCGCTGGGGACAACGACGCTCACCCTGATCATCCTCGTGGCCTATGTGACATTCAATCGGCGGGCCTCGGAGTACGAAATCCTTGCCCGCTTCTGGCGCGCGGACTGGCCGGATCTCCTCGAGGTGTTGCGGGTGGGCCTGCCGATCGCGATCACGATCCTGGCCGAGGTCGGCATTTTCGTCTGTTCCTCGCTGATGATGGGCTGGCTCGGCGTGGTGCCGCTTGCCGCGCACGGAATCGCGATTCAACTGGCCTCGATATCCTTCATGGTTCCGATGGGCATGTCGCAGGCGGCGACCGTTCGCGTCGGGCGGGCATTCGGGCGCGGCGATGCTGTGGCGCTCAACCGGGCAGCAGGCACAGTGATGGCGGTCTGTATCGCGTTCTCCGCGATCAGCGGGCTCCTGTTCTGGACAATTCCCGAATCGCTGATCAGTCTCTTCCTCGACAACTCTAAGCCCGAGGCCCCCCATGTCATCGCCTATGCTGTGCCGCTGCTCATGATTGCAGCCCTGTTCCAGCTTTTCGACGGTGCGCAGGTCGCCGGAGCGGGGCTGTTGCGCGGCCTCAAGGATACCAGGGTGCCGATGTGGCTTGCGATAGGGAGCTACTGGGCGGTGGGGTTCACGCTCGCATACGGGCTCGGATTCGTGGCGGACCTGGGCGGTATCGGGGTCTGGTGCGGGCTGGCCGCCGGACTGGGATTCGCCGCCGTAACCATGAACGTCCGGTTCGTGATCCTGCGCCCACGGGCATGACACGGGTGTCGCCGGGGGCGCGGGGCCAGGCTTCCTTTTGATACGCAGGCCCTTGCCAGCGAATCAAAGCTCTGATTCTTATGGGGCAGTTTCCAGTATTACCGATTCGGGCGCTGTTCGAACCCGGCGTGTCCGCGTGATTCCGTTGCGCGGAGGGGCTGGTCCAACCATGCGTTCGTGGCGGCACCAGGAAGGGGTACCAATGGCCGATCGCGCGCGAAAACATGTCGTGGTTCTTATGGGCGGCTTTTCGTCCGAACGGCCCGTGAGCCTGATGTCGGGCAATGCATGTGCCGACGAGCTCGAGCGTTGCGGTTACAGGGTTACGCGCCTCGATGTCGGACACGACGTGGCGCAGAAGCTGGCCGAGATCAGGCCGGACGTCGCGTTCAATGCGCTGCACGGTCCGTTCGGCGAGGACGGGACGATCCAGGGAATCCTCGAATACATGGAAATTCCCTACACCCATTCGGGCGTTCTGGCCTCCGCGATCACGATGAACAAGGACATGGCCAAGCGGGTGGCGAAGAGCCATGGAATTCCCGTGGCCGAGTCGAAGACGATGAACCGGCACGATTTCACCTCGAGCCATCCGATGCGGCCGCCATACGTCGTCAAGCCGGTGTCGGAAGGCTCCAGCTTCGGCGTCGTGATCGTCAAGGAGGACCAGCCGCATCCGCCGCAAGTCATCACTTCCGACGAGTGGAAGTACGGCGATACCGTGATGGTCGAGCGCTATGTTCACGGCCGCGAACTGACCTGTGCCGTGATGGGCAATGTGGCGCTTGGCGTGACCGAGATCATTCCGCAGGGGCACCAGTTCTACGACTACGATTCGAAATACGCGGAAGGCGGATCAAATCACGTCTGTCCGGCGGAAATTTCACCAAATATTTACCAAACAATAACCAAGCTGGCGCTCAAAGCTCATCAGGCGTTTGGGTGCCGGGGCGTGACGCGTTCGGACTTCCGCTACGATGATCGCTTTTCCCCGAATGGGGAGGTGATCTGGTTGGAAATCAACACCCAGCCCGGGATGACGGCGACATCGCTTGTTCCCGAACTGGCCTTGTATGCCGGGCATTCCTTCGGCGAGCTCTTGAGTTGGATGGTGGAGGACGCATCTTGTTTGCGTTGAATGCGACATCGTCGAGGAAAGCGCGAATCGCCTTCGCCGCACGCGATGGCGAGAACGGTCGGGTATTGCCCCGGTTTCTTCGTCGGCCGGCGCGCTTCTTCGCCAAGGTGTTCGACGGCGAGATCGTCATCCCGCGTTTCGTCGAGCCCGTCGGTCTCGTCGGCATCTTCGCTGCGACCGCTCTCTACGGTTCCGTCGTCAGCGGCCAGTTCGGGGGGGCGGCGGAAAGAGTGACGGCTGCGCTCGGGTTCGCCGTCAATGAGGTCGAGGTCTCCGGTCATCGCAATACTTCCGAGGTCGCGGTGTTCGAGGCGCTCGGGCTCGATGAATTCACCTCACTGATTTCGCTTGACGCGGCAGAGGCGCGAAAGGCGTTGGAAAGCCTACCGTGGGTGGAAACGGCGACGGTGCGCAAGGTCTATCCGGGGAAGCTTGAAATCGGGCTGGAGGAGCGGCGGGCGTTCGCTATCTGGCAGACGGGCGAGACCCTGTCTCTGATCGAACGTGACGGTCGTGTAATCGGTGCATATGGCGGGGCCGGCTTTGCCTCCTTGCCGCTGGTTGTCGGACCCGGTGCCGCAACGGCCGCGGCTCCCTTCATGGAGATGTTGTCGCGCTATCCGCGTTTCGCTTCGCAGGTGAAGGCGCTGATCCATGTCGGCGAAAGACGCTGGGACGTGCGGCTTGCCAACGGCATAACCGTCAAGCTGCCGGCAGAGGCGCCCGAAAAGGCGGTCGAGCGACTCATGGCGATGGATGAGCAGACGCAGATCCTGTCCCGCGACATCGCATCCGTCGACCTGCGCCTGGAAGATCGTACCACTGTTGCGCTGACGGAAAACGCGATGTTGCGCCGCGCCGCGGCACTGGAAGCGCGCGCAAAGGCCATCAAGGCCAGCAAACGGAGCAGTATTTGATGCCGCTGAAGGCCCGCGCTCCCGAAAACAGAAAAGCACGCCGTTCCGCGGTCGTCACCGTTCTCGACATCGGCTCGACGAAAACCGTGTGCATCATCGCGCGCATGGTCCCGAACAATGGCGGGCAGTTCCTGCCCGGGCGCACGCACGCGCCGGAGGTGATCGGCATCGGCCATACGCGATCGTTCGGCGTGAAATCCGGCCTGATCAACGATCTCGATGCTGCCGAGCAGTCGATCCGCCATGCCGTCGATGCGGCGGAACGCATGGCCGGGCTCACCGTGGATTCGATCATCGTCAACATCTCCGCCGGCCGGCTGGCCAGCCATATCTCCAGCGCCTCCATCGAACTGGACGAGAGCCGGCCGATCTCCGCCGGGGATATCAGGAAGGTTTTGAAGGCCGCCATTGCGCGCGCGTCCAATGTGGACCGTACCGTGGTGCACATGCTGCCGGTCGATCATGTGCTCGACGGCGAGCGCGGCATTGTCGATCCGCGCGGCATGATCGGCCGCGAGCTGACACTGAACATGCATGTGCTTACGGCGGATTCGGCGCCGCTGCGCAATGTGGAACTTTGCGTCAATCGCGCGCATCTGAGCGTCGAGGCCATGGTGGCCACCCCCTATGCGAGCGGATTGTCCGCCCTGGTCGATGACGAACTCGACCTTGGCTGCGCCTGCGTCGACATGGGCGGCGGCACCACCTCCGTTGCCATCTTTGCCGACAGGGCATTCATCCACGCGGATTCCATTGCCGTCGGCGGCCACCATGTCACCATGGATATCGCGCGCGGCTTTTCCTGCCGCCTGGACGATGCAGAGCGTTTGAAGGTCATGCAGGGTTCTGCGCTTGCGACACCGGCAGACGAACGTGATGTCATCCAGGTTCCCGCGATCGGGGATGAGGACCAGGGCGAGGTGACGCAGGTGCCCCGCAGCCTTCTCAACCGCATCATTGCTGCGCGTGTCGAGGAAACGCTGGAGATGTTGCGCGACCGGATCAACAAGTCCGGCTACTCGAGCGTTGTCGGCAAGCGGGTGGTGCTGACCGGCGGCGCCGCGCAGATGACCGGCCTGCCGGAGCTGGCGCGCCGTATCCTCGGGCGCAACGTTCGCATCGGTCGTCCGCTTGGCGTGAGCGGCCTTCCGACATCGGCCAAAGGGCCTGCCTTCGCTGCGGCGGCAGGACTGATGATCTATCCGCAGGTCAGCGACAATGACCAGCGAAGCATGAAATTCGGCGATCCGTTCCGGGTCGCTGGTACGGGAACCGACGGTCCGCTGGGACGCATGACCCAGTGGCTGAAGGAGAGTTTCTAGCAATCCGCGGGGAAGCTCCCCGCAAACGGATGTGGCGGCGCATCCGGCATCAGAAAGGATGAATACCATGACGATCAATCTTCAAAAGCCGGACATCACCGAACTGAAGCCGCGCATCACGGTCTTCGGCGTCGGCGGTGGCGGCGGCAACGCAGTCAACAACATGATCAGTGCCGGCCTCGAGGGCGTGGACTTCGTCGTGGCCAATACCGATGCCCAGGCATTGTCGATGAGCAAGGCGGAGCGCGTGGTCCAGCTCGGTCTCGGCGTGACCGAAGGCCTCGGCGCCGGCTCGCAGCCGGATATCGGCCGCGCGGCAGCGGAGGAATGCATCGACGAGATCGACGACCACCTCAGCGGCACGCATATGTGCTTCGTGACGGCCGGCATGGGCGGCGGGACCGGTACAGGAGCCGCTCCGGTGGTGGCTCGCGCGGCCCGCGAGAAAGGCATCCTGACCGTTGGCGTCGTGACCAAGCCGTTCCATTTCGAGGGCAAGCGCCGGATGCGGACCGCCGAGGCGGGCATCGAGGAGCTGCAGCAGTGCGTGGACACGCTGATCGTCATCCCGAACCAGAACCTGTTCCGGATCGCGAACGACAAGACGACCTTTGCCGACGCCTTCGGCATGGCCGACCAGGTGCTCTATTCGGGCGTCGCCTGCATCACCGATCTCATGGTCAAGGAAGGCCTTATCAACCTCGACTTCGCCGACGTCCGTTCGGTGATGCGCGAGATGGGCAAGGCCATGATGGGAACAGGCGAAGCCTCGGGCGAAGGTCGGGCAATGGCCGCCGCCGAGGCGGCGATCTCCAATCCGCTGCTTGACGAAACCTCCATGATGGGCGCGCAGGGTCTGCTCATCTCCATCACCGGCGGTCGCGATATGACGCTGTTCGAAGTCGACGAGGCGGCGACGCGCATTCGCGAGGAAGTCGACCAGGATGCCAATATCATCCTCGGCGCCACCTTCGACGAGGCGCTCGAGGGCGTGATCCGCGTCTCCGTGGTGGCAACCGGCATCGAAGCCGCCGCTGCCGAGGGTGGCGCCACGGAATTGCGAGCCCAGCCGCGTCCGGCTGCCGCCGCTTCCCGCCCGGCCACCGCGCCCGCCGCGCCCGTTGCCGCTCAGACCGCACCGGCTGCGACGGCACCCGCTCCCAAGGAAGAGGAGCCGGTGAGCGAGGTCGTTCGCGAGGCCGAGCGGGACATGGCCGCTTTTGAGGAAAGGGTGGCAACCGCAACGGCGCAACCCAAGCCGGAGTTCCGCCCGCAGAGCAAGCTCTTTACCGGGGTTCAGCAGCCGATGCGTGCGGCGCCGGCAACCGCGCCCATTGCCCGTCCGCAGCGGGAAGAGCCTGCCGCCCAGACGGAAGCGCCGCGCATGCCGCGCGTCGAGGATTTCCCGCCGATGGTCAAGGCCGAGGTGGAGTCCCATGCCGCGCGCACCAATGCAGCCGAGGATGACGAACGTGGTCCGCTGGGACTGCTGAAGCGGCTCACGCACGGCCTCGCGCGCGACGAGAAGCCGACCCCTGCGCAGAAGCTGCGCCCGGCAGGTAGCGGCGTCGAGCAGCGACCCGCCGAACCGCGCCGCCAGCTGTCGCAGGATGCCCAGCTTTATGCGCCGCGCAAGGGACAGCTCGACGATCACGGACGCGCGAATCCCCAGGGATCAGCTTCCGCGGAGGAAGACCAGCTGGACATTCCGGCCTTCCTTCGCCGGCAGGCAAACTGACACTGGCGAATTGTAACGGATTGAAATGAAAGGCCGCGACAAGCGGCCTTTTGTTCTTTGTTAACCAACTGAAATAGCTGATTTTTTAACAAATATGCATGACGCAGGGCGTGGTAACAGTCGGTAAAAAAGCGTGATTGGCTCAAGCGCCGACTCAAAGATATTGTCCACGCCTTGAGGGGAGTGTTTTTCGGCCTCGCGGTCGAAAAGGTTAATGTGTATTTGCCAACCATGTTGCGCCATCGGGCGTGGCGTGAATGGGAAGGCCGATGGGGACACAATTGCTAGGATATCAAGCAACGCTTTGTGAGAAAGCAGTACTATCGGGCGTAACCGTTCACTCCGGCGAGCAGGTTTCCATATCTCTCCTCCCGGCTGCTCCCAATACTGGAGTCAAATTCCGGCGAATCTTTGAAGATGGCACGACTTCGGAGGTCATGGCCGTTGCAGGGCAGGTCGGCGCCACGGACCTCTGCACCATGATCGGCGATCCTGCCGGCGTTCACATTGCCACCATAGAGCACCTTATGGCCGCCATCTGGGCGACCGGGCTCGACAACGTCATCATCGAACTCGATGGAAACGAAGTGCCGGTCATGGACGGTTCGAGCCGCGTGTTCATCGATGCGATCGACGAGGCCGGAATCGTGCATCACGCGGTCAAGCGGCGCTATGTCCGGGTGAAGAAGACTGTTCGTGTCGAGATCGGCGGCTCCTGGGCCGAGTTTCGTCCCTATTCCGGCACCCGGTTCGAGGTCGTGATCGATTTCGATAGCCCGCTTATCGGTCGCCAGGAGTTCAAGTCGGATGTGGACGAGGACGTGTTCCGCGAGGAACTTGCCGATGCGCGCACTTTCGGCTTCATGAAGGATGTCGAGCGGCTCTGGGCCTCCGGGCACGCACTCGGTTCCTCTCTCGAGAATTCCGTTGTGATCAGCGACGATCACACCATCATCAATCCGGAAGGCCTGCGGTACCGCGACGAATTCGTGCGTCACAAGACGCTGGACGCAGTGGGTGACCTGGCGCTGGCCGGCGCGCAGTTCATCGGATGCTACGCTTCCTATCGCGGCGGTCACAGGTTGAACGCTGCGGCGCTGAAAGCGCTTCTGACAGATCGTACGGCCTACGAGATCGTCGAGACCCCGGAAAAGCGGGAACGCGTGTTTTCCGGCGATTTCGTCACCGTTGCCGCCGCTCCCGCCTACGCTCCCTGGATGCTCTGAGGCTGTCTCTGAAGGACCCGGGGCCGCATAATCCCAAATCCATTGCAAGTGCGCGATCACCGAGATTGACGGATCGCCACAAAATCGCGACATTCCGGTCGCACGGCGTTGCCCGGCGGAGGGCGAACCGGTATGCACGCAATGCAACCGGGGGTACACCGCGGGGCAGAACGGGAATTTGACCATGGCGACGACGTCTTACGGAAATGCAGCGCGATCGGGACGAACGGCCTTGCGTGTCGCGATCATCGTTGCGTGCGCAGGTTTTGTCACCGCCTGTCAGTCTAAGACCGATGCGCTTGATCTGTCCGGTTATGTCGACACGATCGAGCCTGCGGATGTGCTGTACAATCAGGGTCTTGCGAACATGAACGCCGGGCGGTTGCGGGAGGCGGCGAAGAAATTCGAGGCGGTCGATCGCCAGCATCCCTATTCGGAATACGCGCGCAAGGCCAACGTGATGGCCGCTTACACATCCTACAAGCTGGGAAACTACGACGAAGCCATCCAGGCGGCGCGTCGTTTCGTCAATCTCTACCCGACGGACGAAGACGCGTCATATGCGCAATACATCATCGGCTTGTCCTATTTCGCCCAGATGCCGGAAGTGACGCGCGACCAGCGGGATACCAAGCTCGCGGTACAGAACTTCAACGAGCTCCTGGAGCGGTATCCCGGTTCGATCTACGAGGAAGACGCCAAGGCCAAGATTCGCGCCGCCCGCGACCAGCTTGCCGGCAAGGAGATGCAGGTTGGCCGTTACTATCTCGAACGGCGTGAGTATCCCGGCGCCATCAACCGCTTTCGCAACGTGGTAGAGGACTATGCGAACACGCGTCATGTCGAGGAGGCATTGGCGCGCCTGGTCGAGACCTATTACGCGATGGGGCTTGTGTCGGAAGCGCAGACCGCAGCGGCAGTTCTCGGTCACAATTTCCCGGATAGCCAATGGTATGCCGATTCCTATGCCTTGCTGCAGTCGGGCGGCCTGGAGCCACGCGAGAACACCGGGTCGTGGATTTCGAGAATCGGGGGCCGTATCATCGGTGCTGAAGGCTAGGGCCGACAAGTCCTTATCGCACCGGAACCGCCAGGGGCTGAACGAACATGCTATCGCAGCTTTCGATTCGTGACATCGTCCTGATCGAAGCGCTCGATATCGACTTTTCCAAGGGATTATCCGTGCTGACCGGCGAGACCGGCGCCGGCAAGTCGATCCTCCTCGATGCCCTGTCTATGGCGCTGGGGGCGCGTGGTGATGCTTCCCTGGTGCGGCATGGCGCGAGCCATGGGCAGGTCACGGCAATGTTTGATCTCGCGCCCGGCCATTCCGTTCGGAAACTGCTGGAGGAAAGCGGCATCGATGCGGATCCCGGTGAACCGGTGATACTGCGCCGCATGCAATCCAGCGACGGGCGTACACGCGGTTTCGTCAACGATCAGCCGGCGAGCGCCAGCCTTCTCAGGACGATAGCTCGCAATCTTGTCGAGATTCACGGCCAGCATGACGATCGGGCGCTTGTCGACGTTTCAACGCATCGCGAACTGCTGGATGCCTTCGGTGGTCTCAAGGTCGAGGTCGGGCACGTGGCAGAACTCTACCGGGGATGGAAGACAGCAGAACGCTTGCTGGCAGAGTATCGTGCCAAGGTCGAGGAGACTTCTCGCGAGGCAGATTACCTGAAGGCTTCATACGAGGAACTTTCGGCATTGGCCCCCGAGCCGGGCGAAGAGGAGGTATTGGCGGAACGACGGGCGCAGATGATGCGAGCCGAGAAGATCGCCAGTGACCTGGCGGAGGCGCATGAGGTTCTTTCAGGTCAGGCATCACCGGTCCCGCATATCGCCAGCCTGTTGCGGAGACTGGAACGAAAAGCCGCCGAGGCGCCCGGTCTATTGGAGGAGGTGAATGCCTCGCTGGGCTCGGCGCTCGATCATCTGGCAGATGCGCAAAGCCGTATAGAGATTGCCGTCAATACCAGCGATTTTGATCCGCATGAACTGGAGTCGGTCGAGGAGCGCCTGTTCGCTTTGCGGGCGGCATCGCGGAAGTTCAACGTAGCCGTCGACGAGTTGCCGGCATTGGCCGTGCAATTTGCCGACCAGCTGGCGGAACTTGATGCGGGCGAGGATCGACTTCGGGAGTTGGAAAAGACGGCGACCGAGGCGCGCGACATGTATGATCGCGCGGCGGCGTCCCTGTCGGAAGCGCGCGCGAAGGCACGTGATGCCCTGGTCGCGGCGGTGATGGCGGAACTGCCCGACCTCAAGCTCGAGCGTGCCGAATTCATCGTCCAGATGGATAGCGATCCGCAGCAGCGTTCGGAGGAAGGGATCGACCGCATCGAGTTCTGGGTGCGCACGAACCCCGGCACACGGCCGGGACCGATGATGAAAGTCGCCTCCGGGGGCGAGCTGTCGCGGTTCCTGCTCGCCTTGAAAGTCGCGCTTGCCGACCGGGGTTCGGCTCCGACGCTGGTGTTCGACGAGATCGATACGGGTGTCGGCGGCGCGGTGGCAGATGCCATCGGAGCGCGGCTTGCACGGCTGGCGGACAAGGTGCAGGTGCTTTCCGTGACGCACGCCCCGCAGGTTGCCGCGCGGGCTCGCACTCATTACCTGATTTCTAAAGCTGCATCGCATGGCGAACAGGTCGTTACCTCCGTTGCGTGCATGGGCGACGACGAAAGGCGGGAGGAAATCGCTCGCATGCTGGCGGGTGCCACGATCACCGATGAGGCGCGTGCCGCCGCAGCGCAGTTGCTGAATGCCGGCTGACGCGGAGGTGGTGGATCGCGACGAAATCGGCTTGCGGGTCGGGGTTTCGGCGCTAAGTTCCGCGTGATCATCAGGCGACAGGCGCAATGGCGAAGAACGAACCGATACCCGTAGACATTTTGAGCGAGGAACAGGCTGCTGCCGAGCTCAAGCGGCTTGCTGCCGAGATTGCGGAACACGATGCGCGTTATCATCGCGAGGACGCGCCGATCATTTCGGATGCCCAGTACGATGCTCTGAAACAGCGAAATCTGGCCATTGAGCAGCGGTTCCCCCACCTCAAGCGACCCGATTCGCCGAGTGAGAGGGTCGGCGCCGCGGTCTCGGAAAAATTCGAGAAGATTCGCCACAGCGTGCCGATGCTGTCGCTCGATAACGCGTTCTCGGATGATGACGTGCGAGATTTCGTTGCCCGGCTTCGTCGTTTCCTGAAACTTGCCGAAGATGCGCCGCTCCGACTCACGGCGGAACCCAAGATTGACGGATTGTCGCTGTCCCTTCGCTACGAAGACGGCGAACTCGTTTACGCGGCAACGCGCGGCGACGGAGCGACGGGCGAGAACGTCACCGCCAATGCGAGGACGATTCCCGATATTCCGCACAGGCTGAAAGGCAATCCACCCGCGGTCTTGGAAGTGCGCGGCGAGGTCTACATGACCAAGGAGGATTTCGCGGCGCTGAACGAGCGGCGGGAAGCGGCGGGAAAGCAGACCTATGTCAATCCGCGCAACACGGCGGCAGGGTCGCTGCGCCAGCTCGACGCCTCGGTAACGGCCGAACGCCCGCTGAAGTTTTTCGCCTATGCATGGGGCGAGGTTTCCGACATGCCTGCGGATACGCAGATGGGCATGGTCGATGCCTTCCGGGAATACGGCTTTCAGACCAATCCCCTGATGGCGGTGTTCGACAATGTCGAGAAGCTGATCGAGCACTACCACCGCATCGAGATGGAACGCGGCGAACTCGCCTACGATATCGACGGCGTCGTCTACAAGGTGGACGACCTGAAGCTGCAGGAACGGCTGGGCTTCGTCTCTCGTTCGCCGCGCTGGGCGATCGCGCACAAGTTTCCGGCGGAAAAGGCGATGACGACGCTCAACGCCATCGACATCCAGGTCGGCCGCACGGGCGCGATCACGCCGGTGGCGCGGCTGGAGCCGGTCACGGTCGGAGGCGTGGTGGTGGAGAACGCGACACTGCACAATGCCGAGGAGATCGAGCGGCTCGGCGTCATGATCGGGGACACGGTGATCGTGCAGCGTGCCGGTGACGTGATTCCGCAGATCCTCGGGTTCGTGGAGGAGAAGCGGCCGCCGGACGCGAAGCCTTTCGAATTCCCCACCACGTGCCCGTGCGAACTGAAGACGCCGGTCGTCCGGGAAACCAACGCAAGCGGCGAGGAAAGCGTGGTGCGGCGCTGCTCGGGCGAATTCGCATGTCCGTTCCAGCGCAAGGAGCACCTGAAGCATTTCGTGTCGCGGCGCGCCTTCGACATCGAGGGGCTTGGGGACAAGCAGATCGAGTACTTCTTCGACGACGAGGGCGGGTTGGCGATCAGGACGCCCGCCGACATCTTCACGCTGGCGCGGCGCGATGAAAGCGCCATGACCAAGCTGAAGAACCGCGAGGGCTATGGCGAGGTTTCCGCACAGAAGCTGTTCGATGCCATAGAGGAGCGTCGCACCATCTCGCTGGAGCGATTGATCTATGCACTCGGTATTCGCCATGTCGGCGAAACGACCGCGAAGACGCTGGCGCGGGCCTATGGGGACTGGGCGTCATTCGAGGCGGCGGCGCTGAAGATTGCCGATGGTGACGTGGCCGCGCGCGAGGAGATGGATGCGCTGGAGGACATCGGAGACGCCGTGATCGATGCCATAGCGCGCTATTTCTCCGAGCCGCACAACCGCGATGTGGTCGACGCGCTGATCGCGGAACTGACCGTCGAGGAGGCTGAGAGGCCGCAGACGGATACCGAATTTTCCGGCAAGACCATCGTCTTCACCGGTTCCCTGGAACGCATGTCACGCGACGAGGCCAAGGCGATGGCGGAGAGACTGGGCGCGAAGGCGGCAGGCTCCGTGTCGAAGAAGACCGATCTTGTGGTGGCCGGGCCGGGCGCCGGCTCGAAACTTGCCAAGGCGCAGGAACTCGGCATCGAGGTCATCGACGAGGACGAATGGTTCCGGCGCGTCGAGGCGCTCTGACATCCTGGGGCGGAGTTGTCGCGGTGACAATTCCGGCCGTGACACGTCAATAATGTTGACCTATACGAGCTGCCCGGGAGACGAGATATGTCAGTCAAGCAGGACTTTGGCGATGCCCTGAGGGCGGCGGTGCCCGTCATTCTCGCCGCAGGGCCGTTCGGACTGCTGTTCGGGGCGATTGCCGTGGACAACGGATTTACCGTCGGCGAAGCCGTCCTGATGAGCGCAACCGTCTATGCCGGGGCCAGCCAGATGGTCGGGATCGACCTGTTCGGTGACAAGATCGAACCGTGGCTGATTGTCTTTTCCATCTTTGCCGTCAATTTCAGGCATGTTCTCTATTCGGCCGTTATCGGCCGGAAAATCGGCCATTGGACGGCATTTCAGCGCTATGTCGGGTTCTTTCTGCTTATCGATCCGCAATTCGCCGAGGCGGAAAAGCGAACGGAGAATGGCAAGCCACTAAGCTTTGCCTGGTACATGGGCCTTGCCATTCCGATCTATCTGAGTTGGGTGGCGGAAGGTTTCCTTGGCGCCACGTTCGGCAAGCTGGTGGAAAATCCGGCGGACTACGGCATCGATTTTCTGCTGCCGATCTACTTCCTGGGCTTGGTCATGGGCTTTCGCAAACGGCCGAACTGGTTGCCGGTGGTCATGGTCAGCGCCGTGGCCTCGATCGGCGCCTATGCAGTGGTCGGATCACCCTGGCACGTTTCGATCGGCGCACTGGCCGGCGTGGCATCGGCCGCAGCTATCGGAACCCAACCGAAAGAGGCGAGGGAATAGCCGTGGAATTGTCGACCATATCGTGGATCATACTTGCCGGAGCGGTCGCGACCTATGTGACGCGTATCGGAGGGTACCTGGTATTGTCGCGATTTACGTCGATCCATCCCCGCGTAGAGGCCGCGCTCAATGCCGTGCCCGCGGCAGTCCTGACCACTCTGGTCGCGCCGGCTGCTATTTTTACCGGACCGGCGGAGACGGCGACCATCATCCTCTGTTTCCTGGCCGCCTTCTACCTGCCTTTCATGGCCATGTTCGGCCTGGGCTGGATCGCGATACTGACATTGCGCACAGTCATCGGCTGATCCGGGCGGTCATTTCCTCCAGCCAGCCCAGGACATTCCGGTCTTCGACCAGCGGCGAAATCTCGTCGCGAACGCGCGCATGATAGGCATTCAGCCAGTCAAGCTCCGCATCGCTCAGCAAGGTGACATCCACGAGCCGGCGGTCGATCGGGCACAGTGTCAACGTCTCGAAGGAATGCATCGCGATTTCGCCGCCCTCAGGAATCTCGGCCGGCCGGACGAGTACGAGATTCTCGATGCGGATGCCGTGCGAACCGGCCTTGTAGTATCCCGGCTCGTTGGAAACGATCATGCCGGGCAGGAGTTCCTGCATGCCGCGTTTGGAGATGCTTTGCGGGCCTTCGTGCACACCGAGAAACGAGCCGACGCCGTGGCCCGTGCCGTGCGCATAATCGAGACCGGCCTGCCATAGCGCATTGCGGGCCAGGACGTCGATGTCCACGCCCCGCGTACCAGCCGGAAACCGTGCCATGGATATCGCGATCATGCCCTTCAGAACGAGCGTGAAATGCCGGCGATGCTCAGCCGTGGGATCACCGCAGGGCACGACGCGGGTGATGTCAGTCGTTCCATCGTGATATTGCGCACCGGAGTCCACCAGCAGCAGTTCGCCGGCTTCCAGCTTGCGGTTCGTCTTCTCCGTTACGCGGTAATGCACGATGGCGCCGTTCGGGCCGGCGCCGCAGATCGTGTCGAACGAAATCTCGGCAAGCTCCATGCCGAGCCGTTTCCCGGTCTGGCGTCGGAATTCCTCCAGCGCGGTCACAATGGCGATCTCGTCGAGCGAACCCGGTTCCTGCGCGTCCAGCCAGGCCAGGAATGCGGCAAGCGCGGCTCCGTCCCGGCGCTGGGCATTGCGCGCGCCCTGTTGCTCGGAGGGGTTCTTTTGCGCGCGGGGCAGCCGTACCGGATCTGCAGCCTCTACGAGCGTTGCGCCGGCACCTTCCAGCTCGTCGGCGATCCTGCGCGCGGTAAGCGCCGGGTCGACCATCACCTTCGCGCCTTTTCGGCCCAGTTCCCGCAGGCCGTCGTCAAACTCCGATGGAGGACGCAATCCGGCAAGCTGTGTCAGGTAGGCCTCGGTGCGCACCGGCAGCTTGCGCTTGTCGATGAACAGCGTCGGATCGCCCTTAACCGGGACGATGGCAAAGGCCAATGCAAGCGGCGTATGGACGACGTCTGCGCCACGTATGTTGAACAGCCAGCAGATCGACGCGGGATCCGTCAGGACGACGGCGTCGGCTTCCCTTTCCTTCACGGCATCGGCAATGCGACCGATCTTGTCGCGTGGCGTTTCACCAGCATATTCGAAGGGATGGACATGAACCGGTTCCAGCGGTGGCGCCGGCACGTCGTTGCGGATGGCATCGACAAGGTTCCGATCAACGGCGACGAGTTCTGCTTGCCTGGCTTCGCAGGCCTCGGCGAGTTTGCGTGCGTCGTCCACGGTGTGCAGCCATGGATCGAAGCCGATACGCATGCCTGCCTGGACACGGTCCGCCAACCACTTGTACGGCGGTGTGGCGATCATGTCCTGTGGCGTGAAAACTTCCGGATCGGTCTGGGCGCGGACCTGTAGCGTATATCGACCGTCGGTGAAGACATGCGCTGCGTCGTGAAGGATGATCGCGGCACCGGCCGATCCGGTGAATCCCGTCAGCCAGGCAAGGCGTTCCGCTCGTTCGGGCAAATACTCGTTCTGGTGTTCATCTGCGTGGGGTACGAGAAAACAGTCGAGACCTTCCTCGCGCATGCGGGCACGCAGTGCAGCGACGCGCGCCTTGCCGGCAGCGGGATCGCTCTTTTCGGAAAATTGCTGATACATGGCAGACCCTGAACTTGATCGCCGGCGGACGTTAGGCGCTCGGGGGCCGAGGATCAATCGGATTTCCTTCGGGTTGGGTGCTGCGTCGCAGCATGTGATTTCGCATATGCGAAATATGCATGGCTGCACTGCGACTTTGGGCGTAGTCAAATGACCGAAGCGGTCTCATATTGAAAACGTCGGCAGGAAGCCGGCGATGTCCCAGGAGAATCCCAATGACCGTAAAATCGAAAAAAGGCATGATTCACAATGCCTTCGACGCAATGGTCAACGCTCGTGCACGCCAGGCCTCGTCCTATGTGAATGGCGCACTCTTGATGCTCGACGATGACACGCTGAAGGCCTACGGCTACGATCGCTCGGAACTGCGGCGGCGCCCCACGGCATTCTATCCGTTCTGAGCCGCTCACGGTTCCATCGGATTGAAGGGCGGTCCACTTGGCCGCCCTTACGCGTTCATGGCTCCAGGTGCAATGTCACCCACTCGTCGCGCCAAATGGTGCGGCGATGATACAGCCCTGTGGTGCGAAAACCGGCCAGAACCATCTGGCGCTGGCTTGCCAGAATTCCGGACAGAATCACCCGTCCGTTCGGTGACAGGCTGGCTGTTATGTCCGGTGCCATGCGCATCAGCGGCCGGGCAAGGATGTTGGCAACGATCAGGTCGAACGGGCCTTCCTCGATGAAGGCGCGGTCGGCAAAACCCGCTGCCGTTTCGAAGCGAATTCCGCCGGAGACGCCGTTAAGCCGTGCATTGGCGCGGGCCACCCGCGTGGCAACCGGATCGATGTCGGTCGCCAGGACCGGGCAGTGGGCCAGTTTCGCGACGGCAATTGCGAGCACGCCGCTTCCCGTACCGAGATCCAGTACCCGGGCCGGTCGCCGGGTGCGGACAAGCTGTTCCAACATTATCAGGCAACCGGAAGTCGTGCCGTGGTGCCCGGTGCCGAAGGCCTGCCCGGCCTCGATCTCGATTGCAATGTCATTCGCACGGACAGCGTCGCGGTCATGGCTTCCATGCACCAGGAAACGCCCGGCGCGAACGGGTTTCAATCCCTCGAGGGATTTGGCAACCCAATCTATATCCGGCAGAATCTCGCGCGAAACCGGCAGGCCGAAACCGTCCGAACCGAGGCGATCCACTATGCGCGCCTCGACTGCGGCAACGGCTTCCTCCTCTCCGTCGGCATAGACGGAGATCTCGTAGATATCCGCGTCCTCGTCGATTTCCATGTTTGCCAGCGCGAAGCCGTCGTCTTCGAACTCTCGTTCAAGCAGTTCGAAGATGCGTTCCGCCTCAAGCTTCGTGGCTGACAAATGAAGACGTGTTTGTGGCATTTCAGCTTTCGTCCTTGCCGTTGGCTTCCGCCCGCTTTCTCTTGCGGCCTTCGGGGGTATCCGCCTGGCGCGGCGGTGCAAAGCTCAGGACGATGTCGCCTTCCTGTATCTTTGCGCCGCCGGATGCGGTCTCGAAGACCAGCTTGCCATCCGGCTTGCGCCAAAGGATGGTCCGAGCTTCCGGGTCGCGGCTTGCAATATAGGCCTCGCGGCCGAATTCTTCCGTCAGGCGGGTGGACTGGAAAGTCCAGCCCGAAGAGCGGCGTTCGCGCAGTTCGCGGAAATCGAGTCCGGGCTTGAACAGTTGCCGGCCGCCAATGGTGAAGTGCATGGCCTGCCGGTCGGACTGCTCGCGCTGCCCACCGATTTCGTAGACATTGTTTCGTCCAAGCTCGGGACCAAAATCGGTGCACACCAGCGCGTTGTAGGCATCGTTGTCGGTGGCGGCAATCAACGCATTGAACCGTTCTATGTTCAGGTGGTGATGGGCGTGTTCCGACAGCGGATCTCCGTAGTGGGTATCAAGCCCGGCCTGGCGCGCGTCGACAAGATGATTCCAGTTGGCATCCGCGATGGTGACCGGTACCTCCATCTCCTTCAGCTTGGCGGCCAGCGCTGCCGCCCATCGCGAACCGCCTACAATCAGGATACCCGGTTTGCCGGTCGTGCGCAGGCCGAGAATGCGCGCCAGTGGCGAAAGCGTGAACCCGTGCAGCAATATCGTTGAAACGACGACGGCGAAAGTGAAGGCGACCATTCGCTGACCGTCATCCGTACCCCATTTGCCGAGCAGCCCGCCGAACAGGCTCGCGACAGCGACGGCGACGATGCCGCGCGGCGCGATCCAGGCGGTGAGAACCCGCTCCTGCCAGGAAAGGCCGGTGCCAATGGTCGCCAGAGCGATTGCCACCGGTCGGATGACGAAGAGAAGAGCGAAGACGAAACCGGCCGCTCGCCAGTCCAGGCTGCGGATGACCGGCCATTCCAGAGCTGCCGTCAGGAGTATGAACAGGCCTGAAACCAGCAGGACCGTTATCGTTTCCTTGAACCGCCGCAATTCGCCGAGCGATGCCATGCGCGAATTCGCCATGCGGATTCCCATGATCGTCACTGCCAACAGCCCGGATTCCTCCAGAAACACGTTCGACACGGCAAAGACGGCAAGCACGGCGGCGACCAGAACCGGAGCCTTGAGAAACTCCGGCACATGACCGCGTATGAAGGCCCAGATCAGGAGCTGGGCGGCTGCAAGGCCGGCACCGATCGCAAAAGCGAAGCCGAGCAGGATAGCGACAGCGACACCTTCGGCGTGATGATCGCCATGGAAGACCATGAATATCTCGAACGAGATAACCGCGAAAAGGGCGCCGATGGGATCGTTGACGATTGCCTCCCAGCGCAGAAGCGAGCCGGGACGGGATTTCAGCCGGGCAGTGCGCAGAAGCGGCATGATGACTGTCGGTCCGGTCACGACCAGTATGGCGCCGAGGATGATCGCTACGGGCCATTCGAAGCCGCCCACGAAGTGTCCGGCAAGCGCAGTTCCGAACCAGGTCAGCGGTCCGCCGACCAGCACGATGCGGCGAACCGCCTTCGACGTTTCGCGGATTTCATGAAAGTTCAGGGTCAGGCCGCCCTCGAAGAGGATGATCGCGACTGCCAGTCCGACCGCCGGCTGGTAGACCTTGCCGAAATCCTCCGCCGGCACAAGGAAACCGGTAACGGGGCCGGCCAGGAAACCAGCCGCGAGCAGAAGCACGATTGCCGGCAGGCGCAGCCGCCAGGCGAGCCATTGTGCCAAGATGCCGGCTGCACCGATGAAGGCCAGTTTGACCGCAATATCTTCCATTGCCGAACTCGCCTTTCGTTGCCAGCCGCCTCGAACCTATGTCGCCTCGCCGGTCATATTGCCTTTACGGCATGCCGGGCAAGGCCCAGAGCGCGACAGGCCGTCAGGTTCCGGCGAGATCGCGCAGTTTACTGATCGCGCTTTCGGTGTCCTCGCCATAGGCGATGGTCTTGCGGAACCGGCCATGGCTGTCCAGCAGGATAACCGATGCAGTGTGATCCATGGTATAGTCACCGTCTTCGGTATCGATGCGCTTGAAATAGATGTTGAAGCCACGGGCCATGGCACGCACGGCATCCGGTTCGCCGGTTATGCCGACCACGCGGTCCGTTACACCCGTTATGTAATCGCGGAGAAACTCCGGCGTGTCGCGTTCCGGGTCGATGGTAATGAAATAGGCTTTTATGTTCTTGCCTTCATCGCCGAGCGCCTCGAACCACCCGTTCATCTCGTAGAGCGTGGTCGGGCATATCTCGGGGCAGTGGGTGAAGCCGAAGAAGATTGCAGTCGGATGACCGCGAAACGCGTCTTCCGTGATCGGCTGCCCGTTGTGATCTATCAGGTTGAAGGCGACGCCGTACGGCTCTTCCGACGTACTCTCCTGTTGCCGGTAAATCTCGTAGCCGAGCCAGGCGCCTGCGACGCCCAGGACAACGATAAGTGCTGCGAATAGCGCGCGCATGTTCATCAAATCCCCTTGTCGTTCCGGGAGTCCAGTAGCGAATTCGGTTCAGGATTTCAGCCGGTCATATTGGCGCGGCATGCGGTTTCTAGAGACACCAGGCCAGACCGGCCTGCAACAGCGACCAGAACAGGTTTTCGGCGTTTGCAAACCAGGCGGAGAAGCCGACGAGGCCCGTCGCGGCAACGATGGCGCCGATCAAGACGGCCGGCCCCTTCCTGCCGGACTGCGTATCGGTATTCTCCGTGGTCGGATACTTGCTCATCGAACGAACCTTAGCGGATATTTGCATACTATCAATGGACGGGCTTTGGCCACGCGGGAAGCCGACGCGACAAATTGACCGACGTCAATGTGCGCCGGCATCGCCGATCGCACTGTCAGGCGAAGGAGGAGGAGAGATGACAGCGAAAAGGAAATCAGATGGTGCGGTCGCAAGAT